>JBBRXE010000082.1:0-7539 GCA_038248695.1 Candidatus Limnocylindria bacterium | reverse complement strand
GTCATCGGTCAGGTCGTAGCCAAACCGAATGGCGGCCACGTTCTCGTCCTTGAAACGCGCCGGCAGCGAGTCGCGGATGGCAGCCTCGTCGAACTCGATCATCGCCAGTCGCAGCAGCCGGCCGAGCGCGATCATGTTGCCGAACAGCTCCTTGCCGAACTGCTGCGAGCCAAGCGACGCGAAGGGAATCTGCTCCTGTCCTTCGCCGCCGAGCCCCAAGTCGGTGACGACCTTGCGGCCGTGGATGCGCAGGTGGCCCTTGTTGGCCAGCTTGAGCATGATGTCCGCCTCTTCGATCACCGGGTTGGCGATCGGGAGGTCGTCGAAGATGACGAACGCGTCGGACATCGAGCCGCGTACGGATGAGTCGTAGTCGAACAGGATGGTGACCTCCTTCCCCATCCTCGCCAGCAGCGCGCCCATCACCCCGGCGATGACGCGTACGCCCTGGCCGCCGACGCCGTCGAACGCAATCGAGGTGGTCATTCCCAGACCGATGCAGCCGCGTGGCGTCTGCGCGAATCCCATCCGGTGGCGCGAAGATGGCCCGTAACGCTCCTTCGAGAGGTCGCAATCGGCGGATGACGTCGCGCTGACGCCGATAGTGCACCCTGCACGGGTCGGTAGCGACCGATGGTGTCGTGTTGCGGCGAATAGCGCACCCTGCACGGGTCGGTAGCGACCGATGGTGTCGTGTTGCGGCGAATAGCGCACCCTGCACGGGTCGGTAGCGACCGATGGTGGCTGCTCGTCTCGTTCGCGGGTCCTGATCTCATTACGACTCGTCCACGCCCGCCTGTTGCGATGCGTCCACCGCGCGCAACGCCTCCTCGAGCGTCATCTCGCGCTTGGCAACTCGCAGCTTCAGGTCGGATGGCAGCTTTGCCATGAGCGCGGCCTTGCGCTGTGACTCGGCGCGGCGCTGCGCCTTCTCGTCGTCGCTCGGCGCATCGGCCCCCGCGCCCGCGCTCGGGGGCTCCGTCGCTCCGCCCTCGCCGGGCGTCTCGGTGGCAGAGGTGAGCGGCGCGGCTGTCTGCGGCGGCAGTCCGACCGGCGCGTGACCGTTGCCGTTGGTGGCGGCATGATCCGCATCGGTCTGCAAGGGATACAGGACGCCAAGCTGGAACGGCTCGAGGTGATCGGCATCCTTCGGGGCGCGCTTGTAGGTCTTCCGATAGAAGTTGAGCATCTCGTTGGCGCTCGCGAAGCCGATGCGCCGGCCGTTGTTCTCGATGCACTGGCTGGTGATGTCGACCAGGCTGAAGCCGTCGTGCTCGATCGCGTCACGGATGGCGTTGCGCATGTGGAGCTGGTGGTAGACGGTCGTCTTGGCGTAGAGGGCGTGGGGCGACGAGCGCACGATGGCCTGCAGATTGACCGGCGTGTTCGGGTTGCCAATGGGACTGGACAACGTCTTCGTGCCGGTCGGCGTGGTCGGCCCGGTCTGACCACCGGTCAGGCCGTAGATCTCGTTGTTGTTGCACAGCACGGTGACATGGGCATTCCGGCGAATGCTGTGCAGCAGGTGGTTGCCGCCGATGCTGGCCGTGTCACCGTCGCCCGCGACGACGATGACGTTCATCTCCGGACGCACCGTCTTGATCGCCTCGGCGATGGGCAGCGTGCGGCCGTGCAGCGTGTAGACGCTCTCATAGTTGAGGTAGGAGCCCATCCGTCCGGTGCAGCCGATGCCGGTCACGATGATCGTGTTCGTCTCGTCGAGGCTCATCTCGTCGAGGACCATGGCCAGCTGCATCATGATCGTGCCGATCCCGCAGCCCGGGCACCAGATCGTCGGCAGCAGGTCGGTCTTGATGTGCCGCTTGTAGCCGAGCTCGGCCATGGGAGCTTCGGGCATCAGCCGACTCCCAGCGGTGACGGCGCGATGCGATGCGTCGGCTGCTCTGGGACGGGTGGCTCGGAAGGGCCGCCACTGAGCACACGTTCCAGGCCATCGCGCACCGCCTCGAGGGAGATGCGCCCGCCAAGCAGCGGCACACGCTTCACTTCGCGATGGATGGCGAGCTCGACCATGTCGGCGTACTGGCCGTCGTTGGCTTCGATGCACACGATCTGCTCGTACCGATCGGCGATGGCGCGCAGCTCGTCGCCGAGCACTGGGTGGATGCGGATTGGCCGGAAGAGCGCGTAGTCGGGAGCCAGCGGCGAGGCGACGCGCGACACGATGCCGTAGCAGATGACCAGGACCGACGCATCCACGTTCCATCCGTGCTCATAGTGGGCGTAGCGGGCCGCGACCTCGTGATGGCGATGCTTGGCGTCGTAGTACTGGCGCATGTACTCGTCGGCATCGGCCGTGGCGGGCTCACCGGCGTTCGGCCCCGACTCGTACATCAGCACGCCGGCGAAGAAGCGCGGTTTCCCCTTCTCGTGCTTGCCGAGCGCGGCCGACCCGCGTGGGATGCCGCTCACCGAGGTCGCGATCTCGTCGAGGTCGACCACTTCGTTGAGATGAGCCACGAATGTGTCCGAGAAGACGACGACCGGCGAGCGCGATTCCTCCGCCGCGTTGAAGGCATCGACCGTCACGCGGAACGCCTCCTCGACGCCGTTCGGGTAGAAGGCGATGGGCGTGTAGTCGCCGGTCGAGCCGTATCGGGCCTGGAGGATGTCGCCCTGGCCGGGCATGGTGGGCATGCCGGTCGCCGGGCCGACGCGCTGGACGTCGACGAAGACGCATGCCACGCCGATCTTCTGGGCGTAGCCGACCGCCTCCTGCATGAGGCTGAAGCCCGGGCCGGAGGTGGCGGTGAAGGATTTCGCCCCCGCCAGGCTGGCACCGATGATGGCATTGGCCGATGCGATCTCATCCTCTGCCTGCAGGAATTTGAACTCGGGATGCTCGGCGGTGTAGGCGGATGCGACGTTCAGGATCTCGGTGGAGGGACTGATCGGGTAGCCCGCGTAGTAACTGGCCCCCGCCGCGATGGCGCCGCGGAAGACCGCTTCGTTGCCCTGGGTCAGCTTGCGCATCGGTCTATCCGGACTTCTCCCGGTTGGCGTGGGCCACCACCGCCGCGGGGATCATCTCGATCGCGAGGTCCGGGCAATAGCGCTCGCAGAGTCCGCAGAGGATGCAGTTGTCCTCTTCGAGGATGGCGTCGTTGCGCAGGACGAGGGTGGCCTTCGGGCAGATCTCGACGCAGATGTCGCAGCGCTTGCAGAAGACCGGGTTCCACGTGATGTTCGTGTAGTCGACCCAGCGGACGCCGTCGTGGTGGTCGTCGGAAGTGCCCGAGCCGAAACTGATCGCTTCGCCTGCGTGTTCACGTGTCATGGGCCAACGATGATAGCCATTTGTCACCGACCGATGCGAATCGCTCGACTACCATGGCCGGCGATGTCATCTGACCGATTTTGCCGTCCTGTGGCGGCACTTGTCGCGGCCGTTCTGCTGCTGACCGCCTGCGCCTCGCAACCTTCACCATCCGGTACGCCGAGCGCATCGGCCATTCCGAGCTCGACGCCAACAGCGACCGCCTCGCCAAGCCCGACGCGCGATCCCGAGGTCAGCTTCCCGGCTGCTGTCGTCACCGGCTACACCAACCTCAAGGCGGACATCACGCTGGACGAGGTCACGCAGCTGGCCGCCGATGGCACGTTGCTGGTGCCGTGCGGCTTCACCGAATATCTCGGCCAGAAGATCGTCGGCGGCGGCGACTGCCTGCAGGCCGACGAGGTCATCGCGCAGATCGAGGCCAAACCGGAGACGATCGCGCTGCTGCCGCCTGGCATGGTGGAGCCCAAGACCAAGGTCCTGCCGGTCGACGGCGCCGACCTGTTCGGCGAGCCGGCCGCCCGCCAGAGGCCGTACCCGGTGCAGGCGAAGGCCATCGGGCTACCCGAGGAGGACACCGCCTACGACGTCAACGACGTCCGCAGCATCATCTCGCTGGGCGACTCGTGCCCAGATCGCGGGGTCGCCTTCCAGGCGATCACCAAGGGCAAGGGCTGGGGCTGGGTGATGGGCGGCGGCACGGCGAAGTACCAGCGCGTCTACCCGAACCCGGTGCCGCCGGGCGTGGTGGGCAACGGCTACAACATCGTCGACGCCGTTCCGACCGGCAACATGGGCGCGGTCGCGGAGCTGGTGAGCGGTGCGGACCTCACCGTCGACGACTTTGAGTGCCCGGTCGTCGATAACTGGCGCGTCAACGACGGCGTGGTGTTCAGCATCGATCCGGCAGCGGTCAAGGCGCTGCGCGAAGTGCTGGGCGTCGACGTGGCCACGCTCGCCGCCAATCACCTCAGCGACCGCGGCTCGGCCGGGTTGCTCTCGACTGTCGACAAGTTCGACGCCAACGACATCAAGCATGTCGGCGCCGGCGGCTCGCTCGATGCGGCGCTCGAGCCGGCGTTCATGGACGTCAACGGGCTGTCGTTCGGCTTCGTCGGCTTCAACGACGTTCCCGGCGTCGTCTCGGCGGGGCCGGGCCAGCCGGGCGTCGCGCCGTTGACCGCCGCCAATGCGACCGAGGCCGTGAGGCGAGCGCGCGACGGCGGCGCGGACGTCGTCTTCTGCATGCCCCAATGGTGGGGACCGGGTGAGTATTTCGGGAATTTCAGCCAACTCGAGCTCCAACAGCGGGCCTTCCTGTTCAACGCCGGCTGCGACCATATCCTGGGCGCCGGCTCGCACTGGGCCGGACCCATGGCCTTCGCCAGGGACGACTCGGGCGAGTTGCACTTCACCATGGCCAGCCACGGCAACTTCCTGTTCGGCCAGGACTGGAGCCAGCAGACGCAGGAGGGCGTCATCGTCGAGCTCGCATTCCGCGGTACGACGCTCGTCCAGGCGCGTATGCACCCGTACATCATGCTGTTGCAGGCCCAAGCCAACCTGATCGACCCCGAGACCGATGGGCACTACGTGCTTCAGCGGGTCTTCGACAACTCCGAGCTCGATTACTGAATGCAAGATCATCCTTCGATCGACGCCGCCTCCGGCACCGGACCGGTCTCCTCGACGCTGCGCGGGCGGCCGCTGACCATGGCGATCACCGCAGCAACGATGATCGCCGCCGCGATGAACGTGCGTGGCGTGATCTGTTCGTGGCGGAACATCGCGCCGAGGGCCACGGCCACGATCGGATTGACGTAGGCGTAGGTGCCGACCGTCGAGATCGGCACGTTGCCGAGCAGCCAGACATACGCCGTGAAGGCGACCAGTGAGCCGAAGACGACGAGGTATCCGAGCGCCAGCAGCGACGTGAGCGAGAAGGCGGCGGGATGGACCTCGCCCGCTTCGCCGAGCAGCGTGCCGAAGATGAGCAGCGCCGCGCCACCGGCCAGCATCTCCATGCCGGTGCCCAGCAGCGCCGACCGCGGCATCGGCGCATTGCGCGAGTAAATGGAGCCGATCGCCCAGGCGATCGCGGCGGTCAGAACCAGGAGCACGCCGAGCGGGTCGGGGCTGTCGATGCCCGATGCCGGCGCCAGCAGGATGGCCACGCCGACGAACCCGGCGACGATGCCGCCGATGGCGAGCGCCGTTGGCCGCCGCCGCGTCACGACGGCATCGAAGACGGCCAGCCAGATCGGCACGGTGGCGACCAGCACCGCGGCGATGCCGGACGGGATGCGCAGCTCGGAGAGCACAACGAATCCGTTGCCGCCGAGCAGCAGCAGGATGCCCACGATGGTCGCCGCCCGCCACTGCGCGACGCCGACCTTTTCCTGCGCGGCGCCGCCGGCACGCGCCCGCGCCCACAGGAAGCCGACCATCAGCACGCCCGCGACCAGATACCGGACGCCGGCCGCGAGCAGCGGTGGCAGCGTCTCGATCATCAGCGCGATCGCGAGGTAGGTCGATCCCCAGACGACGTAGACGGTGAGCAGCGCCGCTGCGACGTTCAGCGTCGACGGCGGTGCGGTGCGTGGCATCGGGGCATTGTGCCGCGTCGGGCACCCGACTGCCGACGCCAGGGCACGGCTAGATTTCACCCTCCGGATCGGGCTCTGCGCCAAGCTCGGCGTCGTCGCTCTTGGTGGCGAGCGTCGTCTCCCAGGGCTTTTTGGCCGTGGCCGGGAAGTCACCGAAATCAGGGCCCGGAACGTTGGTCTCGGATGGATCGACCTGCGCGCCGGGCGGAGCGGTTTCCGGCACGCCATCCAGGCCGAGACCCGCCCGATCGGCGCCGGCGATGCTTCCGAGCGGGCCGCTGCGCTTCGGCTCGGCGGGCGGCTCGTGGTGGTCGATCACCGGCGGACGATTGTCGTTCGCGTCGCGATCCGCATCGGTATCTGTCATGCGAGTCTGCCGTGCAGAATCCGGGCCGGGCTCAGTCGGGAAGCGCGCGCTCCTCCGGCCCGATGTAGCGAACCGCTGGCCGGATCAGCCGATTCGCCGCGGCCTGCTCCAGGCAGTTCGCCGTCCAGCCCGCGGTGCGGGCCAGCGCAAAGGTCGACGGAAAGAGGTCGGGCGACAGGCCGACGCCCTGCAGCACGGCGGCGGCGTAGTACTCGACGTTGGTCTTGATGACCCGATCCGGCTTCAGCTCGGCCAGGACGCGCAGCGCGATGTCCTCGACCTGCACCGCCATGGAGAGCCAGTCGGCGACCCCGGTCAGCCCCTCGGCGACCTTGCGAAGCGCTGCCGCGCGCGGGTCATAGGCGCGGTAGACGCGATGGCCGAAGCCCATGATTCGCTCGCCGCGGCCAACGGCATCGCGGATCCACCGCTCCGCCTCCTGTGGCGTGCCCATCTCATGCAGCTGATTGACCACCTCGCTGGGTGCGCCACCGTGGAGCGGACCCTTGAGCGCTCCGATCGCGCCGACGATCGCGCTGGCGATGTCGGACCGCGTCGAGATGATGACCCGCGCCGTGAAGGTCGAAGCATTGAAGCCGTGCTCGGCACCCGCGATGAAGTAGGCATCCAGCGCGCGGGCGGCGGCCGGATCCGGGCGCTCGCCGCGCAGCTGGTAGAGGAAGCCGGCCGCGAGACCGAGCTGCGGATCGGGCTCGATCGGTTCCTGTCCCTCGCGAATCCGCGCGAACGCGGCCAGCGCCGATGGTCCGAAGGATGTCAGCGCTCGCGCCTGCTCCGCGCTTGGCGGCCACGCAGGACGCGTGACCGCACCCCATGCAGAGACCGCGGTGCGCAACGCGTCCATCGGCAGCGTTGCGCGTGGCAGCTCATGGAGAACCGCAAGGACCTCGGCCGGCATCGGCGATGTCGCAAGCGTGCTGTGCTCGCGCCATACCCCGGTCCACAGCAGCTCGGCGACTTGGGCAAAGCTGCCCCGCTCGACCAGTTCGCCGATGGGATAACCGCGATACAGCAGCCTGCCGTTGGCGCCGTCCACCTTCGAGAGCTCGGTTTCGCCGGCGACGACTCCCTCGAGGCCGGGTGAGTAGGAACGCGTGTCGGGGTCGGCCATGCAGGCGAGTCTAGTGCGTCGACGCGTAACGGCTCGCGCCGGTCGGGCGTCCGAGGGGTCCACAAGCGGCGCCTCACGTCCGCTGATACGAACT
The DNA here is from genome assembly GCA_038248695.1 of Candidatus Limnocylindria bacterium. Classification (GTDB taxonomy): domain Bacteria; phylum Chloroflexota; class Limnocylindria; order QHBO01; family QHBO01; genus JAICUY01. The sequence goes on along the minus strand of JBBRXE010000082.1, from coordinate 42 downwards.
GGAGCGCAGTCATGATCAACCGCCATCGCTCGGCCCCACTCT
>JBBRXE010000081.1:0-7642 GCA_038248695.1 Candidatus Limnocylindria bacterium | reverse complement strand
TTGGCCAGCAGCCGGCTGTACGGCAGGCAGCCGAGCAGCTCCACGCCCTGTTGGGCCAGGCCGCGCTCGAGCACCTCGCGCAGCTGCGGTCGAGCGGCGACGTCGACCTTGTTGACGATCGCCCCCAGGACGCGGACGCCACGCTCGGCGAACAGCGCGCAGTTGAGCGCGATCTCGTCGATAGGCCGTCCCACGCCCCCCTCCGAGACGATGATCACCGGCGCATCGAGCGTGGCCGCGGCGCGCGCGTTCGACAGGCCCACCACGGCGCCGACGCCGGCGTGCCCGGTTCCCTCGATGATGACCAGGTCCTTGTTGGCGGCGACGCGCGCGTAGGCATCGGTCACCTTGGTGGCCAGGTCGTCGTGGACGCGACCCATCACGAAGTCGGTGGTGAAGTGACGCGGAAGCGTCACTGGGCTCATGTCGTCGAGCGCATCGGTCAGGCCGAAGACGTCGCGGACCAGCACGGCATCCTCGTCAGCACGCGTGCCGTCGATGACGAGGTAGCGCTGGCCGACCGGCTTGAGAAAACCGAGCCGATGCCCGCGGCTGAGGACCGCCGCGATGAGCCCCAGCGAGACGGTCGTCTTGCCGCGGTTCTGGCCGGTCGCCGCCAGGAAGATGCGCCGGGCGCCGTCCCTCACTTAGGTCTGGTGCGGCGCTCGATCAGCTCGACCCCTTCGCGCAGCCGGCCGACCAGCTCGGCCTCGACCATCTCCGGCTCGAGGTGCTCGCCGAGCCGCTCCATCATGTCGGCCGCGACCGCCAGCAGGACGTCGGCATCGGCGATGAAGAACTGCGGCTCATTGCTGTAGCGCACCAGCGTCAGCCGGCCCTGCAGCGTGGTGCCGCCCTCGGCGTGCGACAGCTGCGTCCCGAAGTTGTGGCCCTGGATGCCGTCCGGGTTGTTCAGGAAATTCAGAGCGTTGTCGATGGCCAGGCCAAAACGGGCGCGCCACGACACCAGACGTTCGTGGACTTCGGCGGACAGGCCGATCTCGCCCAGCTCCTCGAAGACCTCGCGGTTGACGGTCAACAACCCGACCAGGGTCGAGCCGGCACGCGAGCCGAGCATGACCTGCAGCGAGCGCTCCAGGGTGAAGACGTCGGAGTCGAAGCGGGGGCTGGTCGTCACCTCGCCCAGCAGGTCCTCGACATTGTCCAGCGCGCCCGGATCGGCGAGCGCGGTCGACATGTTCAGGAGCTCTTCGCGGAACAGGAAGCGCTCTTCGTGATCGAGCATCGGACGGTCCTCCCAAGGTCACGCGGTTGCGGTGCCGCGCGTCCCCAACGGATCCCTTAGGGGTAGAGCCCGCGAAGGGTGGTGGCCTCCGCGACGCGCGCAACGGCAACCATGTAGGCGGCGGTCCGCATGTCCACGCTGCGATGCTCGCTCATGGCGTGCACCGACTCGAAGGCGCGGTCCATGATCCCCTTCAGGCTCTCATTGATGCGGTCCTCGGTCCAGAAGAACGACTGCATGTCCTGCACCCATTCGAAGTAGCTGACCGTGACCCCGCCCGCATTGCAGAGGATGTCGGGGATCAGGAAGATGCCGTTGTCGTGCAGGATCGCGTCGGCGTCCGGCGTGGTCGGCCCGTTCGCCGCCTCGGCCACCACGCGCGCCTTGATCCGCGGCGCATTGTCGCGGGTGATCTGGTTCTCGAGCGCGGCCGGCACCAGGATGTCGCAGTCGAGCTCGAGGAGCTCGGCGTTGGTCACCACATCGGCCTCGGGGAAGCCGACGACTGTCGCATGTTCACGCTTCCAGGCGCTGACCTTGGCCGGGTCCAGCCCCGACCGGTTGTGGACCCCACCGCTGGAGTCGGAGACGGCGACGATGGTGGCACCCTCCGCCGCCAGCAGGGTGGCCGCGACCGAGCCCGCATTGCCGTAGCCCTGGATCGCGACCCTGGCTCCGGCAAGGGGCATGTTGAGCACGCGGCTCGCCTGCTGCAGGGTGAAGACCGCCCCACGCGCGGTGGCCTCATTGCGGCCGAGCGAGCCGCCGATGCTGATTGGCTTGCCGGTCACCACGCCGCTGATCGTGTACCCGTGGTGCATCGAGAATGTGTCCATGATCCAGGCCATGGTCTGGGCGTTCGTGTTGACATCGGGGGCAGGGATGTCGCGATCGGGACCGATGAGGGGGCTGATCTCGGTCGCGTAGCGTCGGGTGAGGCCCTCCAGCTCCTTGATCGTGAGCTTCTTGGGATCGACGATCACCCCGCCCTTGCCACCGCCGAACGGGATGTTCACCGTCGCGCACTTCCAGGTCATCCACATCGCGAGCGCCCGCACCTCGTCGCGGCTGACGTCCTGGTGGTAGCGGATGCCGCCCTTGGCCGGGCCACGTGAGACGTTGTGCTGGACGCGATAGCCGGTGAAGACCTCGACGTGCCCGTCCTCCATGGTGACCGGAAAGTTGACGGTCAGCTCACGCTTTGGGACGCGCAGGACGCGGCGCATACCCTCGTCGAGATCCAACTTCTCGGCAGCGGCATCGAACTGCTGCTGCGCGACCGACCAGATGTTCGGCGCGTGCGCCGTGACCGGGTTCTGGATAGCCATCGGCTTCCGAAATGCCTCCTCTAGTGCGCGACGGCGCCTCTACACGCTATAAACCCACCGGGCGGAGGCTGGCCGAGTCGCGGCTGACAGCCACCAGATTCTAACCCAAGTGCTCAGCCGGACGAGCCGCACCCTTCCGCAGCCGGTCAGACCATCTCGACGGCCAGCGCGACCGCTCCCCCGCCGCCGAGGCACAAGGTGGCGAGCCCCTTCTTGCCGCCCGAGTGCTGCAGCGCGTAGAGGAGCGTGGTCAGCACGCGTGCGCCGGACGCGCCTATGGGATGCCCCAGTGCGATCGCTCCGCCGTTGACGTTGACCCGATCCCAGTCGAAGCCAAGCTCGTTGCCATCTGCCAGCACCTGCGCGGCAAACGCCTCGTTGATCTCGATCAGATCGAAGTCGCCGATCGTGGCGCCGAGCTTGTCGAGCAGCCGCCGCACGCCGTGAATCGGTGCCTCGAAGAGCCATTCCGCCGCGACATCGGCCTGTGCGTAGCCGGTGATGCGCGCGATGGGCGTCAGCCCGTCGCGGCCGACCGCCTCCTGGCTGGCGATGACCAGCGCCGACGCTCCGTCGGTGATGCCCGGCGCGTTGCCCGCCGTGACCGTTCCGCCATCGGTCTGGAAAGCCGGCTTCAGCTTTGCCAGGGCTTCGGCGCTGGTGTCGGCGCGCGGAGCTTCGTCCCTCGACACGATGGTAGTGCCCTTCCGGCCAGCGACCTCGACCGGCACGATCTCGTCATCAAAGGCGCCCGACTCCTGCGCCGCAATGGCGCGCTGGTGCGAGCGCAGCGCGAATGCGTCCTGCGCCTCGCGCGTGATGTCGTGCTTGCCCGCCACCCTCTCGGCATGCAGGCCCATATGCACGTCGCAGATCGAGCACCACAGCCCGTCGTGGACGGTCGAGTCGACGACATTCGCGTCCCCCAGGCGGTACCCGCTCCGGGCGCCGGGGAGCAGGTACGGGCCAAGGTTCATGTTCTCCATGCCGCCAGCCACGATGACCTGCGCGTCGCCAGCGCGGATGGCGGCGCTGCCCATCATCACTGCCTTCAGGCCGGAGCCGCAGACCTTGTTGATGGTCGTCGCGCCGACGCCGTCGGGCAGACCGCCCTTGAGCGCCGCCTGGCGAGCAGGTGCCTGGCCGACGCCGGCCTGCAGAACTTCGCCCATGATCGCCTCGTCGACGCGCTCGGGCGCAATGCCGGCTCGCTCGATCGCGGCCCGGATGGCGATCCCTCCCAGCTCGGGCGCGGGAACGGTCGACAGGCCGCCGCCGAACTTACCGATGGGCGTGCGGGCCGCGGAGAGGATGTACACGTCGTTCATGCGCCGATGGTACAGCCGGCGCGCCCGATGGGCCACGCGGCGGGCCCGGCGGCGGATGGGCCAGAGTCAGTCAGACACCTCGTCATCGAACAGATGCGCGATCTTCTCCGGCCAGTTGGCGAGCACCACGCGGTTCTTGGTCTTCATGCTCGGCGTCAGCTCGCCTGCCTCCTCGCTCAATGGTCGGGGCAGGAGCGCCGTGCGGCGCGGCCGCTCGAAGATGGCAAAGCCGTCGAGCGTACGCTTGACCTCGGAGTCGAAGAGCCTCTGGACGCTGCGCTCCTCGACCAGCTGCTCCGGCGTCATGGCGGCAAGGCCGTTGGACGCGGCCCACAGACCAAGCTCCTCGAAGTCGGGCGCAATGAGCACGCCGGTGTACGGCTGGCGGTCGCCCAGGATGACCGCCTGGGCGATGAACTTCGAGGTGGAGATGGCCGCCTCCATCGGCGCCGGCGAGACGTTCTTGCCGTTGGCCAGCACGATGATGTTCTTCAGCCGATCCGTGATCCGAATGCGCCCACCATCATCGATCTCGCCGATGTCGCCGGTATGGAACCAGCCATCCGCATCGATGGCGCGCGCCGTCTCCGCCGGGTCGTTCAGGTAGCCGACCATGACCTGCGGCCCGCGCACCACGATCTCGCCGCTGCCCTGCTCGATGCGCACCTCGGTATCTGGCGCCGGACGCCCGACCGTGCCGAACACGAAGTCGTCTGGCCGGTTGATCGAGACGAAGGGCGACGTCTCGGTCAGCCCGTAGCCCTCCAGCACGAGCATGCCGCAGGCGTAGAAGAATTCGCCGATCTCGCGCGCCAGCGGCGCCGACCCGGACACGAAGTAGCGCACGCGACCGCCGGTGCGTTCGCGAATGCGGGCGAAGACGAGCCGATCGGCGACTGCCAGCTGGCCCCTGAACCACCAGGACTCGGATCGGCCGGCGAGGCGGTTGGCGTACTTCTGGCGGCCCAGTCCGACGGCCCATCCGAAGATGCGCTGGCGCAGCGTCGTGCCTGCCTCGACCGTCGACACCACCCGTGCGTAGACGCGCTCGTAGAGGCGCGGCACGGCGACCATCACCGTCGGCTGCACCTCGACCATGTTGGCCGGCAGACGCTCGATCAATGGCTCGGCATAGGCGATCGTGCAGCCACGACCCAGGGGCACCACCATGCCCGCCACGCGCTCATAGATGTGCGACAGCGGCAGCCATGAGAGGAAGACGTCGTCCGGGGTGAAGTCGACGCACTGCACGACCGCCTCGTAATTGAAGACGAGGTTGCCGTGAGTCAGCATGGCGCCTTTCGGGTTGGCGGTCGTGCCGGAGGTGTGGATGATCGTCGCCAGCTTGTCGCGCGTCAGCCTGCGCCAGCCTTCCTGCCAGAGGCGCCGATGGTCCGAATCGGTGGGTGCCAGGTCGAGCACGTCGTCGAACGTGACTGCGCCCTCGGGCGTCCTGCCGCGATCCTCGATGACGATCACGCGCTCGAGGGTCGGGCATTCGCCCCTGACAGATGCGATCTTCGCCGCCTGCTGCGCGTTCTCGACGAAGATCAGCCGAGCGCCCACGTTGTTGATGATGAACGCCGCCTGGCCGGCCTCCGAGGAAGGATAGATCGGGCAGGAGACCGCGCCCAGCGACATGATCGCAAGGTCAGCTACCAGCCAATGCGGCCGCGTGCGGCTGAGGATGCAGACCCGATCGCCGGCCGCAATGCCCAGCTGCTGCATGCCCAGCGCGGTGTCGCGGATCCATTCCCATGCCTGGCGGTAGGTGGTGCTCGTCCAGGCGGCCGCCTCGGCCTCCGGCTGGCCGCCGTTCATGCGGCGTGACTTCGGCAGCTTCCAGCGCAGCGCCACGTGGTCAGGTTGCCGCTCAACCGTGCGATGAACCAGCGCCAGCAGGCTAGCCACGCGATCCTCGTCGGCGAGAGTGAGCGGCTCGAAGGGCGCCGTCTGCGCACGGTGCGCTCGCGCGGACGGAGCAGCGGACTCGGACGCGACGGCGTCCTTGGTGGCTCGGGCGCTCGTCGTGCTCATCGGTCTATGGGTCTCACTCGCCTCGCCTCATCCTTCGCGTCGCAGCTCGTCGAGCAGCTCCTGGGCGATGATGAGCCGATGGATCTGGTTGGTTCCCTCGTAGATCTGGGCTCCCTTGGCATCGCGCATGAAACGCTCCACCGGATTCTCGCGACTATACCCGGCGCCGCCGTACACCTGGACGGCGTCGGTGGTGACCCGCATGGCGGCGTCGCTGGCGAACATCTTGGCCATACTCGAGGCGGCGTTGATCGGCCGGCCGGCGTCGCGCAGCCGCGCCGCGCGCCACGTGAGCAGGCGCGCCGCCTCGACCGCGGTGGCCATGTCGGCCAGCATGGCCTGGATCATCTCCTGCTGACCAATGGGCCGACCGAACTGGCTGCGCTCGTTGGCATAGCGCCCGGCGTGCTCCAGCGCCGCGCGCGCCAGGCCGACGCAGGCGGCCGCGATGCTGATCCGGCCCGACCCGAGCGCACCGAGCGCCACCTTCAGGCCGCCACCCTCGTCACCCAGCCTGTCGGCGAGCGGCACGCGAGCGCCTTCGAAGACGAGCTCGGCGGCGGTCGTGCCGCGGATGCCCATCTTGTGCTCCTTGGCCCCGAGTTGGAAGCCGGGCGTATCGCGCTCGACGACGAAGGCGGTGATCCCGTCGCGTCCCTTCGAGCGGTCAACCGTGGCGAAGACGACGTAGCGCTGCGCCTCGCCGGCGTTGCTGATCCAGATCTTGCTGCCGGTCAGCAGGTAGTCGTCGCCGTCACGCTCCGCGCGCAGCGCGATGGCCGAGGCGTCCGACCCGGCGCCGGGCTCGGTGAGCGCGAAGGCGCCGAGCTCTCGGCCTGCGGTCATCGGCGGCAGGAAGCGCTGCTGCTGCTCTTCGGTCCCACTGGTGAAGATGCACAGCTGGCTCAGGATGTGGACCGAGAGGGAGACCGCCATGCCCATGTCGGCGGCCGCGATCTCCTCGCAGGCCAGGATCCAGGTGAAGGTCGTCAGCCCCGCGCCGCCGAGCTCCTCCGGGTATGGCAGGCCGGTGATGCCCAGCTCGCCGGCACGCTCGAAGAGGTGCCGGTCGTAGCGCTCCTGCTCGTCGCGCTCCGCCGCACCGGGTGCGATCTCGCGCTGGGCGAAGTCGCGCACCGTGTCGCGGACGCTGCGCTCCTCGGCAGTGAGGACGAAGGGATCGCGGACGGCGGAGGTCGTCTGCGCCATCAACCGATCCTGCTACCCTGCTCGTCGTAGCGGTAGAAGCCGCGCCCGGTCTTGCGGCCGAGGTGGCCGGCCGAGACCATCTGGCGCAGCAGCGGCGCGGCGCGGAACTTCGGGTCGCCGAAGCCGCGATACAGCACGTCCATCACGCCCAGCATCACGTCGTTGCCGATGAAGTCGGACAGCTCGAGCGGACCCATCGGGTGGTTGAGCCCGAGCTTCGCCCCAGTGTCGATATCCTCGGCCGTGCCCGTTGACTCCATCAGCGCGAAGACGGCCTCGTTGATGAACGGGCCAAGCATCCGGTTGACGAGAAAGCCGGGGTAGTCCTTGCTCTCGATGACCGTCTTGCCGAGCTCCTCCGCCAGCGCTCGGCAGGCTGCGTAGGTGGCGTCATCGGTCTCCAGGCCGCGGATGATCTCGACCAGCTTCATGACCGGCACCGGCGAGAAGAAGTGCAGGCCGATGAATTTTGCCGGGCGGTCGGTCGCCGTGGC
>JBBRXE010000080.1:0-7650 GCA_038248695.1 Candidatus Limnocylindria bacterium | reverse complement strand
GGACTGGCCCTCAGTCAGCCCAATGTCGAAGGCCGCTCGACGGCGCAGCTCATAGGGTGGGCGTCGGCGTTCGTGGTGAGGTGACGACGCCGCGCCGGGTTCCGCTGACGCGTCCCTGCCCTTGCCCCTGCGGCACATAACGGAGGCGGAGACCCTCGCCCAGGCGCCAACTTCGCCAGGGCTTGCGCTGGATGCACAGGGCGGCTCCAAGGGACCCGGAATCGGGCGAACTTCGTCGTTATTGGCACCGGCAGCAAACCGCAAACCGGGCCGGGGGTTCAGCGTGGTGGCGCTGGAGGTGTCAACGCGAATCAGGCCGCCATTTGACACGTCGAGGCGCAAACCGTCCCGCCTCCGCTGGCCGACCAAGCGTAGGACTCGGCCTGCATCCGCGCATCGTACGCCACCACCGTTCCGCACCAAGCCCCTTGCGCCGTGCGTGAGACTGTGGCGATGCAGGGACTCGATTCACAGGTTGCGGAGGCGAAGGTGAGCGGCCCGACGCTGCCCGTGCTCATTGGCGCAGCGGTGGCGATCGGGCTCATCGGGTTCGCTCTCGGTGCGAGCGTTGGCCCGGGCGCAATCCCTGCGCCATCGCCATCCGCGTCTTTGGAAGCCTCGGGTCCCGCGCCGATCACCGAATCGGCTGTCAGCCCCGAGCTCTGGTCCGCGTATCTGAGTGGGGCGGACAGCGGTTGGGCGCTCTGCACCGTCGCCACCGAGATTTCATGCGTGCCCGTCGACGCCCAGCCAAGCCTGCGCTTCGCCGATTTCTTCGCCCTTCCATTCCATACTTCGACGGCGGACTGGGGCCTGTTGAATCCGATCACGGTTCAGCCGGCGCACTACGTTGTCGCGGGGCCGATCACATTGATCGAGCTGCAGCTGTTGCTTGCGCATGTGAGCGATGACGGGGTCGCGACCATGCTCAGCGCGAGTCCACAGACGCGGTGGAACGGGGTCATCTGGGCGGATCTCGGTGACCTCAGCGCCGGCCGTTACCTGGCCATGGCGCAGGGATTGCGCCTGGGCCCGCTCGATGCCGAGAGGCGCTCCACCGCGACGGGTGCCGGCTACGCCTTGGCCTTCGTCGTGGCGGCACCGGGCAGCTGAGACGACGAGCGTCGGGCCGGTGGTCCCTGGCCGTGGGCGGGGCGCCAGATATTTACCGAGTGGCCACGTTCAGCTCTCGTTCCACAATGCACGCCACGGGGTGGTGAGGACGTCGAGATCCTCTTGGGTGAGCAGGTCCGCAACGACGGCGGCACCCACTGCGTCCAGGACCGCCGGCGCCGCGCGAGCGGCGGCCTCAGCCGGCGTGATGTCCCTGCCGTATCCGGCGATCAGCGGGCCGCCGGAGAACCAGTGGTTGACCCAGGCTTCGGCCTCCCGCTGCGCCGCCCTGATCGCCTGCTCCCGGCCGCCGCTCGCCGCCGCCTGTCGCATCGCCTGGCGAGCGCGACCGCGTTCCGGCGCATCCGGGTCGAAGGTGGCCAGGAACATCGCCATCTCGTGCGTGATGACGTCCAGGCGCGCGAGCATCGCGTCGACGCGATCCTGGTTCGGTCCGAACTCGTGGCGCATGCGCCGGTCAGAGCTCCCGCGAAGCCTGGATGAAGAGCGAGCCGAGGACGCGCGAGACGGTCGGGAAGGCGTGGATGGTGTCGGCCAGGACGTCGAGCGGGGTGTGCACCTTCACGGCAAGCACGGCCTCGTGGATCGTCTCGGAGACGCCAGGTCCGGCCATGAACGCGCCGACCAGCGTGCGGTTGGCGCGATCGACCACGATCGTGACATGGCCCTCGGCCTGGGTTACGTAGCCCTTGGCCGAGGTCGCGAGGTCCGCCGTCAGCTCCACCGCGTCAATCCCACGCTCCTTGGCCTCGTCCAGCAGGAGACCGACCGACGACGTCTCTGGATCGGTATATGTCGCACGCGGAATCGCCGACAGGTCGGGGACGACGTCGTCACCGAGCGCCAGGCGAACGGCCATCTCGCCCTCGTAATGCGCCAGGTGGGTGTGCATCTCCGGCCCCGCGACGTCGCCGGCGACGTAGACGTGATCCGCGATCTTCAAACCGTCGCTGCCAACCTTTCCATCCGTGGGGGCGACGCCGATCGCGTCCAGGTTCAGGTCGTCGAACGGAATCTCGCGACCAATGGCCACCAGGATGGCGTGCGCGCGGATGTCCGAGCCGTCGCTCAGGACGAGCCGCACGGCGTCGCCGCCGTCACGTTCGACGCGTTCGGCCCGGGCATTCAGCCGAAGCGTCACGCCGTCGCGCTGCAGCGCCTTCTCCAGCACCTTTGAGCTGCGCGGATGATCTCGGTCGTTGATGTGCTCGCGCGGGTGGACGATGGTGGTCGGCACGCCGTAGCGGGCGTAGACCTGCGAGAGCTCGACCCCGGTAGGTCCGCCGCCCAGGATCACCAGGCTCTCGGGCAGGTCGCGCGTGGCGGTGCCCTGCCGATTGGTCCAGGCATCGGCCTCAGCCAGCCCGGGCAGGTCGGGCATGCGCGCATGTGAGCCGACGGCCAGCACGACCGTATCGGCCTGCAGCTCGCGGGAGCCGCCGTCGGTCGAAACCGTCAGGCGTCCGGGGCCAGCAAAGCGGGCCGTGCCGCGGATGACCGTCGCACCGGCGCTCTCCAGCGACTTGACGTGGCCGGAGTCATCGGGCCAGTCGGTGCCCTCGCGATTGATCATGTAGTCGCGGAAGTCGCCGGCCTTCGGCCAGGGGTAGTCGCCTCCGGCGTGATGGACCGATGCGGCATGCAGCAACGCCTTGGAGGGCATGCAGGCCCAGAACGGGCAGGATCCGCCGAAGAGCTCGCGGTCCACGATGGCGACCGATGCGCCGCGGTGGCGCGCGTAGTGTGCCGCGGCTTCGCCGGCGCCCCCGGCGCCGATGATGACGAACTGAAAGTGCTCCATGGCCGCCATCATGCCGCGATCGGTCAAGCGCCGTCGCCCGGCTCAGGCGTTGTCGTGCTCGTCCCAGTGGCTGTCGTGCTTGTGGTCCAGAGCCGATGCCACCGGGGCTGGAATCACCCCGCGACAGGTAGAACGGGCACGCCGCCAACCCAGACCTGTCGCGGTTTGACGCCGCCGAGGTGCAGTGCGAAGGCGCCCTCGTGTTCGGCGTCCCAGGCGACGAGATCTGCCGCCAATCCGGGCCGGAGCTCGCCGCAGACGTCGCCGAGGCCCAGCGAGGCGGCGCCGCCGAGCGTTGCGGCGGTCACCGCCTCGTCGACGCTCATGCCCAGCAGGGTGGCCCCCAGGCCGATGATCAACGGCATGGAGCATGAGCCGAACGTGCCGGCGTTGGCGTCGCTGGCGAGCGCCACGCGAACCCCCGCGTCGAGCAGGGTGCGGGCCGGCGGCAGGCGGTCGCACATTACGAGCGCGGGACCGGGGAGCAGCGTCGCGACCGTGGAGGACCCGGCGAGGCTCTCGACGCCCGCGGGATCGAGCTGCTCGAGGTGATCGACTGACGTCACGCCCAGCCCGACGGCCATCTCCACGGCCCCGGTGCGGGCGAGCTGCTCGGCGTGCATCCGCAGCCCGAGGCCGTGGGACGCCGCGGCGCGCAGGATCCGTTCGGCCTGCGTGACGCTGAAGAAGCCTCGATCGCAGAAGACGTCGCAGAAGTCGGCCTCCGAGGCAACCGCCGGCAACATCTCCTCGACGATCAGGTTGACGTAGGCATCGGGTGTGAACCCTGGCGGCACGGCATGCGCGCCAAGGAAGGTGCGCACCACGCGCATCTCGACCCGTTGCGCCGCGGCGCCGATCAGTCGCAGGGCGCGCAGCTCGTCGGCGGTTGTCAGGCCATAGCCCGACTTGCACTCGATCGTCGTGGTCCCGTCGCCCAGCGCGGTGCGCAGCCGCCCCTCGATCAGCATCAGCAGCTCGTCATCCGACGCGTCGCGCGTGACGTGGACGGTGCGCAGGATGCCGCCGCCGTCGTACGTCGCGCCGGCCAGGCGCGCCGCAGCTTCGTCGGATCGGTCCCCGGCGTAGACCGGATGGGTGTGCGCGTCGACCAGCCCCGGCGTCACCAGCGCCGAGCCGAGGTCGGTGACGTTGTCGCCCTGGGGCGCATCGGCGGATGAGCCGACCCAGGCAATCACGCCGTCGCGCAGCTGCATGGCCCATTGCGAGATCACGGCCCGGCCCGTGAGCAGGCGGCCCGTGCCGATGAGCAGCAGCGGTTCGTGCGGCATCGGTCTCATCAGTGGGGCTCCGGTACGGCGACTGGACGACGAGTATCGCCCGAGCGCCGAATGGTGGCGAAGACCAGCCCCGCCAGGATCAGCGCCGCACCGATGAGCTGCACCTCCGACGGCGCTTCGCCGAGCAGAGCCATGGCGAACAGCACCGAGCCGACCGGCTGCAGCGTCAGCACCACGCTCGTCAGCGCGGCGGGTACGCGCGGCAGCGAAACGCTGATCAACAGCCAGCCGACGACCTGCGACGAGATCGCCAGCAGGATCAGCCAGCCGTGCGCCGGCCAACTGGGCACCAGGTCGACCTCTCCGAGGGGCAGGCCCATGAGCAGGGAGACGACCGCTCCGACCAGCGTCGCGTCGAAGAGCGGCCCCGCCGGGCGTCGCAGGTCGGCGTTCCCGTGGCGGAGCACGAGGATGAAGCCCGCATACGCGAAGCCGGTCACCACGCCGGTCACCACGCCGAGCACCGGGTCCGATCCGTATGGGTGCGATCCAACGATGCCGCTGATGAGCACCACGCCGACGAGCGCGATCGGCAGCGAGGCCAGCAGACGGCGGTTCGGCCGCTCACCGAGGATGAGCCACGCCAGCACGGCAACCACGAGCACCTGCGTGTTGCCCAGCACGGTGGCGAGACCGGCGCCGACGAACTCGATGGTGTGATGCCACACCACGAGGTCGATGGCGAAGAAGATGCCGGCGATCATCGCCAGGCGCCGCTGCGAGAACGGACGTGGACCATAGGCGCGTCCCTCCATCCAGGCCAGCAGCGCGAGTGGCGGCAGGGCGTAGGCGCAGCGAAAGATCGCCGCGGTCGCGGGCGGAACGTCGGCCTCGCGCACGAGGATTGCCGAGAAGGCGATCGCCAGCGCGCCAAGCGCCGCGGCCAGCACCGGGTGCTCGGCGAAGGCGACGAACGGATTGGCCGGTCGAGCGGCCGCGGGGAGGGTCACGGGTTCGTGAGCGTAGCAGCAGTCGCGGCCCCGCGGCCATCCGTCGAGCGCGCCGCACCGTGTGGCCGTTTCGGGGGCGTGGAGACGCGTATTGGCCCCTTTCGGGGACCTTATTTCGGCAGCGAGGCGTGAGGGCCGGAAATCTCCTCGTAATGGTCATCAGAAGGGTCGAAATCGGCACGCATCCGCCAGCGCGGCGCTGGCGCCAGACGTAATGGTCATCAGAAGGGTCGATATCGCACCCTCCCTCCCGCGTCGCTCCCGCTGCCCCAGATAAGGCTCCTCAAAAGAACCGATATGCCCCGCCCCGGTCCACCAGGCGGCGTGCGGACGGTGCCGGTGACCCCTCGTCAACGAAGGGCTGGCCGCGTATGCTCGGGAACCATGGCAAAGCCGGTGATTCTCGCGGTCGACGACGACGATCTCGTCCTGCGGGCGGTGGAGCGCGACCTGCGCGCGCGGTATGCGGCAGGCTACCGTATCGTGGCGGCCGATTCGGGCACCGCGGCTCTCGAGGCGACGCGGCAGCTGACGGCACGCGGCGCCTCGGTGGCGCTGTTCCTGGTTGACCAGCGCATGCCGGTGATGACCGGCATCGAGTTCCTGCGCCAGGCCGTCGAGCTGCAGCCGGACGCCAAGCGGGTCCTGCTGACTGCCTACGCCGACACCGAGGTCGCCATCCAGGCGATCAACGAGATCCGGCTCGACCAGTATCTGCTCAAGCCATGGGACCCTCCCGAGGAGCGGCTCTACCCGGTCGCCGACGACCTGCTTGAGGATTGGTCCGCCGCCTTCCGCCCGACCTTCGAGGGCGTGCGCCTGCTGGTCGGCCGATGGTCGCCACGCGGTCACGAGATCCGCGACTACCTGGCCCGTAACCAGGTGCCCTACCGCTGGCTCGACCCGGCGGTCGATGAGGAGGGCAGGCGTCTGGCGGCCGCCGTCGCACCTGACGCCGAGCTGGCCAGGCCGCTCGTCGTCTTTCCGGATGCCTCGACGCTCGAAGATCCGAGCAACATGCAGATCGCCGAGAAGGTGGGGTTGCAGACGCGCGCCGGGCTGCCCTTCTACGACGTGGCGATCATCGGCGGCGGCCCGGCCGGTCTGGCAGCGGCGGTCTACGGGGCATCGGAGGGCCTGAAGACCGTCCTGCTGGAGCGCGAGGCGCCCGGTGGTCAGGCGGGCACCACCAGCCGTATCGAGAACTACCTCGGCTTTCCGGTGGGGTTGTCAGGCGGCGACCTCGCGCGCCGCGCTCTGACGCAGGCGCGGCGGCTGGGTGCCGAAATCCTGTCGCCGCAGGAGGTGACGACACTGCGCCGCGAGGACCCATACCGCACCGTCGTCCTGGGCGACGGCGCCGAACTTTCGTGCCAGACGGTGGTCATCGCCTCCGGCGTCAGCTACCGCCAGCTGGACCTGCCGGGCGTGCCGGAGCTCGTGGGCGCGGGCATCTTCTACGGCGCTGCGACGTCCGAGGCGGTGCTGTACCGCGACCTCGAGGTGGGTGTCATGGGCGGCGGCAACTCGGCCGGCCAGGCGGCGGTCTACCTGTCGCGCTTTGCCAGTCACGTGCACGTCATCGTGCGCGGGACCGGCCTGGGCGGCATGTCGCAGTACCTCATCGATCAGATCACGGCGATCCCCACGATCGTGGTGCACACCGGCTCGACCCTGCGCTCAGTCGCCGGTGACGGCCGATTGAGCGGGGTCCGCCTGGGAACCGCCGACGGCGACCACGAGCTGCCGCTGGCGGCACTCTTCGTGACCATCGGGCAGCGGCCGCGCACCGAGTGGCTGGAGGGCCTCGTCGAACGCGACGCCGCGGGTTTCGTGCTCACGGGATCGGCCCTCACCGCGGGGGGCAAGCCGCCCACGGGCTGGGGCCTCGATCGCGAGCCACTGCTGCTCGAGTCGAGCATGCCCGGCGTCTTTGCCGCGGGGGACGTACGGTATCGGTCCATCAAGCGCATCGCCAGCGCCGTCGGCGAGGGGGCCATGGCCATCGCGCTCATCCACCAGTACCTGGCGAGCTCATAGAACCGATGTCCTACGTCGAGCAGCTGCGCGCCACGCCACTCTTCGCGGAGCTTTCGGAGGATGCCCTGGAGCTGCTGTGTACCAAAGCCGAGCCGATGACCCTTGGCGCGGGCGAAATCCTCATCGAGGAGGGGACCGTCGGCGACTCGCTCTTCGTCGTGCTGCGTGGCGAGCTCGACGTGACGAAGCGCTCGGGCGATGGCGAGCTGCCCCTGGCGCGGGTCGGACCTGGTGCCATCCAGGGTGAGATGGCGGCCATCGAGGAGCGGCCGCGGACGGCCTCGGTACGAGCGGTGGGGGACGCCGAGGTCCTGCGCGTGCCGCGCAGCGCGCTGCTCGACGTGCTCGGTTCCGGCCCTGAGGCAGCGCTGGCCATCCTGCGCACCGTCCTCGGCCGGCTGCGCTCGACCGAGTCGCTGCTGCG
>JBBRXE010000079.1:0-7659 GCA_038248695.1 Candidatus Limnocylindria bacterium | reverse complement strand
CTGCGGCGGATGAGTTGCCGCCGGTACCCTGCCCTTCGAAGACATCTGGCCGCCGCCCGCCAGACCGCGCGCCGCTCCCGTTCTGAGTCGCTGTACGACTGAAACGAGTGGGAGAGGGCCGCTTACCAGCGTTCTAGTCGTGAGGTGACTGAAATCGCCGGTTCTGAGGGTCGCCCGCCTGCAAATCCGCTGATTTGAGTCGCCTGGTGCCTAAAGCGCAGGTGACACCCCGCCTCTCACTCGTTTGAGTCACCTGGCGACTCAACGGCCCCCGGCACTCAGCGGCAGCCGCCGGCCCCCGGCCGATCAGGAATCCGCTACTCCGCGTAGCGGCCGATGAGCAGCGCGGCGTTCATGCCGCCGAAGCCGAACGAGGTCGATAGCACGACGTCGACCGCGCACGAGACGGCATCGGTCAGGACGTGCAGGTCGCAGGCGGGATCCAGGTTGCGCAGGTTGCAGGTGCCCGGGAGCGTGTCGTGCTCGAGCGCCATGACCGAGATCGCGGCCTCGACCGCGCCGCTGGCTCCCAGCGCATGACCGTACAGCCCCTTCGTGCCGGAGACGGGCACGCGGTCGGCGTGGGGACCCAGTGCCAGGCGCAGCGCGTGCGTCTCGGCCAGCTCGTTGAGCTTTGTTGAGGAGCCGTGCACGTTCACGTAGCCCACCGCCTCGGCCGGAAGTGCGGCGTCGCCCAGCGCCAGGGTGACCGCCCGGGCCGATTCGCTGCCGTCCGGCCGCGGCGCCGTCATGTGGTAGGCGTCGTTCGTCGCCGCGTAGCCCACGACCTCGGCCAGGATGGCCGCGCCCCGCTGCTCGGCCGCCCCGCGCTCCTCGAGTGACAACACCGCCGCCGCTTCACCCATGACGAAGCCGTCGCGGTCGACGTCGAAGGGCCGCGAGGCGCTGGCCGGGTCATCGTTGCGTTGCGACAGGACGTGGATCATGGCGAATGCGCCGAAGGTGAGTGGCGCGAGGGGTGCCTCCGCGCCGCCGGCCAGCGCCGCGTCGACATCGCCGCATCGGATGGCATGGAAGGCCTGGCCGATGGCAACCGCGCCGGATGCGCACGAGTTGGCGTTGCCCACTGTCGGCCCGCGGATCCCGAGGTCAAGCGCGATGTTGCTCGCCGCGGCGCCGCCGAAGACGGCCAGCGCCAGCGTTGGCGCCACACCGCGCACGCCACGCCTGACGTAGGCCTCGTGCTGCTCCTCGCCGAAGGCGACGCCACCAAGTGCCGAGCCCAGGAAAACCCCGGTCGTCGCCGCATGGGAGCCGCCGAGCGGAAGACCGCTGTCCGCGACGGCCATCCGCGCTGCGGCGACGGCCAGCTGGCTGAAGCGGTCCAGACGGCGCGCCCGGCGTGCGTCCAGGTGGTCGGCAGGCACGAAGTCATCGATCTGCGCCGCGATGCGCGAGGGAAACGGCGCCGGATCGAAGCGGTCGATCAGCTTCGCCGCGGAACGATTGGCCAGCACGCCGGCCCACAGGCCGTCGTGGCCATGTCCGACCGGCGTGACCGCGCCGATGCCGGTGATCACCACGCGGCGCGGGCTCATCGGTCTGCCTCGGCCAACTGCTTGACGCGACGCAGGGTTCGGCCGGCGATGGCGTCGACAAAGTGCGGGCCGATGATGCGATTCGCCGCAAAGCCGCCGATCAGCGGCCAGCCGAGGTGCAGCTCGTGCTCGATGCTCACCTCGGTGCCGCCCTCGACCGGCATGAGCCGCCAGGCGACCTGCATGCCCCGCGTGATGCCGCCGGTGTGGGTGAACTCGATAATGCCGCGCTCCGGCATTGGTCGTTGTGTCGCCTGCCAACGCACGGGGATGGGGCCGCGACGTGCGCCCATCGCGAAGCGCCGCGCTCCGTCGACAGACGGCAGGGGGCGCACATAGCGGTAGTGCGGCAACAGCTCGGGCCAGCGCTCGACATCGGCCGCCAGGGGGAAGATCCGCTCGGACGGTGCCGACATGCGGATGCGCATCACGCTCTTCATGGCCTCAGCACGTCCCACAGCGCGCCGGGAGCGAGCACGTCTGATGCCGGACGGCAGTCGCCGAGCGCCGATGCGAAGCGCAGGCGGGCCGCGTCACGCGTCGCCAGCCGGCGGCTGGCGTAGTGCAGCAGCGGGGGAGCGGCCAGCAGCGACTGCACGGTCCAGGTCAAGGCATCCTTGGCACTGAACGCGCGGCGCCGGGCGGCGCGGTAGGTGTCCGCGGGGTCGCGCGTGGCGAGCGCACCGACTGCCGCGCGGGCCGAACGCAGCGCGCGGAAGATGCCCTCGCCGGTGAAAGGGTCAACGAATCCGGCAGCGTCGCCGATCAGCATCCAACCCGGCCCGGCTACGTCGCTGACCCGATGGCCGATGGGTGCCGCGCCGCGAATCGGCGTCAGCCGTCGGGCGTGCTCCAGCCGTCGTGCAACGCGTGGCAGTGAGGCGATGGCAGCCTCGAAGCGGTCCTCGGCGCGGCCGCCGGCCATGGGCAGTGCCATGCCGACGTTGAGCTCACCGTTCGGCGTCGGTGCCAGTCCGATGTAGAGGCCGCGGCCGACGTGCATCTCGCCATGGTGCCGGAGCTCATCGACGCCCGAATAGTGCGCGATCAGGCCCAGCCGCCGCGGAAAGCGGACCGGGCGCTCGACGCCGAGCAGTCGCGCCGTTCGTGACCGGGCGCCGTCGGCGCCCACCACCCAGTGCGCGGCGACGCGCAGGTCGCCATGGGCGCCGCGCAGCTCCGCTCCAAGCACGCACCGACCCTCGCGCAGCAGGGTCACCAGCCGCGTCTCCTCCAGCAGTCGCGCGCCGGATGCCGCGGCGTGCCCCGCCAGGAGCGCGTCGAACGTCAGCCGATCGAGGCCCCAGGCGTTCCGGGCGCCGAAAGCATCCGCATAGCGCAGGTCGCTGGCGCTCCCGTCGACGAAGAGCCGCATGCCGTCGAGCGGCACGGCGGCCGGCGACCACGCGTCCGGCACCAGGCCGATGCGTCCCAGCTCCTCGACGATTCGTGGGCTGGCGTACTCGGCGCACGCCTTGGGACGCGGATGACGCGACGCCTCGGCCAGGATGACCTCCAGCCCACGCCGCGCCGCGACCGAGGCCAGTGCCGATCCGCCAGGGCCAGCGCCGATCACCAGCAGGTCGCAGTGCAGATCGGCCATGTGCGTGGCGTCAGAACCCGACCGCGGCGGTGACGACGCGTGGCATGAGCGCCGGCGAGCGCCACACGGTCGACAGGCCGGCGGCGTGCAGCAGCTCGTCGAGCTCGCGCAGCGAGTAGGCGCGCCGCGCCGACGCGAGGCCGTCGTGTCGGGTGTATCGGGCCCGCGTAAGGCCCAGCACCATCAGGCCGGTGACGGCGTAGGCCAGCGGCCCGCGACGCAGGTCGTTGACCACGATCCCGATGCGCGCCACGCGGCGCATCTCAGCCAGCATGGCCAGCGCGTCCTGGGGCTCGAGATGGTGCAGCAGCAGTGAGGCGTGGGCGATGTCGACCGATTCGTCCTCCAGCGGCAGGAAGCGCGAGTCGGCAAGCAGCGGCGTGACGTCCGGATCGCGTCCAAATCGCCGCTGAGCGAGGTCCATCACCGACGGGTGACTGTCGACCGCGGTCACCGTCCAGTGCGCCGGCCCGCGGCGTCCGTGCCGTGCAAAGGCGATGGGCATCTCGCCGCCACCGGTACCGAGGTCCAGGACGCGCACGTCGCGCATGCCGTCGGCCAGCAGCTCGATGGCCTCGATGCTCGTGGCGGTCCCGCCCGGCAGGCGGTTGAGCATGGCCAGCTCGCGCAGGTTGGCGCGCAGCTCGGGGCCGTCGAGCACCTCGCCGTCGAGCAGCTCACGCTCATGGCTGCGATGTGCCAGCGGCCGGGTGAGAAGATGCTTCACGTTGCCGTCACTCGTGAAGGGTACGCTGCCACTCGTGATTCGTATCGCATGGCTGCTCGTCATCTCGGTACTGCTGGGCGCCTGCTCGCGTCCGCCGGCAGGTACCGCGTCGTCCGCGCCCGCTGTCACGAATGCCGCCGCGAGCTCGGCAGCCGACCCGAGTGCCATATCCGGATCTACGGCGGCCGATACGGCCAGCGCCCTGAGCTCCGATCCGCTGCACTCGGTTGAACTCTTCGACGTGATCGGCGGCAAGCCGTTCACGCTCGGCCAGCTGGCCGCCGGGCGTCCCGTCCTGCTGGAGGGCATGGCGGTGTGGTGCACCAACTGCCGCCAGCAGCAGGACCAGGTGCGCGCGGCTCATGAGATGGCCGACTTCATATCGGTCTCGCTCGACATCGATCCCACCGAGACAAACAGCGACCTCAGCGAGTACGCGCGGCGGCAGGGCTATGACTGGCGCTTCGCGAAGGCGAACCTGGAGCTTGCCCAACAGCTGCGCGACCGCTTCGGCACCGCCGTGCTGAATCCGCCTTCGACGCCGAAGATCGTGCTGCTGCCAGACGGAACGGTGCGGCTGCTCGACTACGGACAGATCCTGGACGCGGCGTCGCTGACGGCGGCGCTCGGACTCTGACATGAGCGCTGCCATGTGAGCGACCTGCTGGTGGCTCTTCTGGGGGGCATCGGCGCCACCCTCACTCCGTGCGTGCTGCCCCTGTATCCGGCATTCCTCGCCTATCTCAGCGGCTCATTCGAAGCAGATGCGGCCGCCGACGTGACGGCCGCTCCGCGCCGGTTGGCTCCGCTCACGGCGGCCGCCCTCGTTCTCTTCGGCGTCCTGCTCGGAATGGTCGTCATCGGCTTGGTCTTCGCGCTGCTGGCGGCCAGTCTCAGCCGCTTCATCGCCGTGGTGCTGCCGATCGCCGACCTGCTGCTGATCATCCTGGGGCTCATGCTGGTCCTCGGGCGCAACCCGTTCGCCCGGCTTCCGCAGCTGTCGCCCGCCCTCCTTGGCCGTGGCGGTCCAGCAATGGCCGCCTTCGGCTACGGCCTGCTCTTCGCCCCCATCGCCATCCCGTGCAGCGGTCCCTTCGTGATCGCCATCTTCGCCTTCTCGCTGACCATCGGAGACGTCGCCAGCCAGCTCCTCTTCTTTGCCGTCTTCGGGCTGGGCTTCGGTCTGCCGCTCTTCGCGCTGGGGCTCCTGGCGCAATGGCGCGGCACACAGCTGGCTCGGGCGCTGGTCCGTTTCGAGCATCCGGTGGGCGTCATCCTGGGCACCGTGCTGATCGCTATCGGCGCCATCGACCTGTGGAGCAACCTGCCTCAGCTCGTCGGCTGAATTCGTGCCGGCGCTACACTAGGAGGCAGGATGACCGCCACATCGCCACCCGATACCGGGGCCCCGCCAACGACCGATCAGCGCCACCACAAGGTCGCCATCATCGGCTCCGGGCCTGCCGGCCTGACCGCCGCGCTCTACGCCGCGCGCGCCAACCTCGAGCCCATCGTGCTCGGTGGCAACGTGCCATACGGGCAGTTGATGATCACCACCGATGTCGAGAACTATCCTGGCTTCCCGCAGGGCATCCTGGGTCCGGAGCTGATGGACCTCTTCAAGGAGCAGGCAGAGCGGTTCGGCGCCAAGATCACCGAGAAGGACGTCACGCGCGTCGACCTCGGCGAGCGTCCATTCCACCTGTGGGTCGGCGACGACGAGTATCGGGCCGATGCGGTCATCGTCGCCACCGGTGCTTCCGCCCTCTGGCTGGGGCTGCCCTCCGAGGAGGAGTTCCGCGGCCGCGGCGTGTCGGCCTGTGCAACCTGCGACGGCTTCTTCTTCCGTGACCGCGAGATCGCCGTGGCGGGTGGCGGCGACACGGCGCTCGAGGAGGCGCTGTTCCTGACCCGCTTCGCCTCGAAGGTGACCATATTGGTGCGCCGCGACCAGTTCCGTGGCTCGAAGATCATGGTCGACCGGGCCATGGCCCATCCCAAGATCGAGATCCTGCACAATCGCGAGGTCGCCGAGGTGCGTGGTGGCATGACCGTTGAATCGCTGCTGCTGCGCGACACGGTCACCGGTGAGGAGTCGGAGTTGGCGGCGCAGGGCCTCTTCGTGGCAATCGGCTACAAGCCGAACACGGACCTGTTCATCGGTCAGCTCGAGGTGGACGAGCACGGCTACCTCGTCGTCCAGGACGAGACGGGCTCGGCCATCGAGGGCGTCTTCATTGCCGGCGACGTGCACGACCACCGCTACCGGCAGGCCGTGACCGCCGCGGGCGATGGCTGCCGGGCGGCGATCGACGTCGAGCGCTGGCTGGAGTCCGTCGGCGAGATCACCGCTTCGACCGCAACGAACTGGTAACTGCGCCACTTCCCGATGAAGGGTCGCGGCCGCTGGCCGCTCTCGCCGCCGCCTCGCCTCGGGTTTCGCCGCGTTCCGTGTGCCCGCGTTCCGCGCGCGGCGTTCCGCGTGCCGCGTTGCCCCGTTTGCCCGGGAGGCAAGTATCGGCGCCTGAGCCTCGCTTCTTCGCCCCGCATTGCTCCCTGCGCAAGCCACGGAGCCGGAACCCGCCCGACGCGGCTTATCTCTGTCATTACTTGCTCCAGGCGCAAATCGTTTCCCCGAACGCGACTGCTGCACTGATCGGCACTAACCCGGCGGTAAGCAGCCGGTAAGGACTCGTCCGGCATCCTTGCCCGATGTCGGTTCGAATGAGGGTCCTCAGCAACGCTCGCGTCAACGCCCGAAAGCTCCGGGATGGCCTCGGTCAGACAGTCCGCGACGCACGCCTTGCGTCGGGGTTGCGCCTGACCGATGTCGGATCCGCGATAGGCCGTTCCGGGTCCTGGGTCTCGCGCGTGGAGCGGGGCCTCGTGGCGAAGGTCACGCTCCAGGATCTTGTGCTGCTCGGCGCCGCGGTCGGCCTGCGTCTGTGGGCGACAACGTTCCCAGCCGAGCGAGCGATCCGCGATGCACCCCAGGTCGAGTTACTGCGACGGTTTCGCGCTCGGATCGGTTCGGCGTGGAGGTGGAACTACGAGGTGATCGTGCCGATCGCCGGGGACCGTCGCGCGGCGGACGCCGTGATCCGCGCAGGTTCCGCGGTCGTCGTGATCGAGGCCTTTACCCGGCTAGCCGATGCCCAGGCGCAGTTCCGCGCGATTCTCCTCAAGGCGCGAGACGTTGGCATCGAGCGGATCGTGATCGTTGTTGCCGATACGCACACCAATCGCGCCGCGCTTGCCGTTGCAAGCGAGCTTATCGCTGCGAATTTCCCGCTACCGACGAGGAGCGTCATCGCGTCGCTGCGCGCCGGTCGCGCTTTGGCAGCCAATGGAATCGCCGTCGTCTAGGACGCGTGAATCGCGGTCGATTTGCCGGGGTGGCAAGTATCGGCGCCTCCAAACCGCTCCCTTGCCACCCCTTGCCGGTGGTGCAAGGGGTGGCGCCCGAGACAGCCCGACCGCCGGGATCTCAGCCGCTATTTGCAGTGCCCGCAAACGGGGCCGGGAACGCAGGTAACGGCGCTATTTGCAGTGCCCGCAAACGAGGCCGGGAACGCGGTAACGGCGCTATTTGCAGTGCCTGCAAACGAGGCCGGGAACGCGGTAACGGTGAAGCGGCGCGTGCAAATGAGGCCGTGAACGCAGTACCGGCGAAGCGGCGACGCCACGTCCCGGCGAAAGGTCGCGGCACCTGCAAACGAGGTCGGGAACGCAATAGGGGCGAAGCGGCTACGCCACTCTCCGGCGAAGCG
>JBBRXE010000078.1:0-7694 GCA_038248695.1 Candidatus Limnocylindria bacterium | reverse complement strand
TCCTCGGACGCCACCTCGGCCAGCACGTGCACTCGCTGCTCCCTCAGCGCCGGGTAGGCGCCACCCATGACCTCGATCACCGCGTCGCAGGTCTCGGCCAGGAACGGCCGCTCGATGCCCATCAGCCGCCCGTGGCGTACCGCGCGACGCATGATCCGGCGCAGCACGTAGCCGGCACCTTCATTCGAGGGGTTGACGCCCTGAGCGATGAGGAAGGTCATCGCGCGACTGTGATCCGCCACCACCTGGTAGCTGAAGCGCTCGCTCTCGACGGTCTCCGGGTCATGGCCGATGAACTGTGCCAGCCGCTCGATGATCGGCACGAACAGGTCCGTGCCGTAGTTCGTGTCGACGCCCTGCACCACGGAGCTGATACGTTCCAGCCCCATGCCGGTATCGACGCTCTTGAACGGCAGCGGGGTGAGCACGCCGTCCGCCGATCGGTCGTACTCCATGAAGACCAGGTTCCAGATCTCCAGCCAGCGCGGGCACGTCTCAGAATGATCGGGGATGCACTCCGGCCCTTCACTGAACTCGGCTCCCCGGTCGTAGTGGATCTCGCTGCATGGGCCGGACGGTCCGGTGTCGCCCATCGCCCAGAAATTCTTCTCGTCGCCGGCGGCGATGTGTCCCCAGCGCACGACGCGGTCCGCCGGCAGGCCGATCTCATCGGTCCAGACGGAGGCCGCCTCGTCGTCGTCGGTGTAGACCGTCGCCGCCAGGCTCTCCGGCGCAACGCCGAGATCCTCGGTGAGGTACTCCCACGCCCAGTGAATGGCGTCTCGCTTGAAGTAGTCTCCGAAGCTCCAGTTGCCGAGCATCTCGAAAAAGGTGTGATGGCGCGGCGTGCGGCCGACCTCCTCGAAGTCATTGTGCTTGCCGGCAACGCGCAGGGATGGCTGCGAATCGACGGCGCGCGAATAGTCGCGCTTCTCCTCGCCGGTCAACACGCGCTTGAAGGGGGCCATGCCGGAGTTGACGAACAGCAGCGTCGGGTCGTCCTTCGCGAGCAGCGGCGCGGGCGGCACGCGGGTATGCCCGCGCTCCTCGAAGAAGCGCTGGAACCCCTCGCGGATCTCGGCTGAGCTGCGTGGCTGCATGACTGTCCCACTCACGACGAGAGCCGGCGATCACCGGCCCTCGTCTGCTGCATCGGTGTCGCGTGACGATTCGCTACGAGGCGGCGCCCTCGGTCGCCGCGCCGCCCTCGACGCCAGCACTGCCCTCGACGCCAGCGCTGTCCTGCGCGGCTTCGGCCTCGTACTCGGCGAGCATATCGGCCCGCGCCTTCTCCGCCGCAGCGCGGCCCTCGTTCACGGCGTCGCCGAACGCCGCCCGCCGCGTGTCGACGAAGCCACCCACTTGGTCCCGAATCCGCTCGCCGCTGTCGGGGGCAAGCAGGAGCCCGACGGCCGCGCCAATGAGGCCGCCGATCACGACGCCGGCCAGAAAGCTTCCGAATCCGGAGTCCTTCATGAGAATTGCTCGTCCTCCCGTGCGTCCGATGATTCTACCGGGCTGATGCCGGGACGTCGCGGAATGGCGGTGACCTGCACCGACTCGAGGGTGCGCTGCAGCGCATTCATCAGGTCGCTGAGGCGATCGAGCTTTACGGCGACGTCCTCGCTGAGGACTTCGGCATTGGCGGCAAGCTCGCGCGAGTGGGCCAGGATCGGCTGCAGGTCGCGTTCAACGAGCGCCACGAGCCGCCTTGAGTCCTTCGTCAGGCTGCGGGTTTCGGCGAGCAGCGGCACCGTGCTGACCACCAGGACCAGCAGCGCCGCGCCGCCGAGCAGGACGCCGAGCCCGACGCCGAGGTTGAAGATGACGCTGACCAGCTCCACGTGCGGTCTCCGCTGCGCCCCCGCGCAGATGGTACCCGCTGTGACGCGCCCACAACCGACCCGGCGGAGGCGGCCGCTGGGGCACTCCGCGGGCACCGCGTGCGTAACGGCTCTGTACGGCAGCACTATGCCGCGTCGATTGCCGAATTGATGGGTAAGGCTCTCGGTCAGGGTCGTTATGTCGCTTGGCAGGCCGGCGCCGTGCTCAGTGGCCCTGCGAAGGGTCGTTAGCACGTCCGACGAGACGGCGGCTGGCATAGTGGCCTCTAAAAGGGTCGTTGTGACAGCGGTGGGGCAGCGCCGCGGACCGGGGCCTCGCGAAGGCCGGGTAGCACGTCCGGAAGAGCGCGTTGTTCGACCGCCTAATCGTCCAGCTCGATGCGCCGCGGCGCCATGGTGCCGAACAGCACGACCGCCAGCATGGCCAACTCGGCCACGACCGATGCCGCCATCAATCGGAAGTCGCCGATACGCAGCAGGTCGAAGCCGATCCGCTCGCCTATTGCGTTGCCGACGACGGTTCCCAAGACGCTGGCCAGCGCCAGGAAGGGCACAACCCGTCCCCAGCGGCCGCGGATCCAAAGGAAAAAGAGAAGGTTGAGTGCCGCGGTGCATGCGGTCAGCAGCAGCCAGGGCGTCATGCCCGGACGATGCGGCCGCCGCCCAGGCACTCCTCACCGTCGTACAGCACCGCAGCCTGTCCCGGTGCTGGTGCCCAGACGGGTTCATCGGTCTCGACGGCGAATCGCTCGTCGCCGATGAGGGTCACCTCGCAGGCGACGTCCTGCGCCCGGTGGCGAATGCGCACCGAAGCGTCGAAGCGCTCCGACGGTGGTTCGCCGGCGATGAAGCTGCGGCCATCGACCACGAACGAGCGCGAGGCAATCTCGTCGCGACGGCCGATGACCACCTCGTTGCGTTCGGGGTGCACCTCGCGCACGTAGACGGCCTCACCCAGGGCCACGCCCAGGCCATGCCGCTGTCCGACCGTGTAGTGGGCGTAGCCTGAATGCGTTCCGACAACCGCGCCCGAGGCATCGACGATCGGACCCGGGTCGCCGGCATAGCCGCGTCGCTCCTTGAGAAGCGTGCGGTAGTCGCCCAGTGGGACGAAGCAGATCTCCTGCGACTCCGGCTTCTGGGCGGTCGGCAGCGTCAGCTCCCCGGCCCGCGCGCGAACCTGCGGCTTCGTCAGCTCGCCCAGCGGGAAGCGGGTGTGGCTCAGCTGCTCCTGCGAAAGGACCCACAGGAAGTAGGTCTGGTCCTTGTTGGCATCGGCCGCGCGAAGCAGCCGCCAGCGGCCGCCGTCAAACGACAGACGCGCATAGTGGCCGGTGGCCACCGCATCGGCCCCGTAGGCGGCCAGGCCGCGTCGCAGCAGCTCGTCGAACTTGATGTACTGGTTGCATGCCTGGCAGGGGTTCGGCGTCGAGCCTGCCAGGTAGGCGTCGGCGAATGCGTCGATGACGCGCAGGCCGAACTCACGCTCCAGGTTGAGCACAAAGAACGGGATGTCGAGCATCTGCGCCACGCGCCGCGCATCGTCGAGCGCATCGGGAGAGCAGCACGATCGCTTCTGCTCGAAGCCCTCGCCCGCATCCGGGTGCGTGCGCATCCAGACGCCGATCACCTCGACGGCCGTCTGCCGCCCCTCTTCGGCCAGCATCGCCGCCGCAACGCTCGAGTCCACGCCGCCACTCATGGCGGCCACGATCCGGCTCATGAGGCCGATGCGACCACGGGTCTTGGCGCCATCGCGTCACGCAGCCGCCCGACGACGTCCGTGGTCAGCGCGATCGCGCGCTCGACCTGTTCGGCGGTCGTCGCATGCCCGACCGTCATCCGCAGCGAGCCGTGCGCCAGCAGCGGGTCAATGCCCATCGCCAGCAGGACGTGCGATGGCTCGGTGCTCCCCGAGGTACAGGCGCTGCCGGTCGACGCCTCGATGCCCTCCAGGTCGAGCGCCGCGACCAGGTCGCCGCCCTCGACACCTTCCACCACGAAGCTGGCGCTGTTCGACAGCCGCTCGGTCGGGTGTCCGGTGAGCGTCACACGCTCGATCGCCGTCAGGCCCCCGATGAGCCGGTCGCGCAACACCACCTCGCCGCCCGTCTCTCGGTCGATCAGCTCCAATGCGCGGGCGAAGCCGACGATGCCGGCCACGTTCTCCGTGCCGGCGCGCCGCTGGCGCTCCTGCGAACCGCCCTGCAACTGGGGCAGCAGCGACGTCCCACGTCGCACGAACAGCGCGCCCACGCCCTTCGGCCCGTAGACCTTGTGGGCGGCCAAGCTCAACAGGGAGGCGCCCAGCGCATCGACGTCGAGCGCCAGATGGCCGGCCGCCTGGATCGCATCGGTATGGAACACGACCCGTCGCTCTCGACAGATGGCACCGATCTCGGCGATCGGCTGGATGCTGCCGACCTCGTTGTTGGCGGCCATGACGCTGACGAGAATGGTGTGCTCGCTGATCGCCTCGGCCAGGTCGGCCGGATTGACCCGCCCGTATCGGTCCACCGGCAGGTAAGTCACATCGAAACCCGAGCGCTCGAGGAAGGCGCAGGTGTGCATGACCGCCTTGTGCTCGATGGCGCTGGTGACGATGTGCCGGCCGTCGGCACTGGCCGCCCAGGCTGCGCCCTTGATCGCCAGGTTGTCGGCCTCGCTGCCGCCGGCCGTGAAGACGATCTCCCTTGGCTGGGCGCCGAGGAACGCCGCCACGATTTCGCGCGCCTCGTCGAGCGCCTGGCGCGCCCTGCGGCCGCTGGCATAGATGCTCGACGGGTTGCCGTGGTGCTCGGTCAGGTGCGGCAGCATGGCGTCCAGCGCTTCGCGACGCAGTGGTGTGGTAGCAGCGTGGTCGAGATAGATCCGATCCGGCATGACCGACCGATTATGCCGCAGGCGAGCCCTGCCGCCAGATCTCAGCAGGTCGACGCCGGCCGGCTGGGCGTCGGCGTTGGCGTTGGCGACGCTGCCTTGGTGCTCATGAACGCATCGGCCACCATCTTCTGGACGTTGGCCACCGCAGCAGCGTCGAGATACTCCGGAATCTGCGGCGGATTGAACGCAGCGCGCTTGATCTTGCCCGCGTCGACGCGCTGGGCGAGTGCCAGCAGCTCCGGCAACTGGTCGATGGGCAGGTCAGTCCACAGCGAGTCCTTGCCGATGTCGAGCAGCTCCGGCAGCCGCGGGATGAGCGAGCACGGGTTGATCTGGCGCCGCAGGGCGAGCAGGGTGAGCTGCTGGCGCTCCATGCGGTGGTAGTCGTCGTCCTGGTGGCGCGTGCGGGCGTACTGCAAGGCTTGATGCCCATTGAAGTGGTGCGGGCCTGCCGGGATGGAGAGCGTGACGTTGCCGCTGCCGTCCTCCAAGGGATATCTGGGGTCATAGACCGATGCGGGCGTGGTGATGTCCAGGCCACCCAGCGCGTCGACCAGCCGCACGAAGCCGTTGAGATCGACCGCCAGCATGCCGTCGATGGGCACGCCGACGAACTCGCTGATGGCCGATTGAACCGCCCGGTACCCGCGCTGACCGTCCGGGCCGGGGAACAGATTGGGATGCGTCTCGGCATATTCGAACAGCGCATTGAACAGGTCCGGGAAGCAGCCGCAGGTGAACGCCCCCGCCGTCTCGGGCGGCAGCGGCACGTTGAACAGGTTGCGCGGGATACCGAACATCTTGGCCTTGCCGGTCGCGATCTCGACGCTGAGCAGTGTCATCGAATCGGTCCGCAGGCTGCGGCGTCCCGGACCCGCATCGCCGCCGATGAGCACCACGTCGAGACGCCCGTTCTGCGCCCAGGCGGGCACCGGCACGGGCGTGGGCGTGGGGCTGAAGGTCGGGCCGCGGCTGGGGGTCGGGCTCGGTAGCGGCGTGGGTTGCGGCGTGAAGGGTGGGACGAAGACGTTGGCCACCAGGTCGTAACTCTTGTAGGTCACCAGGCCGACCCAGCCGTGCGTGGCCAGCGTGGCTGCCAGGAGCAGTACCAGGACGGCGACCGAGCTCGCGCGACGCCCGGGCGTGGTCGTGGAGGGCCGCCGCCGGCGACCGACCAGCCAGGCATCGACGATGGCGCCCATGCGGTAGAGCAGCACCACGACGTCCAGCACGAGGATGGTGATCAGCACGCCCGGCTGCAGCGCCTCGCCAAGGAACCGCCCGGCCCCCTGCCCGATCAGGAAGCCCGCGAGCCCGCCGACCAGGATCACGATCGGCACGATCAGCAGGATGCCGCGGGTCACCGCACCCGCCCATACCTGGCCCAGGCCGGGGAGGAGAAAGGAGAGCGCCGCCGCCAATGCAGCGGAGCGGCGCCAACGGTCGATGCTCGGGAATCTCACGAGCGCGAAGTGTAAGCGCTGAAGCTCATCTCTACCCGGACGGCTTGGCCGCTCAAGCTGTTGCGTGGCTCGCGCGCTTCCCGGTTTCCGTCACCTACCCGCGGGGCGAGTGAGCGGTGGCCCGCCGTGGCCTCAACCCGCCATCTCGAGCGCGTGCCACTCACCGGACGAGTAGATCGGCCCGAAATTGTGCGCCCCAAACACCGTTCACCCATCCCGCGAGTATCTGCCGGGATCGAGGCGAGGATCAGTCGTCGCGCACAACCCGCAGGTGGAGCTCGTCGAGCTGCGCGGCGCTGAGCGGTGCCGGGGCGTCCATCATCGGGTCGCTGCCGGACTGCGTCTTGGGGAAGGCCATCACCTCGCGGATGTTGTCCTGATCCGCCAGCAGGGCGGCCCACCTGTCCAGGCCAATGGCGATGCCGCCGTGTGGAGGTGCCCCGAATTCCAGCGCGTCGAGGAGCGCCCCGAACTCGTCGCGCATCCCCTCGAGGCTGTGGCCCATCAGCGCGAACGCCCGTTCCAGCAGGTCGCGGCGATGGATGCGCACCGACCCGCCGCCGAGCTCCCAGCCGTTGAGCGCCAGATCG
This sequence comes from Candidatus Limnocylindria bacterium, assembly GCA_038248695.1. Taxonomy (GTDB): domain Bacteria; phylum Chloroflexota; class Limnocylindria; order QHBO01; family QHBO01; genus JAICUY01. Next base: position 914 of record JBBRXE010000078.1, on the reverse strand, counting down.
TACTGCTGCGCATGGACCGAACCGGGATCCGATTCCATGCGCGCCTCCTCCTCCCAGACTGGGGCGCTGAATGGGTTATGGGTCGCATCCCAACGCTGGCCCTCTCCGTCCCAGGTGAACATCGGGAAGCTGTGGACCCACACATAGCCGAGCACGTCCGGCGACCGCAGGCCCAGCCGATCCCCCATCTCCAGACGCACCCGGCCGAGCGCTTCCGCACCACGCACCCGATCGGCATCGGCGACGATGAGCAGGAGGTCCCCGGCGTTCGCGCCGGTCACCTCGAGAAGGTGCAGCTGAACGTCCGACGCCAGGAACTTGGCCGCGGGCCCGCGCAGCGTTCCGTCCTCTTCTACGACCAGCCAGGCAAGCCCTCCGGCACCGTGGCGACGGGCAAGGTCCGTCAACTCATCGAGCTGACGCCGCGAGTAGTCGCCACACCCCGGCGCGACGATGGCGCGCACCGCGCCGCCGACGGCGATCGGCTCAGCGAAAACGCGGAAGTCGACGCTGCGCAGCGCATCGGTCAGTTCGGTGAGCTCCATGCCGAAGCGAATGTCGGGCTTGTCCGAGCCGTATCGGTCCATCGCCTGCTCGAAGCTCAGCCGCGGGAAGGGCGTCGCCAGCATCGGCCGATCCGGAAGCACCTCGCGGGTCACCGTGGTGACCATCTGCTCGATGATGTCCATCACATCCGTCTCGCGCACGAAGCTCATCTCGACGTCGATCTGGGTGTGCTCCGGCTGGCGGTCACCGCGCAGGTCCTCGTCGCGATAGGCGTGCGCCAACTGGAAGTAGCGGTCGTAGCCGGCGACCATCAGCAGCTGCTTGAGCTGCTGCGGGCTCTGCGGCAGCGCGTAGAAGCGGCCGGGCTGCATGCGGCTGGGCACCACGAAGTCGCGGGCGCCCTCCGG
>JBBRXE010000077.1:0-7827 GCA_038248695.1 Candidatus Limnocylindria bacterium | reverse complement strand
GATGAAGCACCACAATCACGCGCATGCACCTGCTCGTCGTCGAGGATGACCGCCGGCTCGGCCGGCTGCTGAAGCGGCTGCTGGAAGGCGATCGGCATCTCGTCGAGCTTGCCGGCACCGGCAACGCCGCACTCGAGGTCGCCGAGATGGCCGGGCTCGACGCCGTCATTCTGGACATCGGCCTGCCGGACATCAGCGGCCTGGAGGTCGCGCGTCGCCTGCGCGACAGCGGCAACCAGACGCCCATCCTGATACTCACCGCGCGCGACGCGGTGAGTGATCGCGTGAAGGGCCTTGACGCGGGCGCCGACGACTACCTCGTCAAGCCATTCTCCTACGAGGAGCTGGCGGCACGGCTGCGCGCGCTCGATCGGCGCGCGCGACGTGACGAGGCGCGCAACGGCGTGGTGCTGCACAACGGGCCCATCGCGCTCGACGAGGTGCGGCGCGCCGTCAAGGTCAAGGGCCGCAGCCTTGAGCTCAGTCCGCGCGAGTTCTCGCTGCTCGAGTGCTTCCTGCGCCACCCAGGCCAGGTCTTGTCCCGACAGCAACTGCTCGACCACGCCTGGCCATACGGCGACTTCCTGACCGAGAACAGCGTCGACACCTACGTCCACTACCTGCGCGACAAGCTCGGGGCCGATGCGGCCGCGCGGATCCTGACCGTGCGCGGCGTCGGCTACCGCATGGCGGAGGCATGACCTCTCAGCCGACGGTGCGCCCTGGCCTCGATGGGCCGCTGCTCGGTCGGGTGCGCTGGCGGCTTGCTGCGTGGAGCGCCGGCGCGACGCTCGCGACGCTCATCGTGCTCGGCGTTGCGCTGTACGCCAGCCTGAACGCGGCACTCTCGAGCTCCAGCGAGACGCGGCTGCGCCAGCAGGCGACCAACACGCAGCAGCTCATCCAACGCTTCGGCGACCAGGCGCTGCCGGCGGTCCTGGGCGGCCAGCTGAACGACGAGCAGCACCTGGGGACGCCCCAGTTCGGTGGGCCTGCGGCGGGCACAGTGAGCATTCTCGTCTCTCCGGCCGGCCAGGTCGTCGGCCAGCTGCCGCCGGACCTTGCGGGCAAGCTGCCGGTGGCCGGCGCCGCGGACGCGGCGCGCGGCGGGGTGACCGATGTGCGCTACACAATCGTCGACGAAACCCCGGTGCGCGTCCTCAGCGAGCCGATGCAGGTCGGCGACCAGACGTGGGTCGTGCAGATCCTGCAGGACCGCACGAACGAGCAGCGCGTGCTCGACACCGCCCTGCTGGTGCTGGTGATCGGCGGCTTGGCGGTGTTGGCCGCATCGGTCGCCCTGGGCTTCCTGTATGCCGGACGTGCCCTGGTCCCCATTCGCGAGTCGCTGCATCGCCAGCGCGAGTTCGCGGCCGATGCCAGTCACGAGCTGCGCACCCCGATCGCGGTCATCAAGAGCAGCGTCGAGGACCTGCGCCGCAACCCGCAACAGCGAGTCGGGGAGGTCGGCGACGCGCTCGACGACGTCGAGGCGGAGGCGGACCACCTCACCAGTCTGGTCGGTGACCTGCTGCTGCTGGCGCGCGCCGACTCCGGGGTCGTGCAGCTGCATCGTGAGCCGGTCGACCTGACCGATGCCGTCGGTGAGGCGCTGCGCTCGCTGTCACATCGTGCCGAGGTGCTCAAGGTCGCAATGCGGCTCGACGCATCGCCGGCGACGGTGAGTGGTGATCCCGATCGACTGCGGCAGATGCTCGGCATCGTGATCGACAACGCCGTCCAGCACAGCCCAGCCGACTCGGTGGTCAGCGTGACGGTTCGTGCCGAGCGCCGCCAGGCAGTGGCCACGATCGACGACGACGGCCCGGGCATCCGCCCCGAGAACCTCGAACGCGTCTTCGACCGTTTCTGGCGCGCGCCCGATGCGCCGCACCAGGGGACCGGCCTGGGCCTCTCCATCGCGCGCTGGATCGCCGCGCAGCACGACGGCTCGATCACCGCCTCGAACCGCCCGGATGGCGGCGCGCGCTTCGAGGTCCGCCTGCCGCTCGCACCGGCCTGATTCTCAGAGTCGCCTCAGATTCGAGGCGGATCCTGAACCCATGATCAACCAGCAATCCGATCGCGCATCTGGCCCTGGGCCGATCGTCGCCGCACCCCACGGTCAGCGCCGCGGGGCTGCGACATGGGGCCTGTTCATCGTGGCCGCGCTTGTCGCCGGGCTGCTCTCTGGCAGCCTTGGGGCGGTGGCAGCCATCAATCTGCTGTCGCCGCTCTCGAGCCGCGGGTCGACCGGCGCGGTCGCCGGCGGCAATGTCGTCAGCAACGTGCAGATCGATGAGACCAGCGCGGTGACCAATGCCGTCGAGAAGACCTCGCCGGCGGTCGTGGTCATCACCTCGACCCTGAACAGCCCGCGTGGCCGCGGCACCGGCGTCGGATCGGGGATGATCTTCGATAGCAGCGGCTGGATCCTCACCAACAAGCACGTGGTCGACGGCGCCACGGCGCTCCAGGTTCGGCTGGCGGACAGCCGCACCTTCGACGGCACGGTCTACGGCATCGATCCGCTCACCGATCTGGCCATCGTCAAGATCGACGCCACGGGGTTGCCGACGGTCACGATCGGATCGAGTGGCGAGCTCAAGATCGGGCAGATGGCGATCGCCATCGGTGACCCGTTGGGCAACTTCGAGAACACGGTCACGACCGGTGTCGTCTCCGGGCTCGGACGCGAGATTCAGGCGGGTGGCGCGACCGACGTCGCCGCCGAGCAGCTGAACAACCTGATCCAGACCGACGCGGCCATCAATCCGGGCAACTCCGGTGGCCCGCTGCTGAACAGCTCCGGCGAGGTCATCGGCATCAACACCGCCGTGGCCGGCAGTGCGCAGGGCATCGGCTTCGCTATTCCGATCGACGTCGCGCGGCCGCTCATGGAGCAGGCCGTGGCGGGCGAGCCGCTGAGCCGTCCGTGGATCGGCGTCTACTACCAGCCCGTCACCAAGCAGCTCGCCAAGGACGAGGGCCTCTCGGTGGAGGCCGGCGCGCTCGTCAAGGCACCGGGCAACGGGGGCACCGCGGTGCTCGCCGGAGGCCCAGCCGCGAAGGCGGGTGTGCAGGATGGCGATGTGATCGTGGCGGTCGACGGGACGATGGTGGATGCCACGCACGACCTGTCGACTCTGGTCCTCCCCCATTCGCCCGGCGAAAAGGTGACGCTGACGATCGTGCGCGGCGGCGAGACCCAGCAGCTCTCGATCAAGCTTGGCACGCTGCCGGCGAACCGTTGACGCCGCTGAGCTCCGACGTCCTGGCCCCCGACGCCGGCGTTCGAATCACAGAACCGGTCAACGCACGCGTGGCGGGACGCTCCCTGGCGTGGGAGCTTCCCGCCCTGCTGCTTCTTCTGCTGGGAAGCGCAGCGCTCTTCGTGTGGAACCTGTCCGCATCGGGCTGGGCCAACCCGTACTACTCCGCCGCGGCGCTGGCGGGCTCGAAGGACTGGGCAGCCATGCTGTTCGGCTCCTTCGACGCCGGAAACGCGATTACCGTCGACAAGACACCCGCCGCCCTGTGGGTCATGTCACTCAGCGCCCGCATCTTCGGCTTCAGCTCGTGGAGCATCCTGGCACCTCAGGCGCTCGAGGGCGTCGCCGCGGTCTGGCTGCTGTACCTGAGCGTACGTCGTCGAGCGGGAGCGTTGGGCGGGCTGGTCGCCGGCGCCGTCCTGGCGCTCACCCCGGTCGCAGCGCTCATGTTCCGATTCAACAACCCAGACGCCCTGTTGACGCTGCTGCTGGTTGCGTCGGCGTACGGCACGCTGCGTGCGCTCGAAACCGCCTCGACGCGCTGGTTGGTGCTCGCCGGCGTGGCCGTCGGCTTCGCGTTCCTGACCAAGATGCTGCAGGGATTCGTGGTCATTCCGGTATTGGCCGGCGTGTACCTGCTCGCCGCACCGACTACCTGGTGGCGGCGGGTGCGCCAGGTCGGCGCGGCCGCGCTGGCCGTCGCCGTCTCGGCCGGCTGGTGGGTCGCCCTGGTGATGCTGCTGCCCGCGACCTCGCGTCCGTTCATCGGAGGGTCGCAGACGAACAGCATCATCGACCTGATGCTCGGCTACAACGGCCTCGGGCGGCTCACCGGCGACGAGGTCGGTCGCGTCGGCGGGGGAGCACCCACCTTCGGTGGGTTTGGCACCGGCGCGTTCAGCGACGGCGCCGGCTGGCTGCGGCTGTTCGATGGCGAACTGGGCAGCAACGTCAGCTGGCTGCTGCCCGCGGCACTGATTTCGTTCGCGGCGCTCCTGTGGCTCACGCGCCGTCGCCGGCGTACCGACCCGATGCGCGCCCAGGCGCTGCTGTGGGGCGGCTGGCTGCTGCTCACCGGTCTCATCTTCAGCATGATGGAGGGCATCTTCCATCCGTATTACACGGTCGTTCTGGTGCCCGCCATCGGTGCGCTGGTGGGCATGGGCGCGGCTGCGGCCTGGGCACGGCGACGTCATCCAATGGCTCGAGCCAGCTTCGCCGTCGCGGTCGCGCTGACCGTCATCTGGGCAGCGACGCTGCTGGCTCGCAGCCCCGCATGGAATCCGTGGCTCGCGCCTGTCCTGCTGTTCGGCGGCGGCCTGGCCGCCGTGGGGCTGCTGTTCAGCGGGCGAGCCGGATCGAGAATCCAGCGGTTCGTGCTCGCTGCATCGGTCGCGGTCATGATGGCCGCTCCTGCACTCGGCGCCATCGCCACCGCCGCCGAGGCGCACAGCGGTGCCATCCCCACGACCGAGCCGCAGGTCAAGGACGTCGGAGGCGGCCGTGTCGGTCCCGGTGTCCCCGGCAACGCGTTCCGCGGGCCGCGTGGCCAGGCGTTCCAGCGCCCGGGCAACAGTCGGCCATTCCGAGCGTTCGGCGGCGTCCCCAACAGCGGCGTCCCCAACAGCGGCCTGCCGAACGGTGGCTTGGCACCCGGCGGACAGCCTGGTACGACGGCCCCCACGTTCGGCCGCGGGTCGAACGGCCCGGCCAATCGAGGCTCTTCGCTCGGCGGTCTGCTTGACTCGACGACGCCGAATGCCGCACTCGTCGCGGCACTGCAGCGCGATGCGTCGACCTTCCGCTGGGTGGCGGCCACCACCGGCGCAAACAACGCCGCGGGCCTGGCTCTGGGAAGCGGCCAGTCGGTGATGGCCATTGGCGGCTTCAATGGCACCGACCCCTCGCCCACACTGGCCGAGTTCCAGGCAGATGTCGCCGCGGGCGAGATCCACTACTACGTCGCCGGGACCGACGCGGGAGGCTTTCGCGGGGCGCGCGGCGGATCCGACGTCTCTGCCCAGATCAGCCAGTGGGTCGCGGATGGCTTCGATGCGACGACGATCGGCGAGGTGACCGTCTACGACCTGGTTGGATGAGCCGATCTCATGCGACTCTGCGAGTGGGAGGATCCCCGCTCGGCCACCATCGACGATCGCGCTGGTCGCGTGCCCGGCGCGATCGTTTGCGCCGTCAAGTACACGCGCCCAGAATGGTGGCATGGCCGCCGAATTCCGTGACGACACCTCCGAGTCGCGCAACAGCTACGTGCCGGGGAGCTGCAACATCGGTCCGCCCGAGATCGCGCGGCGGCGCATGGCCGGAGACCTCGGCCTGCTGGTCACCATCCTTGGATTTCTCGCACTCATCTCGATCCAGGTGAGCGCGTTCTGGCGGCTTGTCCTGTTCCTGCCGGCATCGGTATCGGCATCGGGCTATCTCCAGGCTTTCCTGCACTTCTGCGCCGGGTTCGGCTCGCGCGGCGTCTACAACTTCGGGCCGCTGGGCCGCCAGGAGCAGATCGCCGATCCCGAAGCGCTCGTTAGGGATCGCCGCATGTCGAGGCGCATCGGGCTCGGCAGCGCGGCCATCGGCGCGGTGGTGACCGTCGTCGCCGTGCTCGTGCGCTTCTAGCGGCATGTCGGAGACACGGCTCGGGGTCCTGCTGTGGAACCAGGCGACCGACTGGCCCGGGTTCGAACGGGCCGCGGTGCGCGTCGACCAGCTCGGCTACGACCACCTCTGGACGTGGGACCACCTGTACGCCATATTCGGCGACCCGTACCAGCCGATCTTCGAGGGCTACACCTCACTCGCGTCGCTGGCCAAGGTCACGACCCGGGTCCGCCTGGGCCTGCTGGTGGGCGCCGTCCCGCTGCGCAATCCGGGACTGGTCGCCAAGCAGCTGACGACCATTGACCACGTCAGCGACGGCCGCGTCATCGCCGGAATGGGCGGGGCATGGTTCGGCCTGGAGCACACCGCACACGGCATCGACTTCGGCAGTGGCTTCGGCCAGCGGCTCGACTGGCTGGACGAAGCGGTCGCCGCGCTGCGGGCCCTGTTCGACGGCCACGCGGTAACTTCCAAGGCTGGTGCCCACTACGCCTTCGACCAGCTGCGCCTGGTGCCGCGACCGATCCAGGAGCACCTGCCGATCATGATCGGTGGCTCCGGCGAGCGAAAGACGCTGCGCACCGTCGCGAGGTACGCCGACATGTGGAACGCCATGGGCGAGGTCGACCTCCTGCGCCACAAGGTCGAGGTCCTGCGCCGGCATTGCGCGGAGGTCGGCCGCGATCCCGCCGAGATCGAGTTCAGCGCCGGCTGCAAGCCACTCATCCGTGATACCGAGGCGGAGGCCCGGCGCGTCTGGCAGGCGCACATGGAGCACAACCGCACGCCCATGCATGACGTCGAGAACGACGGCACATTCTGGGTCGGCACGCCGGAGCAGCTAGCAGAGAGGATGCGCGAGCGGAGGGCCCTGGGCTTCCATACCTTCATCGGCGAGATGGCGGCACCCTACGACGACGAGACGCTCGAGCGTTGGATCGGCGAAGTTCGACCGATGGTTGACCAGGCGTAGCGCGAAGCAGCGCGCCGCGAATCAGGGCCGGTCTAACGCGCAGACGATGCTGACGCGCGGATACAGGCGGCCGTTCGGAGATTGAACCTCTCCCCCGGCGCCACGGGCTCAGAGCCGAATGGTGAGCAGGGCGTCGAGCGCGATGGCGCCGAAGACGACGCTCAGGTAGGTGATGGACACCTTGTAGACGCGAATCGCTCGCTGGGCCGATCCACTGCGCCACAGCACCCACGTCTCGAAGAGGAACCAGGCCCCCGCCGCTATCGACCCGACGGCGTAGACCAGGCCCATGGCCCCGATGGGGATCAGCGCCACAGTGAGCGCTACCAGCAGGACGGTGTAGAGCAGGATCTTGCGGTTCGTCTCAGGGATGCCGCGCACGACGGGGAGCATGGGCACTCGGGCGGCCGCATAGTCGCGCATCAGCCGGATGGAGAGCGCCCAGAAGTGCGGCGGCGTCCAGTAGAAGACGATGAGGAAGAGCAGCACCGCCGAAACGCTGACCTGGTTCGTGACCGCTGCCCAGCCGATGACCGGCGGCAGCGCCCCGGCGGCCCCACCGATGACGATGTTCTGGGTCGTGGTGCGCTTCAGGAGGAGTGTGTAGACGATCACGTAGAAGGCGATCGCCAGCAACGTCAGGGCCGCGGCCAGTACGTTGACCAGCAGGGCCAGCATCGTGACCGATGCGACGCCCAGCAGCATGCCGAAGATCAGCGCGTTGGCCGGCGAGATGTCGTGCGCCGGGAGTGGTCGCCGGCGGGTGCGACTCATGATCTCGTCGATGTCGCGATCGACGTAGCAGTTCATGGCGTTGGCCGATCCCGCCGCGAGCGCGCCGCCGACCAATGTCAGCACGATGAGCCATAGCAGCCGCGACGCGGTCATCGACGGCATGTCGCGGGCCGCGAGCAGCATGGCCGGCACGGTGGTGACCAGCAGCAGCTCGATGATCCTCGGCTTGGT
>JBBRXE010000076.1:0-8060 GCA_038248695.1 Candidatus Limnocylindria bacterium | reverse complement strand
GGATGGTGCTCAGTACGTGTGGCGGCGGGCCATTTCGCGCTCGATCATGCGCTCCGTGACCATGTACTTCTCAATCCGCCGGCGCAGCTCATTTGCCTCCGGCGTGTAGAGGTGGACGTACTGCTGCAGCTCCAGGCTGAGCTTGCGGCTGAACATGCGCGCGTGGTCGAGGTTGCGCCGCAGCAGCACCTGGTCCATGCGCCGCAGGTGCTCCGCATTGAGCAGGTCCTCGTCGCGCAGCAGGCCGCGGTCGCTCTCGATCTGCGGGGTCTGCAGCTCCACCTTGGTGAAGATCGAATCGTCTGCCATGTGCCTGCGAGTATACCGATGCGGGTGTCCTCAGCTCTCGCCCGCTTTCCGCCCGCCTTCTCACTTGCTGGATTCACCTGTGAATGTGCGGCGGGGGACCGGCGGTGAGTCAGTCAGGTGGGGATGAGCACCGGCGCCACCTCCTCGCGGATCCGCCCAATATTCTTTTGAGAATCAGGAACTGCAGGCACTGCCGCTGACATCCGTACGTGAATTGCGGAGCCGCGAACCCGTCACGGCGGAGGCAAGTCGAGCCAGCCGTCGCGCAGTGCACGCGTGGCCAGCTCGGTGCGTGAGGCAAGGCCGTGCCGCTCGAAGAGACGCCGCAGGTGTGACTCGACGGTCTTGGGTGAGATCGACAGGCGGCTCGCGATCTCGTCGTTGGAGCGGCCGTCGGTCACCAGGCGGACAACCTCGCGCTCGCGGGCGCTGAGCGGGGCGACCCATCCGCCGGGGCGCACGCTGAAGGCCAGCTTGCCGGCGGCCGCGCGCCGCACCGCGTCGAGCAGCTCGGCGATGGGCGCGGTCTTGAGGACATAGCCCGCGGCTCCCAGCCGCAACGCCGCGTCGACGTATTGCGGGTAGTCATACGAGGTCAGCACCACGACCGCCGGACGCGCCGCGACCGGCACGCGTTCGAACAGGCGGAACCCGAAGTCCTGGCCCAGCCGCAGGTCGAGGAGCAGGACGTCGACCTCGGTGGCGGCGAGCATCGGTTCGGCCTCCTCCAGGCTTGCGGCCAGCCCGACCACCTCCATGTCCGCCTCCTGGCCGATGAGCGCAGCCGTGCCCTCGCGCACGACCGGATGGTCGTCGATGACGGCGACCCGGATGCGCGTCACCGCGGGCGCCACTCCAGCGCGACGTGGGTGCCGCCGCCGGGCCAGCGACGCACGTCGAGCAGCGCTCCGATCTGTTCGGCGCGCTGCTGCATGTTGGCCAGCCCGAAGTGGCCGGCCCGCTGCGCCGCCTCGGCCTGCTGCAGGTCGATCCCCGGGCCGGCATCCTCGACCGACAGGGAGACGCGGCCGGCATCGGTCACCTGGTAGCGCACGGTGATGGGTGCGTTGCCGTGGCGAACGGCGTTCGAGACCGCCTCCTGCGCCACGCGGAAGACCGCCAGCTCCACGTTCGACGGTGGCCGCGTGGCATCGGTCCGCTCGAGCACCACGTTGCCGCCGGCGAGGGGCTCGACGCGCGCAATCAGCCACTCAAGTGCGGCGCCGGCGCCAAGGTCTTCCAACAGCGGCAGGCGCAGGTCGGAGCAGATGGCGCGAAGTCGCTCGGCAACGTGCCGGGCGAGGTCGGCACCGGTGCTGTCGCCGGCTGCGTCGAGCCGGCGGACGAGCGAGATGAGGTCCTGCAGCGCGTCGTCGTGCAGGTCGGCGGCGAGGCGCGCCCGCTCGGCCTCGCTGGCGGCCACCACCAGATCGCGTTGGCGCTGCGTGCGCTGCACGAAGCGGACGAGCGGGGCAATGGTGAGGTGGCGCGCCAGGGCGACGACCAGCAACCAGAGCAGGAACGGAAACAGGAAGTAGGCATGGGTCCCCGGCAGCCATACGGCGAGCGCCAGAACCGGCGTGAGGCCCATGGTCGCGATCTCCAGACGCGCGGTGGGGTTGCTGCTCTCCTCCATGCGCTCCGGGTCCCGCCGGAACGAGACGAATGCCGCGATCGCCGGCAGGCCGGCGATGCATGCAAGCAGCAGGTAGCGGAGCGCGCCAAGGCCGCCGGCATCGGCGCCGAGGTAGCGCCCCACGGTCAGGTAGATCACGGCCGCGGCGAGCAGCCAGGCGGCCATGAACCAGCCGCTGCGCCGATCGGCCGTCGGCTGCAGTGACGCCAGCACGCCGGCGAACGGCAGCATCGCCAGCGCCGGCAGCACGAACGAGGCGGCGATGCCGAACGGCATGCCGGTCAGGTACATCGGCACCGCCATGAGTGGCACGCTGACCGCCACCGCGAGAGGCAGGGCAGACCGGCGCCAGGCATCGCCCGCGATGCCGCCCTTCACCAACCGCCAGATGACGAAGCCGAGCAGCGCGCCAAGGAGCAACAGCGCCAGGCTCCCGTCGAGCTCAATCTGGGCGTCGCCTCGATACAGGTCCGGCCCGTTCCATCCCACCAAACGACCCTGCTCGTCGCGGTACACCTCGCCGGCGCTCACGTAGTCGACCTGCGCCTCGTCGAGGGCCACCGCGGGTTGCTGGAGAACAGGTCCAACGAGGCCCGGGTCGGGGGCTGTGCTGGGAGCGGCTGCGTCCGCGTTGTAGACAACCTCGGCCGGGCGCATGTTCTCCTCGCCCAATGGCTGGAGAGCGAGAACCTCGCCGCCCACCGCGATGCCGGCGCGGTCCGCCACGCCGTCGGGCACAACTCCGGTGACCACGACGCGGCCGTCGACCATGCCCAGCGTCAGGCCCAGGTCGACGCTGCCGCTCAGGCACGCGCCGGCGCCCAGCAGCAAGGTGATCACCGCGAGCGCCAGCGCCGCCAGATCGGGCATCCGAAGTCGCATGACGGGACGGTAGCAGAGCCGTCGACGGTGCCGGTTGCGGGATATCCAGCAATCCGCCGTGGGGAAGTCACCGATTGGCCGCTCGCCGAGGGGCCGTCAGGCTGGGATCACAAGAAGGAGGCACTCCATGGACACGCTGCGCTCGACCCTCGTCGCGCTCCCGTTTGTCGGCCTGGCGGTCCTGGTGGGACTGCTCTCCGTACTCATCGGCCTGCCAAGGTGAGCGATCCGGTTCTCGAGGCCCGAGCGCTGGCGAAGCGCTACCGGCGCGGGGTCTGGGCCCTGGGGGGAATCGACCTCGCCATTCCGCATGGTGGCATCACCGCGCTGGTCGGTCCCAACGCGGCCGGCAAGTCGACGCTGATCAAGACCTGGGTCGGCTTCGAGCGCCCCACGCGCGGCGGCGTGACGGTTGCCGGCATCGATCCCTGGAAGGACCGATCCGGCGCATTGGCCCACTTGGGCTACGTGCCACAGTCGCCGTCGCTGTACGACGCACTGACCGTCGATGATCACCTGGCCATGGCCGTCCAGCTGCGGCCCGGCTTCGACCGCGCGACCGCCGCGGCGCGCCTCGGCCAGCTTGGAATCCCCCGGTCCGCGCCGGCGCGGCAGCTCTCCGGCGGGCAGCAGGCGCAGGTCGCCCTGGCGCTGGCGCTCGGCACCCGAGCCGACATCCTGCTGTTGGACGAGCCGCTGGCCTCGCTGGACCCGCTGGCGCGTCGTGAATTCCTGCATGTCCTGACCGATGCCGTCCGCACCGACGGCGCCACCGCGCTGCTCTCCTCGCACATCGTCACCGATGTCGAGCAGGCGTGTGATCGGCTGGTGGTGCTTGGTGTCGGCCGCGTGCTCCTGCACTCGACGGTGGCCGATGCGCTCGCGTCGCACCGCATCAGCGAAGCGGGGGATGAGCCGATCGCCGGCGGCACCCCGGTGGCGACCTTCGCCGGCCCGGCCGGCGAAGCGCTGACGCTCGTCCAACTTGAGCAGCCGCTCCCCGGAGGCGGGCTGCGTGCCGCCAACCTCGAGGAGGTGGTGATGGGCTACCTGGCCTCCGCGCGCGTACCGGTGGCCGACGCCGCATGAGCCGCCTGACGACGTGGGTGCGACTCTCGTTCGCGCTGCAGCGCTGGGAGCTGCTGTTCATGGTCGGCGGCTCGGCCCTGCTCGTCGCGGGGATGCTTTGGATCGCCTGGCAGGCTAACGCCGTGGTGGGCATCGATCCCGGCTGCTTCGGATCTGATGGCGGCGCCAGGGCCTGCGAGCGCCTCGTCCAGCAGTTCAACGGGCTGTACGACCTTGGGACCAAGCTGCTGGACGTTGGGTTCGGCGTGCCGTTCGGTATGGGACTGGTCCTCGGCGTACCGCTCATCGCTCGTGAGATTGATCATGGCACTGCTGACATGGCCTGGACGCTGTCCCGCTCACGCGTCCGCTGGCTGGCGCCCCGGATCGTGTTCGTGGCGCTGGTCGTCATCGGTCTGCTGCTGGTGATCGCCATCGCCAGCGACGTGGTGGCGCAGGCGATCCAACCGGGCTCGAACCTGGCGGCGGACTTCACCTGGTATGGGCGCCGTGGCGGCCTGCTGGTGATGCGAGGTCTGCTGGCACTCGGGGTTGGCGTGGCGATCGGCGCGATCTTCGGCCGGCAGCTGCCGGCACTGCTGGTGGCCATCTTCGTGAGCATCGCGATCTTCACCGCCGTCAGCCTCGGCATGGACCGCTGGCTCGAGACCGATGCGGTCGCGACCCCGTACGTTGTTGAGCTCGGCGGCGGCAAGCAGCTGGGCCAACGCATCGAGCTGGCGGACGGCCGCCTGGTGAGCTTCACGGAGCTCTCTCCGAGCGGCCAGACGAACATCGCCATCGAGGCTGACGGCATGGTGTACACCTCGATGGACGAGAACGGGCTCGTGTCGGGCGATCCGGTCGGGCGCATGGTCTCGCTCGTCGTGCCCGGCGATCTCTACCCGACCATCGTCCTGCGCGAGTCGGGTGTGCTCGGCGGACTGGCCCTGCTCGCCGGCGGCCTGGCCTTCCTGGTCGTCAACCGCCGCAGGCCGTACTGACCGATGTTGACCTGGTTCCGCTTGACGTGGCGCATGCACCGAGCCGAACTCATGCTGTTGCTTGCCGCCGCAGGCGTCCTCGCGCTGGCGACGCTGTGGGTCGCGCTGCAGATGAGCGCGACGCGTTCTGCCGAGCTCGCGTGCATCCAGGAGGCGAACGGGGTCGCGGGCCAGGTGTCGCATCTCCGCTGTGAAGACTTCCAATCCACCGTCGAGATACTGATGACGGCTGGCGGCTTCCTGAGCCTCGGCGCGAGCGCTGCCCCTTTCGTGCTCGGGCTAGTGCTTGGGGTGCCGCTGATTGGCGGCGAGGTTGAAGGAAGGACGGCCAGCATCGCCTGGACGTTGAGCCGATCCCGAGGTCGTTGGCTTTGGCGCCGTTTGGTTCCTGTCGTTGTGATCGCTGGCGTCGCGGTGTTCGCCATCGGCCTTGCAGGGGACGCCCTCGCGCGCTCCTACCCCGCGTTTGACGGCGCCGATCCCGGTTTCTCCGGCTACGGTACTCGCGGACCGTTGCTCGCCATCCGTGCCGTTGCCGTGTTGCTCATCGGGGTCGCCGTGGGCGCCCTCATTGGTCGCGCTCTCCCGGCGATTCTCTTGTCCGCGGCCGTCTGCTTGGTGGTCTTCATCGGACTCTCCATAGTCAGCGACCGGTGGATGCGCGCCGAGGCGATACCACTCGAGCTCGGTCCTGCCCAGACGGGCGCTTCGCAGGTCTACGACATGGGCTACCGAAATGACGTCACCGGTGAGATCGTCAGTTTCAAGGACTACTACCAGGGTCCGTCTGGCGGCCCCATGGATGGCGGCGAGGTCCCCGGGATGACAATGGTTGCCTATGTGGTGCCTGGCTCACGTTACATGGACTTTGTTCTGCGCGAGTCCGGCGTGCTCGGCGGACTGGCGCTGCTCGCCGGCGGCCTGGCGTTCCTGGTCGTCAATCGCCGCAGGCCGTACTGACCGATGTTGCAGCGCGTTCGCCTTTCGATCGCGCTCCAGCGCTGGGAGCTGCTGTTCGTCGCGATCCTCACGCTCAGCCTTAGCGCCGGCATGCTGTGGATTGGCTGGCAGGCGAGCCAACTCGTGGCGTTCGATCCGGCCTGCTTCGCCGCCGATCGCGATGCGTCACGCTGTCGTGACCTGCTCGACGACCTGGGAAACCTTGGCGGCTTCGCCGGCCAGCTGCTGACCTACACCTCAGTCGTCGCATTCGGCAGCGGGTTGGTCCTCGGTGTCCCGCTCGTAGCGCGGGAGATCGAGCACGGAACTGCAGACCTGGCCTGGAGCCTCTCCCCATCGCGGACGGGTTGGCTGCTGCCGCGCGTCGCGACGGGGGCGATCATCGTCGTCGCTCTGCTGGGGGCACTGGCGATCGCGAGCGAGGTCGTCGCCGGCGCCATCCTGCCCGACCTCGACCTGGGCGCCGACTTCACCTGGTACGGCCAGCGCGGCGTGCTGCTGGTGGTGCAGGCTCTCATGTCGCTGGCAATCGGCCTGGCAATCGGAGCTGTCTTCGGGCGACAACTGCCCGGATTGCTCATGGGGGTGCTGGCAACGGTCGGCCTTCTTGTCCTTGTCAACATCGCGGTTGACCGCTGGCTCATGTCCGATGCGACCGCGGCGCGCTTTTCCCTTCCGAACCAGGGCATCTCGTTCAATGGTTCGCGCAGCCTCGGCGGCTTCTTCCAGATTCCGAGCGGGGCGATTCTGACGAACGACGAGCTGGCCGCCACCGGCGTCGACATGAGCAACCTGGTGTGGGACGACGAGCGCGGCGAGTTCTACGCGAGCTCCGCCGACCGTGCCGCGCGACGCAACCTCATCGGTCGGCACGTCGACCTGCTGGTGCCCGGCAAGAAGTACGGAACCGCGGTGCTCAAGGAGTCGCTGCTGCTCGGCGGTATCGCCCTCACGGGCGGCGCGTTGGCATTCGGCGTCGTGCATCGTCGCAGGCCGTATTGATGCGCAGGCGCCTGCTGTTCATCGCCGCCGTGGCATTGCGACGGCGGCGAGCGGGCTGATGCTGGAGTCGCTGCGCCTGACGTGGCGCTTGCAGCGCTGGGAGCTAGCCGTTCTCATCGGAGCTTCGTTGCTGCTTGCCGCCGTCGGAGCCTTCGTCGCATGGCAGCTCCCGATCGCCACACAGAGCTTCGTTGATTGCGCGGCGCGGTTCCCCGGCGATGGCTACCCCGCTGAATGCAGGATCCTCGCGGACTGGGGAGGGTACCTTTCCGGAGCAGGCACGATCGTGCAGGGCGCTACCACGGTGGTGCCCCTGGTCGTTGGGATCCTGCTCGGTGCGCCGCTCGTGTCGCGTGAGATCGAGAAGCGAACTGCGCCAATCGCATGGTCGTTGGCACGCTCCCGCAGCTGGTGGCTGGCGGGCCGCATCCTCCCGCTCGCCGTCGCGGTCGCGATCGCACTCCTGCTCCTCGGCCAGGCCTCCGAGGCATCGATCCTTGCGATGCCGGACAAGCGGCTCGGGTTTCAGTATTTCGCGATGCACGGTCCGCTCGTCGCAGCACGGGGACTCGCAGTGTTCGCGCTCGGTGTGCTCATCGGCCTATGGCTGGGCCGCATGCTGCCGGCGATCCTGGTAACCGGCGTCGTGGTCGTGGTGCTCCTTGGCGGTCTTCAGCTCGCACGCGGCCAGCTCATGCAAGCCGAAGCAGTGTGGGTCGCGCCTGGCGAGGGCGGGCTGGACGCGTATTCGACGATCTACGGCTCGGGATACCTCGACGACGCCACCGGCGACTTCGTCACGGACGAAGAGGCCTACAAGCGATTCCCTGATCAGTTCGAGACCGGGCCAGGCGTGCCGCCGGGCCTGACGCAGGTCTACCTCGTCGTCCCACCCGAGCGGTATCCGGTCTTCGTTGCGCGCGAGATCGGCGCGCTGGCGGTCGTCTCAATCGTCGCTGTCAGCGCGGCACTCCTCCTGGTTCGGTCCCGACGCCCCGAGTGAGCTGGCCGCCCACTGAGCGACGTATCGGTCACAGGTCACGCGGTGGGTCTGCCGCGCTGCGTTTGAGCGCCACATCGGCCAACTACACGCGTGCGGCGCACGCCGGCGCGCACTTCACGCTCACCAATGACCGATACGCCGGCCAAACTGCGCGCAGGCGCGGCTTCTGGTGAACAACGGCCGATGGAGCTGGCGG
>JBBRXE010000075.1:0-8074 GCA_038248695.1 Candidatus Limnocylindria bacterium | reverse complement strand
GACTACTTCTTCGGCTGGACGCCGTTGGTTGCGATCCAGAGCGACTGCCATCCGAATGACACCGCTTCGCTCAACATCAAGAAGGTCGACGCGGAGAGCCAAAGCGCGCTCAACGGTGCGGTCTTCAAGATCAAGGGCATCAGCGGAACCTTCAAGAGCGGCAGCGGGACCTGGACGGTCGACGGCCAGCAGGTGCCCGACGGCACCGACCAGGCTGTCACCAAGAAGGGCTTCGTCTGCATCATCGGGCTCCCCAAGGACAGCAAGTGGCTGGTGACGGAGCAGAAGGCGCCGAACGGCTACGACCTGGCCGATCCAGCCTCGCAGCTGGTTGAAGTCGACGACGACGGCGACTGCAACAGCCCTGACGTGGTCTTCGAGAATTCGATGACCCCGCCGGATTCGACGCCTACGCCGACGGCAACTCCGACGGCAACCCCGACGGCAACTCCGACCTCGACTCCCGAGCAATCGCAGCAGCCGATCAGCACCCCCGCGCCGACCAAGTCCCCCGAGGGAGACGTCCACGCCGCGACGGGAACACCGGCGCCCCACGTGCCTGACACCTCGATAAGCTCGACCGGCGGCGGCAGCCCCGCCCCGATCCTGCTCTTCGTCGTCATCCTGCTGGGCTCGCTTGGCGGTGTCGCCTACGTGAACGTCGCCATCGATCGCCAGCGCTAGGCGCACGACCGGCATGCGCCGGCCCCACAAGTGCGGAAGGCCTCCGGATCTGTTCCGGGGGCCTTCCGCATTCCGCTCCGAGAACGCCGCGAGCCCCACCAAACCGACGGCCTGATGGCCACACCGACCCTCAGGCGCTCTGCCCAGGCGAACTCGGCAACGCCGTGTTCTAACAAGGAGACCGGGACTATTGGCCTTGGGATGGTGCGCAGACGCAACGATATCCGGAGACGCTGATCCACCAAACCTCACCAGACTGGACCGGCCGGCCGCAGGACGTACTAGGCAGCGTAGTACGACTCGGATATCCTCCACTCAGTGACTCCCGGAGCCAGCTGGGTTGGTTGAGACCGGGAAGGTCACCTAGACCAGAGAGGACCGACTGTGAATCGTTCAACCGCTGCAGTTCGAGCGTGGGACCTCGGACGGGTGACGCTCACCATCCTGAGTGCCGCCGCATTACTCGTCTCACTCCTTGCTATCACCCGGCCGGTATCGGCCGACGCCCCAGGCAACAACGGCACACTGAAGGTCCACGAGCAGGGCACTGCTTCGGGCACCGAGTC
Organism: Candidatus Limnocylindria bacterium; assembly: GCA_038248695.1. Taxonomy (GTDB): domain Bacteria; phylum Chloroflexota; class Limnocylindria; order QHBO01; family QHBO01; genus JAICUY01. The sequence goes on along the minus strand of JBBRXE010000075.1, from coordinate 6,824 downwards.
AAACGATCCGAAGGTGTGCGTCTGGAATTTCGAGGGCTTCTCCTTCGACGCTGGCCAAGATGGGTACGTCATGATCGACGGACAGGGCAACACCGATGGCTCATATGGTCCGTATGACTTCGGTCCCACGAATGCCACTGGGTATGCCGAGACCGACTACTTCAACGATGTCGACGGTCCCTCCATCCCGGATGGTCACTACAAAGCCACCCTGTACGGCAAGGACCTCCCGAGCGAAGACATCAACCTGAAGGACGTGAAGGCCAAGTCGAAGGTCTTCAAGATCATCTGCGACGGAGACACGCCGGAGCCGACGCCAACCGAGGGTCAGCCGACGCCAACCGAGGGACAGCCGACGCCAACCGAGGGTCAGCCGACGCCAACCGAGGGACAGCCGACGCCGACCGACAAGCCCGACGGTGACACCGCATCGCTGAACATCAAGAAGATCGATGCCGACACCGGCCACACGCTGAATGGTGCCGTCTTCACGATCGAGGGAATCCCCGGCGCGTACACGTCGGGCAGCGGTACCTGGGACGTCAACGGCAACCACGTCCCGGATGGCACCGACCAAGCCGTAACGAGGAATGGCTTCGTGTGCATCATCGGGCTGCCGAGCGACTCGAACTGGACCGTCACCGAGATTCAGCCGCCCGCCGGCTACGAGGATGCCAATCCGAGCTCGCAGCTCGTCGAGGTGGACGATGACGGCGACTGTGCCAGCCCCGACGTGATCTTCGAGAACGCGCCATCGGCAGAGCCGACCAGCACGCCCGAAGGCACCACACAGGCGGCCACCAGCACGCCGGCCCCGACGGCCACGTCAGCGGCCACCAGCACGCCGGAGGGCGGTGTGCACGCCGCGACCGGTACGCCTGGAGCGAGCCAGCCGGATACGGCCATCTCGGTCGTGGGTAACGCCTCGGCGCCGACTATCCTGTTCGTGCTGATGCTGCTCGCATCGCTCGGCGTCCTGGCCTACGCCAACGTCGGTAGCGCCCGCAAGCGCAGCTGATGCGAGCGGCCGCACGGCCGCACCACACATGGCGAAGGCCTCCGGACACACCGGGGGCCTTTGTCATGGTCCGCAAGTGGGGTCAGCTTCCCGCCCGGCCTGTCGCGTGTTGACGATCAGGTTGGCGACGGTACAACGCGCGACAACAATGGACTAGATCAGCGCCAGCTCGCGGCCGACCTTCTCGAAGGCGCCCAAGCACGTTTCGAGCTCCTCGCGTGTGTGCCCGGCGGTCACGATGGTCCGGACGCGGGACAGATCTTCGGGCACCGTCGGGAAGCCAATGCCCTGCGCGAAGACGCCCTCCTCGAACAGCCGATCCGACAGCTTCATGGCCACCGACCCCTTGCCGGCGATCACCGGCGTGATCGGCGTCTCCGAATGACCGATGTTGAAGCCGAGCTTCGCCAACCCCGCCTTGAAGAAGCGGGCGTTATTCCACAGCCGCTCGATGAGCTCGGGCTCGGTCTCCAGCACGTCGATCGCGGCGATGCAGGCCGCCGCAACCGCCGGCGGAGCCGATGTCGAAAACAGGAACGGCCGCGCCCGGTGCTCGAGCACCGTGCGCAGCGAGCGGCTGCCGGCCACGTAGCCGCCCAGCACGCCGATCGCCTTGGAGAGCGTCCCGACCTGGACCTGCACTCGGTCATGTAGGCCAAAGTGATCAACCGTCCCGCGGCCATTGCGACCGAGGACGCCGGAGCCATGGGCGTCGTCGACGTAGACGATCGCGTTCGCCTCCTCGGCTGCGTCCACGATCTCGGGGAGCTTGGCGATGTCGCCGTCCATGCTGAAGACGCCATCGGTCAGCAGCAGGATGGTGCGGTTCGCATCGGCCGCCCGAATTTCGCGGAGAACGCTGCGCATCGCGTCCATGTCGCCGTGCGGGAAGATCCTGCGCTCGGCCTTGGTCAGGCGAATGCCGTCGATGATCGACGCATGGTTCAGAGCATCGGACACGATGACCGCGCCGCCTGCGGCGAGGATGGGGATCACGCCGGTGTTGCAGGTGAAGCCGGACGGGAAGGTCAGCACGGCCTCGACCTGCTTGAAATCGGCGAGCCGCTGCTCCAGTTGCTCGTGGAGGGTCATCGTCCCGGCAATGGTCCGCACCGCGCCGGAGCCGGCACCGTAATCACGGGCCGCATCGGCCGCCGCCTCGACCAGCTTCGGATGGGTGTTCAGCCCGAGATAATTGTTGCTCGAGAGGGTGATGACTTCCTTGCCGTCGATGACGCAGCGGCTCTTCTGCTCGCTCTGCACCACGCGCAGCCGGCGGAAGATGCCCTTGGCCTTGAGCTCATCGATCTCGGCGTCCAGGAAGGCGAGAGGGTTCTGGGCACGCGCGGTAGTGGTCATTGCGTCAACTCCTCAGCGAAACGTCATTCATTGTCGCGCCACAATCGCCGAATTCCCAGCTTCTGGGGCTAACGGCCATCCGGCGCTTGGAAGGACCGATGCACAGGCTGCCCGATCTCCGAATTCCCAGCTTCTGGCCATGACGGCCAACGGGACAAGTTCTGGACCGATGCACAGGCTCCCCGATCTCCGATAGCCGCAAATGCTGGGAATCGGTCGAGGCGACGCGCCGTGGTCCGACGTCACGGCAGCAACACGACCTTTCCAGCGTGCCGCGACGCGATGAGCTCGAAGCCGCGCTCCCAGTCGGCCAGGTCGAAGCGGTGGGTGATGATCGGAGTGACGTCCAGCGCTCCAGAACGCAGCAGCGCCTGGGTCCGCTCCCACGTGTCGTAGATGCGGCGGCCGTAGATGCCGTACAGTCGCAGCCCGCGCTGGATGACGTCCTCCGACAGATCAATGGTCACCGGCTCGCCGAAGATGCCAAGCAGGCTGACACGACCACCGCGCGTGACGAAGCTCAGCGCCTGGGTCAGCGCGGGCGCAGCACCGCTCATCTCGAGCAGCACCTCCACACCGTCGCCACCCGTCGCGTCGACCACGCGCTGGACGACATCCGGCGACCGCGCGTCGAGGACGAGATCGGCGCCCATCTGACGAGCCAGCTCCAGCCGATACGGCTCGGTGTCGGTCGCGACCACCAGCGACGCGCCGGCGGCCTTGGCCACCCCCACCGACAGCAGCCCGATCGGGCCACAGCCGGTGACGGCTACCGAGCGTCCTTCGATCGGCTCGGCGAAGGCGGCGTGGACGGCATTGCCCATCGGCTCCTGGAGCGCCACCACCGCGGGATCCAACCCGTTGGATTCAATGGCATTCGCCTCGGGGATGACCATGTACTCGGCGAACCCCCCGTCCACGTGCGCGCCGATCACGCGCAGGTTGCGGCACAGGTGCATGTCGCCAGCACGGCATTGCGCACAGGTCCAATCGAAGAGGTGGCTTTCGACCCCGACCAGGTCACCCTCGCGCACCCGTGTCACGCCCGCTCCGGCACCCACCACCCGCCCGGCCAGCTCGTGACCCAGCACGATCGGCGGGACGAGCACCTCCTGTGCCCAATGGTCCCAGGAATACAGGTGATAGTCGGTGCCGCAGATCGAGGCGGCCTCCATGTGCAGCAGCACCTCGCCGGGTCCCGGCGTCGGGATGGGTCGCTGAACGAGCTCGGCACCCGGCGCAGGCCGCGTCTTGGCCAGTGCGCGCATGGTCCCCTTGGCCGCGACGCTCACGGGCGCACGCCGCCCAACGAGCCGACGCCCGCGGCGGCGGCGTGGTCATCGGTCCGGGGAAGCTCGTCGACCACGGACGTCTCCAGCACGCCGATCCCCTCGATCTCGCAACGCAGCCGGTCGCCGTCGACGAGGTAGCGCGGCGGATGTTGGTAGTGGCCGACCCCCGCGGGGGTGCCGGTTGACAGGATGTCGCCCGGCTCGAGGGTGATGGTGCGGCTGACGAACGCGATCAGCGTCGCAATGTCGAAGATCATCTCGGCCGAGCTGCTGTCCTGCCACGCCTCGCCGTTGACGCTCGATCGCATGGTCAGCGCCTGCGGATTGCGGATTTCGTCCGCCGTGACGATCACCGGGCCAATGGGCGCGAATCCGTCGCTGCCCTTGGCACGCGACCACTGGCGATCCTCACGCTGCAGGTCGCGCATGGTGATGTCGTTGAGGATGGTGTAACCAAAGACGTGGTCGAGAGCTTCCTCCGGACCGATGCCGCTCGCCCGTTGTCCCATGACCACGGCGAGCTCGCACTCAAGGTCGAGCTTCTCGGTCGCGCGCGGCCTTCGGACGCTGCCGCCGGGCCGGTTGACGGCGTTCGCGAATTTGCCGAACACCACCGGGCGCTCGGGCGGATCGATGCCCTGCTCTCGGCAATGGTCGTGATAGTTCAGGCCGATGCACAGGATCTTGCCCGGCCGCGCGATCGGGGCCAGCAGCTCGACGGTAGCCGGATCGATCACCTCGCCGTCCTCCGTGGGGACGCCGTGCTGGATGACCGTCAGGACGTCACCGGGACCGAGGTCGACGATGCCCGCGTCGGTCAGGTACCCGAAGCGCGTGTCGTCGCCGCGATGGTAGGCGAGCAGCTTCACCGATCAGTCCTCGCTGAAGTAGGCGCGAGCTGCAGGCCGCAACAGCAAGACGATCAGCACCAGGCTGATCAGCAGCCCGATCGGCACAAAGAGCAGCGCCCAGCCCAGGGCGGCATCGGACGGCATCTTCAGCAGCGGCGGCGGCAGGCCGGCCAGGATCGGCGCGGCCAGGGCGGCGATGCCGAGCGCGAAGCGGTGCGCAATCCGCTTGCGCTGCAGCGCGACCGTGATCCCGAACAGCACGGCCGCGAGCTCCAGCATCATGAAGATCCCGAGCAGCGAGAACGGCGCCTTTTCGCTGAAGTCGACGAAGCTGATGATCCGCGGCAGCAGGACCCCGGTGCCGAGCAGGAGCAGGAAGGCCCATCCGAACCAGAGCAGGACACCAATGGGTGTTCGCTCCGTCTCTTGGCTCATGCGCTGATCGTACCGCGCCGGCTGGCAACCGGTGTCGCGCTCGCGAAACGCCCCGGTCCGCTTCTCCGGGCACCGCACGGCGCTCTCGCTTACCATGCCGGTGACCGCCAGCCGCCGAGCGTGAAGCGCCGATTGTCATGACAGCCTCCATCCGGGCGCCGCATCGGCGCCACATGATTGCACCGTGATTGCCGATGCATAGGCGCATGCCCGCGCAGGCATGGCTGCCCGGCCGGTTCGGGCTGGCGCTGCTCGCCATGGGGGTGCTGACCGGCTGCGGCGCGCAGCCTTCACCGAGCACCAGCGTCGCGTCGCCGACGTCGCCGGCCACCAGTCCGGTTCGGTGCCCCAGCGCGCTGCCGTCAGCGGCCGAACCGACGCCGACCGCAACTCCTCAGCCGGCACTCACCCTCGCACTGCCGCCGCGGCGCGACGAGCGAAAGATTCGCTTCAGCGTCACGTCGAATGTGAAGCCGGATGGCAACGGCGAGATCCAGGTCGACGTCGAAAACCTGACCGACAAGCGCATCGACGAGATCGTGCTGCGCTGGCCGACGGAGCTCGCCGACACGCTCTACCTGGCACCCTTCACGCCCACCGAGGCGCGCGTCCGCGAGGGCGGTCGGCCGCTGCATTTCGCCTGGACGAAGTGGGTCGACGGCCCCGGGGAGCTGGGCGAACCGGCCGGCACCACGTCGCTGGGGTGGGGTCCGCTGCAGCCCCATGCCAAGCTGTCGATTCCGCTGGTCGTCACTCGCCGGGCCGCCGGTCCGGTCGCATTCGACCTTCAGCTGCTCGCCGGCGTGCCGCACGTCGCTCCCGTGAGCGACGATGGCGACGCGCTGCTGAGCGACCCGCGTGGCAACCCCGCCCGGACGCGGGTCGAGGTGTCCTGATGCTCGCCATCCTGCCCTCCTGGACGGAGCCGGATCCCGAGCTGCATCGCCGTCTCGGTGAGCTGATCGACCCGGACCGCAAGGTGCTTGCCGCCATCGAGCGCATCGTGCCGCTCTCCGGAAAGCGCATCGCGGACGTCGGTACCGGCATCGGCCACTACCCGATGCTGCTGGCGCGCCGCACCGGGCGGACGTACGGCATCGAGTCGGATCCGGAGCTGCTCGCCGTGGCACGCCAGCGTGCCGGTGAGTCGCACCAGCCCAACATCCGCATCGTCGAGGGCGACCTGCGCGCACTGCCGCTGCGCGATGGTGCAGTCGACATCGTGCTGACCGGACAGATCGAGCCGGACGACCGCTCGCGCCCGCTCATCGACGAGGCACTGCGCGTCCTGCGCCCGGACGGTCGGCTGATCGTGATCGGCTACTACGGCCGGGACGACGTCGCCGGCCTGCTCGAACCGGAGGTCGTGGCCCACGCCCTCGAGGCGACCCAGCGACGCACCGGCTGGTGGCTGCGCAACGGCTTCAAAATCAAGGTCGTGCACGCCAAGCTCGACCTGCGCGACGATGCATCGGCGCTCGAGCTGCTGCCGCGGTTGTACGGCGATCGGGGGCGGGCATACCTCATGGGTCCGCATCGGCCGATGCTCGAGCTCAAGCTTGGTCTGTATCACCTCGCCAGGCCGTCGTAGCCCTTCGAGCAGGCGTTTGTAAGCAATGCTTGCGAAAAACCTCTTGCACGCCGTGAATACTGCCCCTATGATGCGCGCGTCGAAGGCCAGGCTCTTCTCCCCCCGGAGCCTGGCCTTCGGCATGTCCTGCGCACAAGACCGGTGCGATAATCAGCGGACCGCTCGCAACCGACCGTCCGCCGCGCGACAATTCGTCCCGCGCGCTTTTCCTCGAGGAGGCACCGCATTGGCCACGACCACGCCGCGCATGAAGATCACCTATTCCACGCTCTCCGCTG
>JBBRXE010000074.1:0-8130 GCA_038248695.1 Candidatus Limnocylindria bacterium | reverse complement strand
GTCCTCGAGCTCGGCTGTGGAAGCGGTGCTCTGGCCGCCGCGCTGCTGGCGGCCGGCGCCGCGCGGCTCTCAGGCCTCGATCTCTCGCCGGTGAGCATCGACCTCGCACGCCGTCGTGTCGCGGCAGCCGGAGTCGCCGATCGGACCCGATTCTCGGTCGGCAACGCGGCGACCGACAAGCTCGAGCGCCACGACTGGGTCGTTCTCGATCGCTCGATCTGCTGTTTCCGCGACAGGCCCCGATTGGTGGATGCGGCGATCGCGGCGGCCGGCAGTCGGATTGCGCTCTCCGTCCCTGAATCGCGCGGCTGGCGTGGGATCGTCAACCGGGCGATCTGGACGGGCGAGAACATCTGGGACCGGGTGAGCGGCGGCTGCCCCGGCTTTGTCCACGACCTGCGCCGTATCGAGGAGCAGCTTGCCGCGGCCGGATTCCGACCCGTGTCGCAGCGCATCGCCCGCATCGGCCTCTGGTATGCGGGCGTCTATGACCGCTGATCGGTACAATCGGGGCCCCAGCCGCACGAGGACCTGCTCGACCCATGGCCACGACCGGCAAGAAGCCCGCGAAGCGGGCGTCCGCGACGAAGTCCGCCGCCGATAACGGAGCGACCGACGGCAAGCTGATCTACACCTTCCACGAGGGCAATGCGCAGATGCGCACGCTCCTCGGCGGCAAGGGCGCGGGACTCGCCGAGATGACCAACGCCGGCCTGCCGGTCCCGCCGGGCTTCACCATCACCACCGAGGCCTGCAACGCCTACTACGCCGCGGGTCGCGAGTTCCCGGCGGGGCTGTGGGACGGCGTCGTGGAGCACATGCACCAGCTCGAAGGCGAAACCGGCAAGGGCTTCGGCGACCCGGCCAACCCGCTGCTGGTCAGCGTCCGATCCGGTGCAGCGCAGAGCATGCCGGGCATGATGGATACCGTCCTCAACCTGGGGCTCAACGATGAGACGGTCACCGGCCTCATCGCGCTCACCGACAACCCGCGTTTCGGCTATGACGCGCTGCGGCGCTTCATCGCCATGTTCGGCCGCATCGTGCTCGACATCCCGGCCGAGACCTTCGACGAGCCACTGGAGCAGCTCAAGGCCAAGCGAGCTGTCGAGCTCGACACCGACCTCACTGCCGATGACCTCAACGAGCTGGCCGAGCAGTACCGGCGGATCGTTGAGGAGAAGACCGGCGAGCCGTTCCCGGCTGATCCCTATCGACAGCTCGAGCTCGCCACGCGCGCCGTGTTCGACAGCTGGTTCGGCAAGCGCGCCCACGATTACCGCGAGTACAACAAGATCCCGCACGACCTCGGCACCGCGGTGAACATCGTGACCATGGTCTACGGCAACATGGGCGACGACTCGGGGACCGGCGTCGCCTTCACCCGCGACCCGAACACCGGGGCGCACGAGCTGTACGGCGAGTACCTGACCAACGCCCAGGGCGAGGACGTGGTGGCCGGCATCCGCACGCCGCAGAAGATCAGCCAGATGCAGCAGGCGCTGCCCGAGGTGTACGCCCAGTTCGAGGAGATCGCCCAGCGCCTGGAGGCGCACTACCGTGACGCCCAGGACCTCGAGTTCACCATCGAGCGTGGCAAGCTGTACATGCTGCAGACCCGGTCAGCGAAGCGCACCGCGCCGGCCGCCGTGAAGATGGCCGTCGACATGGCCAATGAGGGCGTGCTCAGCCGCGCGGAGGCGCTGCAGCGCGTCGAGCCGTCCCAGATCGTCCAGCTCCTCCTGCCGCGCTTCGACGAGGCTGCAAAGGCCAAGGCGCAGGACCGCTTCCTGGCAAAGGGTCTGAATGCCTCACCCGGCGCCGCGACCGGCAAGGCCGCCTTCGACCCGGACCGGGCGGTGGCTGCCCACGAGGCGGGCGATCCGGTGATCCTGGTTCGCATCGAGACGAGCCCCGATGACGTGCACGGCATGCTCGCGGCTCGCGGCGTCCTCACGGCCCGCGGCGGCGCGACGAGCCACGCCGCGGTGGTGGCGCGCTCCATGGGACTGCCCTGCGTCGCGGGCGCAGAGAGCCTGAAGATCGACTACCGCAGCCGGACCATGACGGCGGGCGACAAGCTGGTCAACGAGGGCGACATGATCAGCATCGACGGCACCACCGGCGAGATCTACGCCGGTGCGCTGGCGACCATCGAGGCGAACTTCTCGGACGAGAAGGATCTCGCCACCCTCCTCTCCTGGGCCGATGACGTTCGGCGCCTGCAGGTCTGGGCCAACGCGGACTACCCACGCGACGCGCAGCGTTCGCGCGAGTACGGGGCGCAGGGCATCGGCCTGTGCCGGACCGAGCACATGTTCTTCGAGGAGGATCGGCTGCCGACCGTGCGCCGCATGATCCTCAACGCACACGCGGCAACCGCCGCCAAGGCGCGCCGCGACGCCAGCGCCAGCGTGTCGACCGATGACGAAACGACCATCACGGTCTTTGATGACGCCCTCAACGAGCTCGAACGCCTGCAGACCGATGACTTCGCCGGCCTCTTCCGCGCCATGGACGGCCTGCCCGTGGTCATCCGCCTCATCGATCCGCCCCTCCACGAGTTCCTGCCAAGCTACGACGAGCTCGTGGCCGATACGACGCGGCTGCGGACACTCCTCGAGGTCACCTCGATCGAGACCGATGCGGTGGGCGACCGCGACACGCCCATGATCGAGAAGGGCCTGGCCAGGGTCTTCGGCGAGAAGGATGCGGAGCGCGCCATGCGCCTCATTCCGCGCCGGGGAAAGGTGACATCGGCCTCCAACGCAGATCGGGCGGCGCTCGAGTCGGAGCTGGCCGACAAGACCGAGCTGCTGCACGCCGTCGATGCCATGCGGGAGCAGAACCCCATGCTCGGCATGCGCGGTTGCCGGCTGGGTCTGATGATCCCGGACATCGTCAAGATGCAGACGCGCGCCATCCTGCATGCGGCGACCCGCGTGGCTGGGGAGGGGATCACGCCGCTGCCCGAGATCATGATCCCGCTGGTCGGCCACGTGAACGAGCTGCGTGAGACGCGCCGGATCCTGGAGGCGGAGGTGGCGCGCATCGTCGATGCGGCTGGCCGGCAGGTCGCGTACAAGTTCGGCACCATGATCGAGGTGCCGCGCGGCGCGTTGACCGCCGACGAGATCGCAACCGAGGCCGAGTTCTTCAGCTTCGGCACGAACGACCTGACGCAGATGACGTTCGGCTACAGCCGCGACGATGCGGAGGGCAAGTTCCTGCTTCAGTACGTCGACCGCAAGATCCTGCCGGTCAACCCGTTCCAGGTGCTCGACGCAACGGGTGTGGGGCAGCTGGTGCGGATGGGCGTCGAGAAGGGCCGCGCGACCAAGCCCGGCCTGAAGATCGGCATCTGTGGCGAGCACGGCGGCGATCCGCAGAGCATCGCATTCTGCCACGAGGTGGGACTGGACTACGTCTCGTGCTCGCCGTTCCGCGTGCCGGTCGCTCGGCTGGCCGCCGCGCAGGCCGCCCTCAGCGGTGCCGAGGAGCGCGACCGCTAGCCCGCAACCAACCGGATCGAGTTCGGTTCGCCTACGTCGGCGAGGGCGTTGGTGTGGGCGATGGCGTCGGCGTGACTGTGGGCGACGGCGTGGGCGTCGCGGTGGCCGATGGCGATGGCGTCGCGGTGGCCGATGGCGATGGCGTCGCGGTGGCCGATGACGATGGCGTCGCGGTGGCCGATGGGGTCGGTGAGGCTGGCGCGGAGGGCCGCGGTGTTGCCGGCCGCTTCGTCGGGACCACGACTGGCGGCCGCGGCGTGGCGCGAGACGGCCGCGGTGTTGCCGGCGCCTCCGTCGCCGCAGCCGTTGCTGCCGCAGCGCTCGCCGTGGGGGAATCGGTCGATGTCGCCATCGGCGTGCCTGTCGCCCCCAGCACGTCGCCACCCGGAAGATCTGAGGGGCCGGACGGGGCCGATGGCGTGGGGCTGGCAAGCAGCAGTGTCGCGCCGACCCCGACGATCGCGATGCCCATCACGCCGGCCGCCGCCGCGCCGGCCCGACGGATCGATGCCGCGCCTCGTGGCGCGGCATCAGGAGCGAGACGGGCGGCGGGCAGCATGGCCCGACCGAGATCGAGCGCGCGCAGCGCATCCAGCGCGGCGACCTGGCTCATGCACTCGTCGCAGACCGAGGCATGCAGCGCGGCATCGCGCGGCGGCTCGCCCGGCGCGCCGTCGACCAGCCAAGCTTGGAAGGCGAGATGCGGATCGCTGAGGCGATGCGTCATCAGGTCGAGCGCGCGGTACGAGCAGCGGGCGGCACGAAGCCTCGTGCGGCGACCATCAGGACCCGATCGGTGAGCGGTCCGGAGCCGAGCGTCGCGCGATCAGCGATGGCGAAGGCCGCGAGATAGCGGGTGCGTGCGGTTGCGACCATCCGTCGCGCGCCGATTGGCGTTGCATCCAGGATCGTCTCGACGTCGGCCTCGGCGAAGCACTCGACGCTGGCTGCGACGATTGCCGCGCGCTGCATGAGCGAGAGGCCGGAAAGGCCGGCGAGCAGTGGTTCGTTGACGCCGAGCGTCCGGAGAGCGTCGAGCGATGGTGCTTCGATGCGCTTCCCGCGGCGGAGCGACTGCAGCACCTTGGCGCGCAGCCATGCGGCGGCACGTTCCGGGTGACGCAGATCGTGGACGCGCTGGGTACCTTCGGCGATCGCCTGTCCCGCCGTGGCAGCGGCCCGGCGTCGATCACCGAGAGCGACGAGCAGGGTGAAGCCGTTCAGGCGCGTCGCGTGCACGTCGCGAAACGCGGTGCGCAGCAGATCATCATCGGGCGGCGTTGGCATTCGTCCCTTGCATGGTGCGGCCAGGTGCAGATTGCCCGGCTGGAGTGTAGTTGAAGCGAACAATCCGTCGCTGTCAACCGGCTGCTGAGCTGGGCACGGGCTTGACAAGATGATAAAATACCCTCAGAACCCTTGACAAAGCCCTTGACAGCGCCAAACGGCGCCGAGAACCAGCCAGTTCCATGACCTCGTCAGGCATCGTTGCCGAGATCAAATCGAAGCTCAGCGTGGTCGACGTCGTCGGCGAGACGGTGACGCTCAAGCGCGCCGGTACGGCCTTCAAGGGCCTCTGTCCGTTCCACGCCGAGAAGACGCCGTCGTTCATCGTCAACCCTGACCGGGAGAGTTGGCACTGTTTTGGCTGTGGTGAAGGCGGCGACATCTTCAGTTTCGTCATGCGCCGTGACGGCCTTGAGTTCCGGGAGGCGCTGACGCGGCTTGCTGAGAAGGCCGGCGTCGAGCTGTCGGAGCGGACGGCGCGTGAGGACCGGCATCGCAAGCGCCTGCGCGATGCGCTGGAAGCCGCGATCACGTGGTATCGCGAGGTGCTGCTGCGCACGCCGCAGGCGGAGCGCGCGCGCGTCTACCTTGCCGAGCGTGGGCTGAGCGACGAGACCCTGGAGCGCTTCGGCATCGGCTTCGCACCGGCGACCTGGGACGCGCTGACCAAACGACTGCGCTCGCGTGGCTTCAGTGACGAAGAGCTGGTGGGCGCTGGCCTGGCCAGCCCGTCGAACCGCGGCGGTGTGATCGACCGGTTCCGCGGTCGGATCATCATCCCCATCCGCGATCAGTCGGGTCGGGCGGTCGGCCTGGGCGGCCGAATCATGCCCGGCGGCGAGGGTCCGAAGTACCTGAACTCGCCGGCGACCGCCCTTTTCGACAAGAGCCGCACGCTGTTCGCCATCGACCTGGCCAAGACCGCCATCCGACGCGAGAAGCTGGCCGTCATCGTCGAGGGCTACACGGACGTGATGGGCGCCCACCAGGCAGGCTTCACCAACGTCGTGGCGTCGCTCGGCACGGCGCTGACTCGCGGCCAGATCGAGCTGGCGACGCGCTATGCGGATGGCGTGGCGCTTGCCTACGACGTCGACCTGGCGGGGGAGGCGGCCACCCAGCGGGGCCTGCTTGCCGAGTTGGGCCCGGACCAGAGCGTCAGCAAGGTGCGCGTTATCCGCATTCCGGCCGGCAAGGACCCGGATGAGCTGATCAAGACGGATCCGGACGCGTGGCGCAGCGCCGTCGACGCCGCCAAGCCCGTCGTCGAGTACTTCATGGATCGGGCGGCGGCAAGCGTCGACCTGTCAAGCGTGGCCGGACGGCGCGAGTTGACCGGCCGGGTCATCGGTCTGCTGCGCCGGGTGGGCGATCCCATCGAGCGCGCCCTGTACATTCAGCAGCTGGCGCGGCTGGTGAACGTCGAGGAGCGCGTGCTCAACGAGGCCCTGGCACAGGCGCCCGCGCCACGGTCGGAGCCGTTGCGGCCGGTGGCGATGGCTGAACCAGGCGCGCAGCCGATGCTCACGCCGCTCGAGGCGGAAACCATCCAGCTGCTGCTGCTGAACCCCGCGGCGGTGGCCGAGCTGAACCATCTCGAAGTGACCGATGGCGACGGGCGGCTGCCCTTCCGCGATGCTGTTGCGCTGTCGCTCATCGGTGCCTGGCGCGAGCGCGCGACGGAAGGCCTCGGCGGCGACGATATCGAGGCGTTCGTCGGGTCGCTGGACCTCGGCACGGCCGCGTTGGCGCGCAGCCTGCTGGCCGATGTCACTCGGACGGAGGCGAGTCCCCAGCTCACTGGCGACGAGGCCCGCGAGGCGCTGCGGACGTGCCTGCTGCGGCTGCGCAGCGCGCGCATCGAGGAAGCCATCCGGGATGGCCGCCTACTTCTCGAGGAGGCGCAGCGTGAGGGGGATCGACACCGCCTGGAATCAATCGAACAACAGATCATGCGCCTCGGCCGCCAGAAGGCCGAAGTGACCAGGACGATGAGAGAGCCGGCGCGGGCCGGCGTGAGAAGGAGCTGAACGTGGCGACCACTATCAAGAAGCGCGACACGGAAAAGGCGAAGCCGGCGACCAGAGCCGTCACCAAGCCGGCGGCATCGGTCCCGGCGGCAAAGGCGGCGACGAGCAAGTCGAAGCCGACCGCGGCCACGGAGCCCACGCTGCAGACGGCCACCCCTGCGACGTTGCCGCCGAAGGCGAAGGCCACCAGGACCAGGGCCACCACGAACGGGAAGGCTGCTCGCAACGGCAAGAAGGCCAGCGCCGGGTTGCGTCGGCTCCTCGAAAAGGGCCGCAGCGAGGGCTTCATCACCCAGGACCAGATCCTGGAGCTGATGCCCCAGCCGGAGGAGCATCCCGACGAGATCGAGGAGCTCTACGCGGCCGCCGAGGAGCATGGCGTCGAGGTGCTCGACGCGCAGAACCAGCCGACCCTGATCGCCGAGCCCGAGGTCGAGGCGGCACAGAAGAAGGCGGGCGCCAGAACCGATGCGGAGGAGGACCTCGAGGCGCTGGCCGCCGACCTCATCGGTATCGACGACCCGGTGCGCATGTACCTCAAGGAGATCGGCAAGGTCGCCCTGCTGACTGCCGAGGAGGAGGTCGTCCTGGCCAAGGCCATCGAGCTCGGTGAGCTGGCGGTGGAGGACATCGCGCGCGCCATGGTCGACCTGTACACCTGGGTCACGCTCGGCACCGAGCCGAAGGCCCGCGCGATGGGCGCCATGCGTGCCTTCGACCTGCCCAAGGAGTCACCGCGCGTGACGCGCGACGCGATCGACTGGTGGTTCGATCGTCGCAGCGAGACGATCACGCCGCCGGCCATCAAGCTCGGCAAGGCACGCAAGGCCGAGAACCTCGACGATGTGGCACGCGAGCGCATCATGCACGCCGAGTCGATGCTCAAGATGCTGGTGACCGATCCCGCCGAGGGACTCAAGCAGGCCGTGCTGTTCGGCCACACCTACCGCTTCCGTTCCATCGATCACGCCGGCTCGACCGAGCTGTATGAGCTCGAGAGCTGGGCGCGTGGGACGGCCGAGGGCATCGTGCGCGGCTACGTCGAGGACGGCAACGATGCCGCCTACCTGCGCGAGCTGGGCTACGACCCGACCATTCCCACCGATGTGCCGCTGGAGCAGCGGCGCGGCGTGCTGGTCGAGCAGAGCACCGATGCTCGCAAGCGCCTGACCGAGGCCAACCTGCGCCTGGTGGTCAGCATCGCCAAGAAGTACATCGGTCGGGGCATGAGCTTCCTGGACCTCATCCAGGAAGGCAACATCGGGCTCATCCGCGCGGTCGAGAAGTTCGACTACGAGAAG
>JBBRXE010000073.1:0-8244 GCA_038248695.1 Candidatus Limnocylindria bacterium | reverse complement strand
GATCCGCTCACGTGAGCACAGGTGAGCACCTCCCCCGTTTGCCGGAGCAGCAAGTATCGGAGAAGGAGGGCCTCGAAAGGGCCTGATGTTGGCCGCCGTTTGCACACAGAGACAACCGTGGCCACCAAGGCGGTTCTCCGGCGCCGTTACGTGCTCGGGCGGCAAACCAGCCCTCCCCCGCGCTCCCCGCCCGAGCCCGCGGCGCCCGGGTCGTGCCTTCCCCGCGCTCGCGGTACGCCTCAGTCGGTTCCGGGGGTCGTTTTGGGCTGGGAAAGCGCGTCCGCCTCGGGCAATCGAAGCGGGTCATCCGCTTCGCCCGCCGCCGGGGTGGGCGGCGCCTCCGACAACGAGGCGCGCACCGAGTCGAGAATCTCGCCGGCGCGTGTGCGCGCCGGCATCGGTCCGGCATCCTCTAGCCGCAGCGACAGCGTCTCCTCGGCCACCTCCTGGCGCTCGGTCTCGACGGCCTCGGGCGCAACCGCGGCTGCCGGCTCGTCCTCGGGAAGGTGACGGGCCGGCGGACGCAGCGCGGTGCGGAGTGCCGCCTCGCGCTCCTCCACGATCCGGTCGGCGATGCGCCGCACCTCGGTGGTCAGCCACAGCCAGGCGGTCGAATCGGGTCGATAGTCGGCTTCGGCCAGGGCCTGGATGCGCCCGTCGCGTTGCAGGGCGCTGATCTGCTCGAATTGCGAGCGCGAGCCGTGCTGGTAGACGCCCAGCGTGCGGCCACCCTCGCTCTGGACAAGGCTCCAGGCGGGCACGTCCGAAGGCCCGTCGGCGATGTAGATCATGTTCTCGAACGGCACCCGGCGAAGGTTGCGCGGCAGGACCGAGTTGACGTGGATCTCGGGCCGCTTATTGGAACCCTTGTTGATCTCGAACAGGGCGCGCGTCTTGCTCGTGTTGTCGATGGCATACGCGAGGCGCGTGATCTCGCGCCGCGGGAAGAGCTGCGACTGCTCGGGGGCCAGGAAGCCGGGCGGATGGTGCGCCTCAATGAACTCGCAGGCCCATACGTCCTCGACGAACGGCCGTACGGCGCTCCCCTCGACCATCGGTCGCAGGCCGGTGCTGACGATGTAATGCTCGACCGACAGGTCGGCTCGCTGGTAGAGGGGCTCATCCTCGACGATCCGCTGCAACGTCCGCAGGAAGTCCGGAATGCCCGGATGGAAGACGAGATCGCGGCCGAGCTCGCGCAGCAGGGCGTTGTCGAGGCCCGCCATGCGACCCGCCGCGACGTACTCCAGGATCATGTTCAGGTACAGGCTGTCGTCGTTGACGCGACCCGCGCCATGAGCCAGGTACCAGTCGTGCAGCGCCTCGACCTCCTCCCAGAAGGCGCGCTCGTCCACATCGAAATGGGCGAACAGCGGCGCCTGCATGTTGCCGGGGATGAGCGTCTTGTCGAAGTCCCAGACGACGGCGATGACCGTCTGGCTGAACGGAACTGCCATAGGACCGACGAGTCTAGACCGGTGCGTCAAATCACCACGTGGACCTATGGTCCTGGTCCGCTCGAGCGTCGGAGGTCAGGCGAGCTCCGCCCCCGCTGTACGGGCATCCTCGGCAAGGCGCTCCAACGCCTCGTCCCCGTCTGCGGTGGCGCGCAGCAGGCCGATGACGCGGCTCACCCCCAGCTCGGCGTAGAGCTGCAGCAGCTCGACGCGCCGCGCCCCGGAATGCGACCACGCCGGATCGCCCCACCAGGCATGCACCGAGATGCGCAGCGTCGCCGGGTCGCGGCCGATCTCCTCGCATCGGGCGCGGATGATCGGCCGTGCCTCGCCCAGCTCGTCCGGTGACAGGCCGTCGAGATTCAGCTCGTCGGCGAAGCGAGCCGCCAGCCGCCAGGTCACCTTCGGGCCGTTGCCGCCGACCATGATCGGCAGCTTCGGCTGGATGGGCTTCGGCCGATTGATGGCACCCTTGACGCTGTGACGCGCCCCCGCGTGGGTCGCGCGGTTCTCGCGACCCGGCTCGAGCATCCGCGTGATGACCTCGAGGCCGTCCTCCAGGCTGGCCAGCCGATCTCGCGTCTCCGGGAACTCGTAGCCGTACGCCAGCCACTCTTCGCGCTTCCAACCGGCACCGATGCCCAGGTCGTATCGGCCTGCAGAGATGGTATCGAGCATGGAAGCCATCTTCGCCACCAACGCCGGGTTGCGGAATCCGTTGCAGATGACCACCTGGCCGATGCGCACGCGCTCGGTGGCCATGGCCAGTGCCGCCAGCGAGGTGAACGACTCGAACGTGATCTCATCGGTCGGCTTCGGCGTGGTGTGGAGATGGTCGAACAGCCAGACCGATTCGAATCCGAGCCGCTCCGCCTGCTGCGCCACCGCGACAGTCCGAGCCCACGCTCGCAGCGACTCCCAGCCGTTGTACTCACCGGTCCAGCCCTGCGGCACGATCACGCCCACCTTCATCCGTTATCTCCTCGTTGCTCGCGCTCGAGCGTGCGGTGCGCGCGACAGCACCTTCACAAGATTCGATACAGCATGGCCCGATCCGGGCGCTCGATGATGTCGGCCACCAGGCGCTCCACCGAATTACGTTGCAGCGCGAAAGGCAACAGCTCCAGGGCGCGCGGGACCAATGCCCACTGCCAGTCGTCATGCTCGCGAGACAGGGTGGGCGCGGCGGCCGCATCCAGTTCCGCGGCAAACACGATCACCGTCTCGATACGGTCGCGCCGCGCGTTGTAGATATGCGACACCGCGTCAACCGAGTAGAAGGTTGTCGGCCGCAGACCGGTTTCCTCGGCCAATTCGCGAAGAGCCGCGGTCGCCGCTCCTTCATCAACTTCGACAACACCTGAAACTCCCTGCCAGAATGCGTTCGCCTCACCGCCCTTTGCCGGATCCACGATCCGATGCAGGAGCAGAAGCTCAGGCGCGCCATGGGTCAATCGGAACGGCCATAGGTCCACGATGAACCCTTGGCTCGGGCGCCCGTCGGCGCCATCGACGCGCATCAACGCACGATCATCTGGTCACGTTCAGGTCCGACCGACACGTGCGAGATCGGCACGCCGGCAAGCTCCTCGATGCGCTCGACGTAGGCGCGAGCGGCGGCGGGCAGCGCGTCGAACGAGCGGCAGGCAGTCGTATCGGTCTGCCAGCCGGCAAGGTGCTCGTAGACCGGCTCGAGGCGCGCGAAGAGTGACTCGGACGCGGGCACCGTCGACAGCTCGGCGCCGCTGACGGGATCGCGGTAGGCGACGCACAGCGGAATGCTCTCCAGGTCGTCGAGCACGTCGAGCTTGGTCAGCGCGATCGACGAGTAGCCGGCCAGCTGTGCGCTGTAGCGCACCGCAACCGCGTCGTACCAGCCGCAGCGCCGCGGTCGCCCGGTCGAGGCTCCGAACTCCATGCCGCGCTGGCGGAGGTGCTCGCCGTCGGCATCGTCCAGCTCGGTCGGCAGCGGCCCGCTCCCGACCGCCGTGGTGTACGCCTTGGCTATGCCCAGCACCCGATCGATGGCCACCGCCGGCAAGCCGGCGCCAGGCGACGCTCCCCCGGCGATCGGCGACGACGAGGTCACGTACGGGTAGACGCCCCAGTCGATGTCGCGCATGGTGCCCAGCTGACCCTCGAGCAGGATCCGCTCGCCGCGTGCAAGCGCCTCCTCGACCATGACGCGGCCGTCGACCACGTGGCGCCGCAACCGATCGCCGGCCGCCAGATAGTCGCGCGCGATCACAGCCGCGTCGGTCGCCTCGGCTATCGCATCGGCCAATGGATCCTCCGGTCCTCCAGCGCCGAAGTAGCCGCCGACCATGCGCCGAACGCGGACCAGGGCGGACTCCAGGCGCGCGGCGAAGAGATCGGGCTCCAGGAGGTCAACTATCCGAATGCCGCGGCGGGCCACCTTGTCGACATAGGCCGGACCAATGCCTCGCGAGGTGGTGCCCAGCTTCGCTGTTCCGCGCTCGCGCTCCTCGAGCTGGTCGAGCATCGGGTGATAGGGCATCACCAGGTGCGCCCGGTCGCTGATGAACAGGTTATCGCTGCCGATGCCGGCTTCGGCCAGCGCGTCGAGCTCGGCGACAAGCGCGGGCGGATTGATCACGACGCCATTGCCCAGCAGATTGCGCGTGCGCGGGTAGCAGATGCCCGATGGAATGAGGTGCAGCTTGAAATGGCCGTGGCGGTTGAGGACGGTGTGCCCGGCGTTGTTGCCGCCCTGGTAGCGGATGACCAGATCGGCGTCGGCCGCCAGGTAGTCGACCACGCGGCCCTTGCCCTCGTCGCCCCACTGCGCGCCGACCACGGCGATGACCGACATCAGGCGGGAACGACCCGAAGCGGCCTTCGAATGGGTCTGGTCAGGGTGACCTCAGGCTCGTTCGCGGACCTTGTCGAAGCAGTTGCTGCAGTAGACCGGCCGATCGTTGCGCGGAAGGAACGGCACCAGCGCCTGTCCGCCGCATTCGGCGCACACCGCGGCGTGCATCTCGCGCTGGCCGTTGCCGCCGCCCGGGCTGCTGATGCCCAGCGCTCGATTCTGCTTTGCCACCGCGCGACAGGCCTGGCAGCGCTGCGGCTCGTTCACCAGGCCCTTCTCGGCGTAGAACTGCTGCTCTCCGGCTGAGAAGACGAAGTCCATCTCGCAATCTCGGCAGCGGATGGTCTTGTCGGCGTACACCTACCCTGACCTCCTGTGACGCGCGCCCAGCCGTGATTGGACGAAGGACCGGACGTTCAGCGCCCGATCTTACACGCGCGACCAAGCACCTGTACACCATCTGACCGGTCCGGTATGACCGATTCTGCGCCGGCCGATGCGGTTCAATAGGCCGGCACGTCTTCGCGGGCGTTCACCGTGTAGAAGCGCGTGTTCGCCTTGCGGAACTGGAGCGGGACCTCGCCGATCGGCCCGTTTCGATGCTTGGCGATCTTGGCCTTGATGAGCTCCACCTCGGCCTCCGGGTTCTGGTCCTCGGCCCGGTACAGGAAGACGACCACGTCAGCATCCTGCTCAATTGATCCCGATTCGCGGAGGTCCGACAGTCTCGGCTCGGCCGTTCCGCGCTGTTCCACGCCGCGCGACAGCTGTGACAGGCCGATGACCGGCACCTTCAGCTCCCGCGCCAGCTGCTTCATGCCGCGGCTGATCTCGGAGACCTCCTGGACACGGTTGCCATCGCGAGTCGGCGTGGAGGCCTGCATCAGCTGCAGATAGTCGACAATGATCAGGTCCAGGCCACGCTGCTCCGCCTCCAGCCGCCGGGCCTTGGTACGCAGCTCCATGACGGTCAGCCCGGGCGAGTCATCGATCCACAGCGGCGCACTGTGCATGGCATTCATGACCTGCGCGATCTTTGACCAGTCCGTCTCGTCGACGAAGCCGGTCTGCAGCGGCCGCGGGTTGATGCCGCTCTCTGCGCTCAACAGGCGCAGCGCCAGCTGCTCCTTGCTCATCTCCAGGCTGAAGACGCCGACCTTCTTGCCCTCGCGCACCGCGGCGTGCTGCGCGATGTTCAACGCGAGGCTCGTCTTTCCAACGGATGGCCGCGCGGCCAGGATGATCAGGTCCGACGGCTGGAACCCGCCCAGCAACGCATCCAGCTGCGAGAGGCCAGAGGGGATGCCGAGGATCTGGCCTCGATGCTCGTGCAGGTATTCGAGCCGGTCATAGGCCTGCCCGAGGAGCGTCGCCAGTGACTCGAAGCCGCCGACGGTCCGATGCTGGCTGATCTCGAACAGGATCGACTCCGCCCGGTCGATGGCAACCTCGGCGTCGTTGGCCTCCTCGTAGCCGACCGCAGCGATCTTGCCCGCGGCGCCGATCAGGTTGCGCAGGACGGCCTTGCGCTCGACGATCCGGCCGTAATGCTCGACATGCACGGCGGTCGGCACGGTGTTCATCAGCGTTGTGAGGTAGGCAGGCCCGCCTGCCGGCTCGAGCCGGCCGTTACGCTCCAGCTCGTCGCCGAGGGTCACCAGGTCGATCGGCTCGCGCTGACCGTGGAGGGCCAGCATCGCCTCGTAGATGTCACCGTGCTGCTTGCGATAGAAGTCGACCGGGCGCAGGAAGTCGGCGACCTTCAGGATCGCATCCGCATCGATGAGGATGGAGCCCAGCACGCTCTGCTCGGCCTCGATGGCCTGCGGCGACAGCTTGTGCAGCGAGGCGTCGCCGGCCGACTGGCTATATCCGTTCCCTGCTGCGATGGCCGTGGTGATTCCTGCTTCCTCCTCATCTCAGCCGCCTCCTGATCTCAGGCCGCGCCAAGGCCATTGTCACGACGCCGCAGGAGATTTCCGCAGAGCCTGTGGACAACCATCCCGGATTCGGGGATTACGCCTTCGGTGCTGTGGATGGGATGACTGCACGATGCCCCACCCATGAACGATGGTGCGTGATTTCATGACAGCTTTCCTGTCGCAAATGGCGCGCGTCACGTGACGGGTGTTTCGATGGGACGTCGTCGCTTGTCGCTCGCCGCTCGCCGCTCGCCGCTTGATTTCCGAGGGTCGCGCCCGACTTGTCAGATGTCGCCGTGCGCCGCGTTAGGCCACTCCACGGCGCGATCGGGCCGCCAATTTCCATCGGCTGAGCACGACCGCGTGCGGGGAACGGCGGTCGGACCGGTCTAACGCTGCTGCAACCGACATTTGACCAGTCGGCGAGCGCCGATGCGTTAAGGCGGGCGAGTCCGAGGTCCGCGGCGATTCTTCCTCCGCGGAGACCGAACTGTCTCGGGCGCCATACCGCGGTCACGACGATCGAGAGTATGGCGCCGTCGGCATCCAGTCAGCACCAGCTCCGGGTGAAGCGCCTCCCGCGCTGCCATCTCGCCGGGTCAGCGGGTGCGCGGTCGGCCTCGGTCCGCCTCGGTCCGCCTCGGTCCGCCTCGCTCCGCATCGACCCTGCCGCGCGGGCGGCATGGGTCTGCATCGGTCTATGCCGGCGCAGCCACCACCGAGACGGTCACCATGGCGTCGACGCCCGGGATCAGATGCACGTCGGCTCGATGCTCGCCAAGCGTCTTGATCGGTTCACGCAGGCGGATCTCGTGTCGGTCGATCTCGAGCCCCTGCTCGGCGATCGCGTGCGCCACCTCGCGGTTGGTCACCGCCCCGAAGAGGCGCCCCTTCTCGCCGGCCTTGACCTGGATCTCGATCTTCATCTCGCGCAGCGTCGCGGCGGTCGCCTCGGCGTCGGTGCGCACGGCGCGATCGCGCTCCTCGCGCTGGTCGCGGTGGCGCTCCCAGTTGGCGACCGTCCCCTTATCCGCCGTCGCGGCTGCGCCGCTGGGCAGCAGGAAGTTGCGCGCGTAGCCGTCCTTGACCTCTTTCATGTCGCCCTCGCGACCGAGTCCTTTCACGTCACGCTTGAGGATCACCTTCATGCTCATCCTGGCTCCATATCGTCGTTGTTAGCTTGATCCTGACCGATCCCGATGCCGGCGACCGCGCGCTGACGACGCCATCGGCGGAGGACCGATCGCAGCGCCTGCGGATCGCGCAGCCGCCCGTAGCGCTCAAGCAGGTCGGGGAGGTTGTCCCTGATGTCGTCGTAGCGGGTCCCCATCACCGCGCGCAGCCTGGCCAGGTCGCGATCCAGGTCGGCCGTGCCGTTGCGGGCACGCTCGGCGTGTTCCTCGCGCACGTCGCGTGGGGCATTCTGGATGAAGAGATCGAGCACCAGCAGCAGGACCGTCAGGTCGTCGGCCTGGCCGATGATCGGAATCATGTCGGGCACCAGGTCGAAGGGCATGACCACGTAGGCCAGCGCGGCGGCCAGCAGGGCCTTGAGCGGCACGGGCGTTCGTGGGTCACGAACGATCCCCCACACCATGCGGGCGTAGGTCGGCAGCTTCCAGACGAGGCGGGCGAGGCGCAGGTAGCGCCCTCGGCCGAGCAGGTTCGCGATGAGACGGCTCCGGGTGCGAGGTGGTTCGTTGGGCACGAAGCATACCAGAGCGCCGCGCGGAAATCGGTTTGACATTAGAACAGGCGTTCTGCTACCGTCACCGCAAGCCATTGAACGGAGGCCGCCGTGACGAGACACGACGCCGAGCGCAAGCAGAAGATCCTGGAGGCCATCGCCCGCACCGTGGCGGAGCGTGGCTATCCACCATCGGTCCGTGAGATCGCCGACGCGGTCGGCCTCGCGTCGACGTCGGCGGTGCACCATCACCTGCTCGCGCTCGAGCGCGAAGGCCTGCTCGAGCGCGGATCGCATTCCTCGCGCGCGCTGCGCCTCACCCGTCCCGGGCCGGCGCCCCGCCGT
>JBBRXE010000072.1:0-8311 GCA_038248695.1 Candidatus Limnocylindria bacterium | reverse complement strand
CAGGTAGACGTCCTCCAGCGAGGCCGATTCCTCGCGGACCGCCACGATCCGTGCGCCGTCGCCAACCAGGGCGCTGACCAGATCGGGATTGTCGCCGGCCGGGTCGCGGACCTCGACCAGCAGCGTGTGGTCATTTGCCTGCGCCCCCTGGACGAAGGGCAGCGCGGCCAGAGTAGTCAGGAAGGACATCGCATCGCGGGCACCCCCAAGCTCCACGCGCGTGGTGGCCGCACGACCGTGGCGCCGCAGCCCAGCCGGTGTATCGGTCTCGAGCAGGGCACCGCGCAGGATCCCGATGCGATCGCACAGCCGCTCGGCCTCGTCCAGGTTGTGGGTGCAGATCACGATCGAGCGGCCGAGTCCGCGCAACGTGGCGACGAAGTCGCGCACGGTCTTGGCGGCCGACGGGTCAAGCCCGGAGGTCGGCTCGTCAAGGTAGATCACCTCCGGCTCGTGCAGCAGGGCGCGGGCGATGGCGACCTTCTGGCGCATCCCCTTGCTGAAGCCGCCGACGCGCCGATCGCCGACGCCCGAGAGGCCGACCACGCCAAGGTAACGGTCGACGGCACGTCGCAGCTCGCCGCCGCCCATGCCATACAGCCGGCCGTAATACGCCAGGTTCTGCCGCGCCGTCAGCTTCTCGTGGAGCCCAGGGCTCTCGGTCAGGATTCCGCTGATGCGCCGGATCGCCTGCGTATTCTCGCCGAGCGTATGCCCGTTGATCGTGGCCGTTCCCGCGCTGGGGCCGATGAGCCCGGCCAGCATCCGCACCGTCGTCGTCTTGCCGGCCCCATTGGGACCGAGCAGCCCGAAGATCTCGCCATCGCCCACCCCGAACGAAAGGTCGTGCACCGCCGTCAGCGATCCGAATCGTTTGGCGAGCCCCTCGACCTCGATCATCGGTCGTCAGAGAGGCGGTCAATCGTGTCGTTCATGAGTTCCCGCAGCGTAGCAGGCGCTAGCATGCTGGACGCATGGCTGAACGTACCATCTCCTCACGACGCGTCTGGGAAGGACGCCTGATCAATCTCCGCGTCGACGAGGTCGAGCTGCAGAGCGGCCGTCACGCAAGCCGCGAGATCGTTGAGCACCCCGGGGCAGTGGCCATGATCGCATGGGACGGCGAGCGACTGGGCATGGTGCGCCAATGGCGCCACGCTGCCGGTCGGTCGCTGCTCGAGATTCCGGCCGGCACGATGGAGCCTGGGGAGGAACCAGAACAGACGGCGCGACGAGAGCTCGCCGAGGAGCTGCGCGTGGCCGCAGAGCACTGGCTGGCGGGGCCGAGCTTCTTCACCGCGCCCGGCTTCTCCACCGAGTACCTGCACATTTTCCTGGCGGCCGACCTGTCGGTCACCGTTCCGTACAGCACACCGGATGAAGAGGAGATCAGCATCGAGTGGATGACGCTCGACGAAGCGCTGCGTGGCATCGACGACGGAGATGTCCAGGACGCCAAGTCGGTCGCGGGCGTCCTATGGCTTGCACGGCGGCTTGGCACGGTTGGGGCCGCAGGCCCAACCACCGGCTGACCCGGCCCCGCCACTCGAATGTGGGAGTTCGTCGTTCTCCCTGGGAGCTCGCCTTTCGAGCCGGGCTCATCTACATCGCGCTGGTCGTCGCCCTGGCGACGCTCGAATCCGATGGCTCGATCAGCGTCGCGCCACGCGACGGGCATGCTGCCTCCGCCGGGCGGCGCCGCCGCGTTCGCCTCATCCGTCGCCTGTAGCCTGCTCCTCGCATCGCTCGCGCTGATCAGGCAACTTCAAGCCTGCCCAGAGCGCGACGGTAGTCGTCGTTCTCGGGCTTGAGCGCCACGGCCAGCTTGAGGTGCCGCCGGGCCGCATCGGTCTCGCCCATGCGCCGGTAGGCCAGGCCCAGGCCGAAATGGCTGTAGTGCGCCACCGGATCGCGCTCGACGATCTGGCGGAAGCGATCGACGGCCAGCGCCGGCCGACCCTGGTTGTAGTAGGCCCGCCCGAGCGCCTCGAGGATCGAGGCCTTGCCAGGCTCGAGCCCCGCGGCGCGTTCCAGGACCACCGCGGCGGCTCCGGGATGATGCTGTGCCAGCAGCCGCGAGCCGCGGCGGAAGAGCTCGTACGCCGACTCGCGCGTCCTGGCTTCCACTCGTACTACTCAGGCGTGCAGGTCGATCCGCTCGAGCCGCGGGTTCGGGGTCCGGCCGGGGATGCGGCCACGCTTGGCGATGGGCTTGCCGTCGATCTCCTTGAGATCGCCGGTGAAGTCGATGGGACTGGCATCGCTGATTGCCGAGCCGACCGCGAAGGAGTCGATCGGCGCGCCAGCATCCTTGAAATAGGTGATGCGCTCGGCATCGACGCCGCCGGACACGACGATCCTGACGCCGGGATGCCCGGCGAGGTCCAGCCGGGCGCGCACCTCCTTGACGAGGTCCGCGGTGACGCGCCCCCGCTCACTGGGCGTGTCCAGCCGCACGCCCCACAGGCGCTCCCCGAGAGCGTCCGCCACGCGGACCGATTCCTCCGCCTCGTCCTTGAAGGTGTCCACCAGCGCGATGCGGGGCACGTCCGGATCCATGTGGCGATCGAATGCCTCGACCGCGCGGACCGTGTCGCCGAAGATGAGGATCAGGGCATGCGGCATGGTGCCGGTCGGGCTGAGGCCCGCGAGGCGCGCACCTGCCGGCGTCGACGCACCGATGCAGCCGCCCACCACGCTGGCGTAGTCCATCTGGTCGGCCACGCTGGGGTGCACATGTCGCGCCCCGAAGCCGATCACCGGGATGGGCGCCGCGACTTCGACGATGGCCCGCGCGGCGGTGGCCCAGCCGGTCGACTGTGCCAGGATCCCCAGGATCGCCGTCTCGTACAGGCCGAATGCCGAGTAGCGGGCATTGATGCGGATGACGACTTCCTTGCGCTTGATCGCGTCGCCGTCGTGCAGCGACTCCACCACCGGCTCGTGGTCGAAGCGCTTGCCGTTGCCCAGGATCTCGCGCAGGTAGGCAAGCGACTCCTCGGCGCCGCACAGGATCGCGTCCGCCCGGGCGAAGATCTCCATGGTCACCACCGGGTCGAGGTGCTCGGCCCGCAGGATGGCGGCGGTTCGTTCGAAATAGATGTCGGCGGTCTCGCCGGACAGCACCTCGGCGGCCGGCTGGAAGCGCGGCGCCGAGGCGCGAGGCATGCTCACCGGCGGTTCAATCGACATTGCGCGCCAGTGTACGCCGGCGGCGCAGCAGGTAGACGATCAGGGCCAGCGCGAGGAGCACGACGACCGCCGCGCTGGCCAGCCGCAGCAGGCCGCCGGTCTGCGCCGCGTCCAGGCGCAGGCGCGCCTGCGAAGTCGCGGCGGCGGTACCACGCAGGTCGCCTTCGGCGAATCGACCGTGGGCGGTGGCAAGCAGCTCATCGGGGGCCTGGCCACCGATCAGGCCGATCCGCTCGATGAACGAGTGGCCGCTGTTTGCACGGTCAAGCACGGCCTGGTAGTCGTCGACCACCGCGCGCTCGGCCTGCAGCTCGACCTGCGCATCGGTCCCGCCGCCGGAGCTATCGTACGGATCGCGCAGGCGTTCGGGGCTCGACAGGCCGGCATGCTCGATCGCCTTCAGCAGATCGTCGCGGCCTACCAGCCACGCACGCGCCTCGCCGATCTGCTGCGTCGCCTGGTCGAACGCCCAGCCGGCCATGGACGAACGCACCGGCCGCGGGGCGCCCCAGTCGCCGGCCTCTTTGAGCAGGTCGCCGTAGGCCGCCAGCGCACCGGCGCGCTGGGTGAGCAGCGCGTCCGAGGCATCCCCGAAGACGGTGCTGCCGAACGCGGCGCTCAGGTCCTGGTTGCTGACCGTCTGCAGCTGATCGAGCAGGCTGCGCGAGTCGAGCGGCGTGACGGTGCGGCCGGATGCTGCCGGTTCGGCCTCGAGACCCTGCGGGTCGTAGGCACCGATGCCGTCGCTGACCCGCTCGAGCACGGCCCGCAGCCGATCCTCGCCGACCGCACCGGCGACGCGGTCGATGAATGCCCAGGATGCTGGATAGCCGTAGCCGTCCTGCTCGGCAGTGCTGTCCGCCGTCCATGCCTCGAGCGCCAAGGCATTGTCTTGCTGGGCCGTGGCCTGCGCCGCCGGGTCATACGGTGGAGCGATCTTGAGATCCGCGGAAACGAGCGCCGCGTAGTGCGAGGCGAGTCCCTCACGGATCCAGCGGTCGGCGGCCAGCTCGGTCCCGATCCAGATGTGCGTCGCCTGGTGCAGGACGGTGAACGCCGGCTGATCGAACCCGATCTGCAGCTCCTGTACACCGGTGCTCACCTCGCCGATGGATGCCGACCCGGACGGGAGCGCCTCGGTGACCTGCAGCGGACCAACGCCGGCATAGGGCAGGCCGATGCGCTCCTGCAGGCGCGGCAGCGCATCCACCAACAGCCTGAGCGTGCGTTCACCCCATGCCTTGTCATCGGCCCACGCGCGGACATTCAGGTCGACGGTGCCACCGTCGAGCGGCACGCTCTGCGAGACGGTCACCATGGCCGTCTGGCTGTCGGCGCTGACGATCGCCAGCCAGTGCTGCGGGTCGGTGATCCTGCCGCTGCTGAGCGTCGTCGTGGCGCCGGTGGTGGTGGCAGTCAGCGCGTCGCCGTCGGAGCTCACCCGGTAGGCCGATGGCAGCTGCACGACGACCTCGCTGCTCGTCCCGAAGCTCCACGCCGGGAAGATGACCACCGACGGCCGGATGCGCACGCCGGGATCCTTGCCGTCCGCCAGGGTGTACGACAGCGTGAAATCGGCCGTCTTGTTCAAGCGCAGCGGGGTGCGCAGCTCGACCGTCGCGACGTTGACCGGCTTGCCATCGCCGCCCTTCTGCGTCTTGACCGCGACGCTGAGCTTGCCGGCGGCGTCCGTGGCCGTCACCCCCGTCGCCGCATCGTGGATGGCGAGGGGAACCTCGGTGAAGACGCTGAAGGCACCCTTCGGATCCGGGGTCAGGTTGGTGAACTGCGCCTCGATGCTGACCTCGATGGTTCGGCTATTGACCTGAACCGCGTAGCTGGCCGTGGTGGCCAGGGTGTACGGCCCCGCCGCGGCCACGTCCGATGAGCGGCCGATCGGCGCGAACGGCGCCAGCAGCAGGGCGCACAGCGCGAGGAGCGCCGGGAGTGCGCGCCTCATCGGCTACCCAGCAGACGCGTCACCATCCCTCGGCGCCGCCGTCGAGGCAGCGGCGGCTCCCAGGCCGGCATCTCGGCCTCCACCTCGGCCCGATGAGCCGCCAGCAGCTGGCGATTACGACCGGACCTTCCGCTCCAGTCGGGCAGCTCCCCGCGGTCCGCCACGGCAGGCGCTGTCTCCTCGAGCATGCGGTCGGCCACGATCGCCAGGCGGACGAGACCGCGCGCCAACTGCTCACGATCGGTCGCCGGCGCCGGCAGCTCGGTCATGAGCATCGGCCGATCGTCATCGGTCATTGCAAATTTCACGTGTGGGTAGTCAAAGTTGGCGCGGAGCATCCGCCCATAGGTCCTCTTGGGGATCTCCATCGCCTCGAGCCCATAGTATGCCCACAGCGAGAGGCCCACGCCTTCGACCCAGGCGACCGTCACGCGCAGGTCGAAGCGGCGCTCGCCGTCCAGTACCACGTCGCGGCTGAACGCCGCGCCGTGCACCAACTCGCTGGCACCGACAACCTCGACGCCGAGCTCGCTGAGCCAGGCGTCGATCGCGGGCGCCCCCTCAGACGACATGGCTCACCGTCTCGCCGGACGCGATCCTGCGCCGCCGACCGAAGTCGCGCTCCACGACCCCCGGATCGACGCGACAGTTGCGCCCGATCCGCGCGCCGTGCGGGACGCGTGACTGTTTGCCGACCAGTGTCAGGCCCGCGTACAGCCGCTCCGGCTCGTTGCGGTTGGGCCGCAGGTCGTCGCCGAACCCCACCACCGCGTCGGTGCCGATGACGCACTCCTTGTCGACGATGGCGCGGTCGAGGACAGCGCCCGCGCCGATCATCGTGTCGAACATCACGATCGAGTCGCGCACCAGCGCGCCACGTCCCACGCGAACGCCAGGCGAAAGCATACTGCGCTCGACGCTGCCCTCGATGACGCAGCCCTGGCTGATCATGCTGCGCTCGACGTGCGCCTCGGGACCCATGAGGGCCGGGGCGCGCTCCTCGCTGTGCGTGTAGATCAACCAGCCGAGGTCGTACAGGTCTATGCCCGGATCGTCGCCCAACAGGTTCATGCTGGCGCGCCAGTAGCTCTCGATGGTGCCGACATCCTCCCAGTAGCCGCCGAACTCGTAGGCATACACGCTGCGGCCGCCCGCCACCATCCGCGGCAGCACATCGCGGCCGAAGTCGACCCGCTCGGGGCTCAGGACCTCGCGCAGAAAGGGCCATGAGAAGACGTAGACGCCCATGCTCACCAGGTTCGACGGCGGGTTGGCCGGCTTCTCGATGAAATCAGTGACGCGCCCGTCTTGGGCCACCGCCAGGATACCGAACCGATGCGCGTCTTCCAGCGGCACGGTTCGCACCGCGCAGGTCACCTCGGCGCCCTTGGCCCGATGCATCTCGATG
The DNA here is from genome assembly GCA_038248695.1 of Candidatus Limnocylindria bacterium. GTDB lineage: Bacteria > Chloroflexota > Limnocylindria > QHBO01 > QHBO01 > JAICUY01. The sequence continues at coordinate 1,751 of JBBRXE010000072.1, read as the reverse complement.
AACGGCCGGTAGTCCATCTTGTAGACGTGGTCGCCAGCGAGCACCAGCACGAGGTCCGGGTTGCGGTCAGCCACGAAATCGAGGTTCTGCAGCACGGCGTCAGCCGTACCGCGATACCAGTTGCGCGCGCGACCGCGTCCGAGGTAGGGCTGCAGCCAACTCACGCCGCCGCGCGAACGGTCGAGGTCCCACGGCCGTCCGACGCCGATGTGATCGATGAGCGAGCGCGGAGCGTACTGGGTCAGGATGCCGACGTCCGAGAGCCCGGAGTTGACAGTGTTGCTCAGGGCGAAGTCGATGATGCGGTACTTGCCGCCGAACGGGACGCCCGGCTTGGCGCGCACCTGCGACAGGATGGACAGGCGCTCACCCTCCCCTCCGGCGAGGATGAGGGTCAGGGTCGATGCCGGCACAGCTCGATTCTAGCCCCGACCGGAGCCTCTCCAGCGCTTGCCAAGCGGCGCGAGCAGGCCCAACAGCCCACTGCTCAGCAGTGCGATCGGCAACAGCGCGGTCCCGGCAGGGCTGGGCGGGGCCAACGGCAGCGGGGGAGGCGTTGGGCAAGGCTTGTTCGGGTTGGGCTTGCAGCCGGGCGGGGTCGGCCGCGAGCCGGGCGGCGTTGGTGCTCCCGACGGCCCGATGCTGCCACTCGGCGACGGTGTGGGGGTCGCACGCACCTGGCCGCAGATCGGAGCGCCGAAGCCCCTGTTTCCGGGCACCGGCGCGATCCGCAGCTGGTACGAGTCGAAATGCTCCCGCAGCTTGGTCGGGTCGCCCGTCCCGCCGGTGTGGCCGTTGACGAAGCGATCGGCCCAGCGCTCCGCGGAGGCTATCCACTCCTTCGGCCGCCGCGAGTCGTTGCGGACCTCCTGGACGATGTCGAAGCAGCCGTTCGCGTGGACGTTGTCCGGCTGCGGCTCGGTCCCCTTCAGCAGCGGGATCTCGCGAGTCTGCCCGCAGCCTGCCGTGGCCAGCATGCCGCTGAACTGGCAGACGTCAGTCATCACCACGTCGTCGGGCTTGGCGAAGTCGCTCGATGGCACTGGCTTCTGGCCGTTCCAGTCCCATGGCTTGTTGAGCGCCTGCTCCATGAAATCGTGCCACAGGTAGAGCGGTCCATCGGCCGAGAAGAGGCCGCCGAACGAGTTGGACATAGGCGCCTGGTTGTTGTTCCCCATCCATACGCCGGTGACCAGGCTGTTCGGTACATAGCCGAACCCCGAGACGTCACGGAAGTCATTGGTGGTCCCGGTCTTGAAGCCCGCATGCCGTCGATTGCCGTTCGCATCCACCAGCTCCGCACGGGAACCCCACACCACGTTGGTACGCGGATTGGTATTGCCCTCCAGGATCCAGTGCATCAGGTACGCCTCGCCCTTGGTCAGGGGCTTGGCCGTCGGCGTCGTGCTGGACGCCAACGAATAGACGATGCGGTTGTCGCGGTCGCGGATCTCGCGAATGGTGGTAGCCGGATGCAGCTCGCCCTGGTCCGCGAAGACGCCGTATGCCTGGGTCATGTTGGTCAGGTTGACCGGGACCGAACCAAGGGTCAGGGTCAGTCCGGGATCCTGGTCGAGGATGTACTGGGAGCTGGCGACGCCCATCGACTCGGCGAATTTGGCGGTCGTGTCGGCCCCGACCAGGTACTGCATCATCACCGACGGCACGTTGAGCGAGTAGCGGATGGCATCTGTCGCGAGCAGCGGCCCGTGGTCCTCGATGTCGGCATTGGTCGGCACGTAGGCCGTCTT
>JBBRXE010000071.1:0-8334 GCA_038248695.1 Candidatus Limnocylindria bacterium | reverse complement strand
CTGGCACGTGTCATCACCTCTTCGACCGTTGGCTTTCGGGCCAGCTCGATCAGCTCGGCCCGCAGCTCTTCCTGGAGCGACCGGCCGGACCGCGCCGCGCGCGCGGCGAGCTCATCTCTGACGTCATCCGGCACGTTGCGAACTGTGATCGACTTCATGCTGCCACTTTGCTGCGATAGCCTGCGAAATGCAATCACCGCGCCCCTTGCATTGCTGGTCAGGCGGACAGGGAGGGCGCGTGCTGGCGATGCCGAGAAGGCAACGAGGTGCGAGCGGCCGCCATTCATCGCCACAATGGACTGGAGTCTTGTTCGCCGACAGCGCGGGTTCGCTGCGAACCCTCCCCGAGTCTTACGGCCGATGAGCTCAATGCCTGAGTCGCGTGGAGACTCAAACGAGTGGGAGGCCGAGGCTCCCATGCTGTTGATGCACCACACGACTCAGATCGACGGCTTTGATGGTCAGTCACCCCAAAACCGGTCAATTTCAGTCAGCAGACGACTCAACTGCACGACAGCCGCGCGTTCACCTTCGTTTCAGTCAGCTGGTGACTCAGATCTCCAGCGTGACAATGGATGCAACGTCGCGTGACCGTGGATCCCGTCGTCGCTGGCAGCTCCGCAGTGCGTGCGTCGCGCCCAAGCGGTCACGGCCACCGATCGGAAACGCGTGCCGGCGCTCGTTACACGATCTTTGAGAGGAAGGCGCGCGTTCGCTCGTGCTGAGGATCGGCGAAGAGCGTTCGGGGCGGTCCTTCCTCGACGATCTGGCCATCGTCCATCATCACCACCCGATCAGCCGCCTCCCGAGCGAAACCCATCTCGTGGCTGACAACGATCATGGTCATGCCGTCGCCGGCCAGGCGCTTCATCACTTCCAGCACCTCGCCGATCATCTCCGGATCAAGCGCGCTGGTCGGTTCGTCGAAGAGGAGCAGAGCCGGGTTCATGGCGAGCGCCCGCGCGATGGCGACGCGCTGCTGCTGTCCACCGGAGAGCTGGCCGGGATAGGCATCGACCTTGGCGGCCAACCCGACCCGATCCAGGAGGTCACGACCGACTCTGGCGGCCTCCTCGCGCGGCATGCGGCGGACCTGGATTGGCGCCTCGATGACGTTCCCGAGGGCGGTCAGGTGCGGAAAGAGGTTGAAGCGCTGGAAGACCATGCCGATCTCCTGGCGCTGGCGCGCGATGTTCTTCTCCTTGTCCTCGACCAGCTTCCCGCCGACCTCGCGGTAGCCGATCAGATGGCCGTTCACGAAGATGCGGCCCTGTTGGATCTTCTCCAGGTGGTTGATGCAGCGGATGAATGTCGTCTTCCCCGAGCCGGAAGGACCGATGATGACCACGACCTCCTGCCGCTTCACCTCGAGCGACATGCCCTTGAGGACGTGCAGACGTCCGAACGACTTGTGCACGTCGCTCGCCTGCACGACCGTATCGGCGGCGGGCGGCGAAGCGCCCAGCACGTCAAGGATGTGCGGCGCGATGTGCGCCATCAGTGCGTCACGCCGCGGCTGCGCAGGCCCAACAGTCGCTGGCGCCACGTCGGCGCCTGGTCGGAGGGCGCATACCCGCGCCCGAGGCGCCGCTCGATCCGGGACTGCACGATGGCCCAACCGCTGGTCAGCAGCAGGTACCACACCGCGGCTGCCAGGAAGAGCTCGAATGGGGCGAAGAGCGTCCCATTGAGCCTGGAGAAGGTCACGTACAGCTCGGGCACGCTGATCACCACCAGCAGCGACGTATTCTTGAGCATGTTGTTGAACTCGTTTCCGAGCGGCGGGACGATGATCCGAGCGGCTTGCGGGAGGACGATGCGTGCCATTGCTCGGCGATAGGTCATGCCGAGCGACTTGGCGGCCTCCGTCTGACCGGGGTCGACGGAGATGATTCCCGCCCTGACGATTTCGGTCATATAGGCCCCCTCGTTCAGCGCCAGGGCCACGACTCCGGCCTGCCAGGCACCGGGGATGACGTCGAACAGTGGATGGCGCTCCCAGCGGTAGATCCCGGCGACGCCCAGTCCGAAGTAGATGAACGCGATCTGCACGAGCAGCGGCGTGCCGCGGAAGAACCAGACGTAGAAACCGGAGAGCCAGCGCGCGGGTTTGAACGTCGCGAGCCGGCCGAGTGCGCCGAAGATCCCAAGGATCGTCCCCAGGATCTGGCTGACCACGGCAATCCCAAGGGTCAGGCCGACGCCCGCGAGGATCAGCCCGCTGGGATGAAAGACGGACTCGGTGAAGAGGTTCCAGCGGTATTGATACGAACTGGCCGGCTCACAGCCGGCCAGAAGCACAGCGAGGAGGAGGAGCAGGTACCAGGCCGGGCGTGCCGGCCTGGTACCTCTGCCCACAATGCGTCGCGTTCTGCAGATTGGCAACCGAGTGCCCTACTTCGTGACTGGCACCACGTCGCTGGCCTGGACGGCTCCGTCCTCGAGGCCATACTTCTGCAGGATGGCAACGTAGCTGCCGTCAGCAATCATCGATTTGAGCGCCGCCACCACACCGTCGCGCAACGCTTGATGGTCCTTGGGGACGCTGATGCCTTCCTTGGCAATGTCCAGCGTCAGGCCGGACAGCTCGAACTGCGCGGCGTTCTGCACCGTGTAGTAGCCGGCGACCGGAGAGTCGGCGAAGTAGGCGTCGACATTGCCACTCGTGAGGGCCGCCAGCGCGTCACTGTCCTTGGGGAACTCCTTGATGTCGATGGCAGCCTTACCCTTCGCGGTGCAGGCGGCTGACAAGCCATTGCCCTTGTAGTCGCCGGTGCCCTTCAGGAAGTCGACCTCGGTGGTGCCGGTCTCGGCCGCGATCAACTTCCCGCACAGGTCGTCCTGGGTCTTGATTCCCATTGGATTGCCCTTGGCAACGACGAATGCCTGGCCGGCCTGGAAATACGGGACCATGTCAACCTGCTTGACCCGGTCCGCCGTCATGTTCTGCGCGCTGACGATGATGTCGCATTTGCCACTCGTGACTGCGGCGATGATCGTGTCGAAGACCGAGTTCTCGATCTGGGGCTCGAGACCGAGTCGCGTGGCTATCTCCTTGGCGATGTCGATATCGGATCCGATGGGGTCGCCGTTCGCATCGAAGAATTCCTGCGGTGGATATGGGATGTCCGAGCAGATGACCAGCTTGCCCGGGAAGGCGAGCTGCTGCGCGGGAACGGTCGCCACCTGCGACGGGGCGCTGCTCGGCGGTGCCGATGATGCGCCACTGGTCGGGGCCACGGTCGCGGTTGGGGCCGTGGAAGTCGAGGCGCTCGGCGACGGGCTCTGCGTGGTGCCGGTGCATGCGCTGAGGAGCGCAATGGCAGCCACGGCCACGACTGCGTTGGTGCGAGTTGCGATGGTCATGGATCCTCCGGCGAAATGTGGAGATCGGCGCAGTGAGAATTGAGCGGTAAGACTACCCCAAACACCGTTCGGGTGTGACCATCGGCGACTCGATCGTGGACGACCTCAGACCGCCGATTCGCGGCCCCGCACCGCCCGGCCGGCCTACTTCGTCAGGCTGAACGTAGCCTCGGCTATCTCCTCGTCGCCGCGGAAAATGCGGATCACGTAGCTGCCGACGCCCCAGGCCTTGATCAGGTTGTCCGTCCCCACGGCATAGCACACGATCTTTGCCCTTGACGGAGCGGCATTCTGGCCAGCCTGGCGTGACTGCACGACCTTCTCCTTGCCGTCCGCCACGCGGGCTATCTCTTCGCCGAGCGCGTTGACGCCGAACGGCTCATCGAGGCTGATCGAATGGGCAAAGACGGATCCCGGCCCGAACGTATCGGTCTTGCCGGTGATCTCGCAGGTCTGGCGGTTGCGCCCCGTGCCGAGCACGAGCTTCCCGGGCAGCGCAGGCGTCGGCTGGGCCGTGGGGGTTGGTGTTGGTGTGGTCACTGCCGGTGTCGAGGCCGACGGTTGAACCACGATCGAGGCGTGCGGTGTCGGCGACCCCGCCACGCCGACGGTCGGGTCGGTCGGATTGAGACTCGAGAGGATCAGTCCGAGGATCACCGCCGCGACGATGGTGCCGACCGCCGCACCCATCGAGATCAGCGAGCGCCGGTCGGTGGGAAAGAGACCGCTTGGCTCTGGCGCGGCGGCGCCGGCGACGAGCGGGACGCCGCAGGAGCGGCAGACCTGCGCCCAGCTCGGGTTTGCTCTGCCGCAATTGAAGCACTCGACGGTCTCGCCGGTCATCGGTCGGTGTGTCACTCCCTCAGCAGCGACTCATGGGCCGCGCCAGCCTAGCATGCGAAACGGCCGCCGGCGGTGAGAACGCCGACGGCCTGCGTCGACCGCGCAACCGGCCGGCATCAGGCATGGTACCGGAGGTGGGAATCGAACCCACAAGAGGTTGCCCTCAACGGTGTTTGAGACCGTCGCGTCTGCCTGTTCCGCCACTCCGGCGCAGCGCAGCGGTCATTATACGGAGCCGATGCCCGAGCCCCAGCCCGAGACCTCGCGCCGCACGCCGCCACTTCCCGACGAAGCGGCGCTGGTGGGGCGTGCCGTCGGCGGCGACCGCTCCGCCTTCGCCCAGCTGGTCGAGCACTACCAGTCCGCCTGCTACGGCCTTGCCTGGCGCCTGCTCAACGACGCCGACCTGGCGGCCGATGCCACACAGGACGCGTTGGTCCACGCCTTCGCCGCCATCGACCGGTACCGCGGCGGCATCTTTCGGTCGTGGATACTGCGCATCACGGCCAACGCCAGCTACGACATCCTCCGTCGTATGCAGCGGCGTCCGACCACGACGCTGCCCGATCCATCCGAGGGCGAAGCAGAGCTGCCAGACCTGGCGGCACCCAGCCCCGCCGCCGAGGCGGCGCGCGGCGAGCTGTACCGTCATCTCGATGTCGCGCTGCGGCAGCTGCCCGACGACCAGCGCATCGCCGTCGTGCTGTGCGACGTGTACGGCATGGACTATCAGCAGGTCGCCGCGCTCACCTCGTCGGCGCTGGGCACCGTCAAGTCGCGCATCCATCGTGGCCGGCTGCGCCTGCGCGAGCTGCTGGCCGACCATCGGGAACTGTTCGGCTGATGAGGGCGTCTGACCGATGATGCACGATCCGACCGGCCACCCCCACGACGAGCGCCTCTCGGCCCTCGCCGCCGGTGATGGCGACGCCACCGACGACGGCACGTTGCGCGACCACGTCGATGCCTGCACGCGTTGCAGCGCGGTGGTCGATGACCTGTTCAGCCTGCGGGCGGCGCTGGCGCAGCTCCCGGACATCGCTCCGTCGCGGCCCCTGCGTCTCCTGCCGACGGTTATCGACAGGCCCACTGCCGCGGGGCTCGGCGGCTTCGCGCGTCGCCTGTTTGCACCCGCGCTCGTTGCCGGGCTGGTGCTCCTGGTTGCCGGCGGCATCGGAACGTACGTGGATCACGGCATCCCACTGCTCACCAGCATGAGTGCCGGCGCAGCTGGGTCGATCGAGGGGTACACCGACGGCGCCGCGGCTCCGGCGACCGCGCCATCCGGCGGCGGGGCGACCTCGGACAACGCCACGAGAAACAACGGCGAGACGTCCAACCAGCGCCGCGTTGCGTCCGAGCCGCCCACCAGTGCCGCTCCGTGGCTCGTCATCCTCGCTGCGGGGGTCGTGCTGCTGCTGGCGGCGCTGGTCGCGCGGTTCGTGGTCCAGCCCCGCGCCGGCTGAGACGCTACATCCTGCCCAGGACGATCGCGCTGAGCAGCAGGAGCAGGAGTACCGCCGCGGCGAACACGGCCGCCCAGCCTGAATCGCGGAACGAGCGCGCCTCGGGCTCCCGGGCCGGCGGTCGTCTCGTCGGCGGGACCTGCACCTCGCCGGGTTGGCGCACCGTCCGCGGCGCCGCGCGGGTCTCCGCGGCGGTCGCCCGCCAGCTTGCCCAGCTCCGCGTGGTGGTCGGCGTTGCCGCCGGCTGCGTGGTCCGACGACGCCCGGCCCAGTGGCCGGCCGGCGCGGGACCTGCCGCCGGATGGGCGCGGTCGAACTCCCGTCGCCGCATGGGGGCCGAGAGCAGCGCCCACGCCTCGTTGACGCGCCGCATCCGGTCGGCGTCGCCCTCTGCGCCGAGGTCCGGGTGGTAGCGCTTGGCCAGGCGTCGGTGGGCTCGCGCGACCTGGAGCGGCGAGGCGTCACGCGGCACGCCGAGGACCGCGTAGGGGTCGAGCGGCGGACGGTTGGGCATCGGGCCGATTCTACGGCGGTTCGTGGCGTCCCGAGGGCGGACCGCCGAGCGTCGGCATCGGTCTAGACTGGCCTCTGCCATGCCGGAACGACGTCCCATCCTCATGCTCATCGACGGGCCGAGCCTGGTCTATCGCGGCTACTTCGCGCTGCCGCCGCTGACCACGTCGGACGGGACACTGGTGAATGCCGCGTTCGGCTTCCTGCAGATCGTGCTGCGCGGCATGCAGGACCTCAAGCCGGACTTTGCGATCGTCAGCTTCGATGTCGGACGGCCGCAGTTCCGCTTCGACGCGTTCCCGGAATACAAGGCGGGTCGGCCCAGCATGCCTGACGATCTGCGCAGCCAGTTCCCGCTCGTCCGAGAGATCGTCGGGATGATGGGCATGCCGGTACGTGAGCTCGAGGGCTATGAGGCCGACGACGTCATCGGCACCCTGGCGCAGCGGGCCACCGCCGAGGGCATCGACACCATGATCGTGTCCGGCGACCTCGACGGGCTGCAGCTGGTGAACGATCACGTGCGGCTGTTGACGACCCGGATGGGCGTGGCGGCCACGGTGATCTACGACGAGGCCAAGGTCCTGGAGCGATACGGCCTGCGCCCGGACCAGATGCTCGACTACAAGGCCCTCAAGGGAGACACGTCCGACAATATCCCCGGCGTCCCCGGAGTGGGGGAGAAGACCGCCAGCTCGCTGCTCCAGCAGTTCGGGTCGCTGGACGCCATCTACCAGCACCTCGATGAGGTGAAGGGCAAGTTGCGCGAGCGGCTCGCCGAGCATCGCGAGTCGGCGTTCATGAGCCGCCAGATCGGCCGCATCGTGTGCGACCTGCCAGTGAAGCTCGACGTCGAGGAGGCGCGCACGGGTCGCTACGACCGCCGCGCGGTGGCGCAGCGCTTCCGTGAGCTCGAATTTCGGTCGCTCATCGACCGGCTCCCGCCGTCGAGCATCGCGCCGACCGGCTACGACACCCCCGAGCATGACGCCGCGGGCGGGCTGCAGCTCTCCCTGGAGCTGCTGAGCGCCGGCCAGGCTGAGCATCCCGACACCATGCCGGCGTCTCGCCCCGACCCGGTCGCGGATCCCGCCGGAGCCATCGAACATGCCGATCCGCGGATCCCGCGCAGCGCCGCCGAGCTCGCCGAGCTGGACTTGTGGCTGGAGACGCGCGGCGATCGCATCGGGCTCTCGTGGGTCCTCGGCCCCGGACGACCTCTGGCGCGACCGTTGCTGGGAATCGGGCTGGCTGCCGCGGACGGCGCCACCTGGTACCTGCCGTGGGTCAGCAGCCCTGCAGGTGACGGACAGCTGCCCGCCTGGTTCGAGCGGGACGACCGACCGCTCATCGGCCACGACCTGAAGCAGCTCATCGTCGCGCTGGAGCGCGCCGGCGTGACGCTGCGCGGGCCGGCATTCGACACGCTGGTCGCCTCGTACATGCTCAATCCGGCGTTGCGTGCCCAGACGCTCGATGACCTCGCGGCTAATCGCTACGCCGCCGAGCTGCCGCCGCTCGCACTGAACGCCGGAACGGGAGCCGAGGAGATCGTCGTCGCGCGCCGCGCGGCTGCGGAGGCGCTCACCGCGCTGTTGGTCATGTCGCCGCTCACGACGGAGTTGAACGAGGCGGCACTGATGAGCCTGTTCCGCGAGGTCGAGATGCCGCTCCTGCCCGTCCTGGCACGCATGGAGCTCGCGGGAGTCGTCATCGATCGCGACGCGCTGGCCGCCATGTCGGCGGAATTCGGCACGGAGCTGGCGCGCCTCGAGTCCCGCATCTACGAACTGGTCGGTCACGAGTTCAATATCGGCTCGCCGAAGCAGCTCGAACAGATTCTGTTTCACGAGCTCGAGCTGCCGGCGACGAAACGGACGCGGACCGGGTTCTCGACTGATGCATCGGTCCTCGAAGAGCTGCGCTCGCAGCACGAGGTCATCGGCCTGATCCTCGAGCACCGTCAGATCGCCAAGCTCAAGTCGACCTACGTCGACGCGTTGCCGGCCCTGGTCGGATCGGACGGACGGCTGCACACCACCTACCAGCAGGCGATCGCCTCGACCGGGCGGCTGTCGAGCACCGACCCGAACCTGCAGAACATTCCCATCCGAACGCCGCTCGGGCGGCGCATCCGACGCGCCTT
>JBBRXE010000070.1:0-8459 GCA_038248695.1 Candidatus Limnocylindria bacterium | reverse complement strand
GGACCGGCGTCGACGTGGCTCGCGCGCACGTCCGCCGCGGCGTCGATGGCGTAGCTGACCACCCGCTCGCGGGCGCGCTCGCGGAAGTAGGCGTATGTGCCGTCATCGGCGTTGAGCACCGACAGCGGAGCCTCCTCGACCAGCTTGGCCTTCGCGGCCCTATACGCCTGCAACGTTCCGTGAAACTCAAGGTGCTCACTGCTGACGGTCGTGACGATGCCGGCGTCGAACCGACAATTGCGCACCCTGTCGAGCGCCAGGCCGTGCGAGGTCGCCTCCAGCACCACGCTGTCGTTGCCGGCCGTGACCATGTCGCGGAGCAGCCCCTGCAGCTCGAGCGATTCGGGCGTGGTGCTGCGCTCGTCGTTCGGCTGTTCGACGTCGCCGACGCGCCGAGCGACGGTGCCGACCAGCCCCGGGCGCCGTCCGGCTCCGAGCAGCATGGCCACCGCCAGGAAGCTCGTCGTGGTCTTGCCGTCCGTGCCGGTGATGCCGACCACCTCGAGCTGCTGCGACGGACGCCCGAACCACGCGTCGGCAGCATCCGCCAGGGCGCGCCGCGTCCCGTCGACGATCAGCTGGGGGACGTCAAGTCCCGGGATCTCTCGCTCAACGACTATCGCCAGTGCCCCGCGCTCGACGGCATCGGTTGCAAACGCATGCCCGTCGACGTGGACCCCTGGAACGGCGAAGAAGAGGGTGCCGGTTGTGACGCTGCGCGAGTCGTAGGCCAGCGACCGCACCTCGCCCACCGGTAGGCCGATGACCTGCTCGGGACCGATGACATCGGCCAGCTCGCCGAGACCCATGTGCGGCGGCGTGTCCTTCATCGATGCAGCCACGGGATCCAACCGCGCATCAGTCCGGTGCCGGTCCGCAGGCGGTAGAGCGTCGGATTCACGACCACGTCCCAACTACCGGCCCAGACCGCCTCGCGGCCACCGAAGCCCTTCTTGAAGAGTCCCACGCCGTACCAGCGATGGTCGGGGCCGGCGCCGGGTGGCGCCACGCCCCACAGGTCGTGGGTCGTCACCCCGAGTGAGCGCGCTTCGCGGATCATCGCCCACTGCAGCGCATAGGTCGCGTAGCGCTTCGGTTCGCCAGGATCCTCGCGCAGCGAGCCGGCGAAGAGGTAGAAGGAGCGTTCGCCCTCGAGCACCAGCATCCCCGATGCGAGCAGCCGCTCACCGAGCCACGCTTCCAGGATGCGGGCGCGGCCGGCACCCGCCAGTGTGTGCCAGACGAGCCGATAGCGCCTGCGGCTGGGCATCGGGAAGCCGGCGCGATGCTGGGTCTCTACGACCAGCTCGTGCAGGCGGTCGATGGGCTCATCGGTCTGCCCGTCATTGAGCACGCGGACCCTGACCCCCTCGCGCTCGGCGCGCCGCACCGCGTAGCGCGTGTCCTTGTCGAAGGCGGCGAGCATCGTGTCATCGTCACCCAGCACCAGCAACCGCGTCTGGCCCAGCTGCAGCGTCCGGGGGTCATAGCGCAGCCCCAGGACGTCGAATAGCGCCACGGCGCCTGCGTGCGCCTCGATGCGCGGCTCGAGCTTCACGGCCAGCGCTCCCGCCCGCCGTCCCGCCTCGCGCAAGCCGATGGTCACGGCGCTGAGCCGCTCTGCGGCGCGCGGGTCGTCGAAGTCGAGCACCGGGCCGTGCGGCACGTACCAGAAGCTGCGACCGAAGGGCAACGACCGCACCTGCGGCGCGGCCAGCGCCACGATCCGGCCGTCCTGCTCCGCCACGAAGCGACGCTGCGGCTGGCCGTCGAAGGCGGCCACCGACGCCCACTCCCAGTCATGCAGGAAGTCGCCGAAGGCAGTCCGCGCCAGGAACTCCTGCCAGGCGGCGTGATCGGCACTGGTGGCCGGTCGGACGTGGATCATGCTGGCCTCCGGCCGAAGCGCCGCGACAGCTGCGAACGGACCTGCCCGAGCTCGGGTGAGCGCAGCGCGGCGGCGACCAGAGCGAAGATCGCGACGCCTGCGGTGGAAAGTACCGCCAGCACGACCAGCCGGGCGAAGCCATTGGCCAGCAGCGGCGCCAGCCAGTCCTGGACGAGCCGCAGGCCGCCGAGCATGAACAGGGCGGCAGCCCCGGCGGCAACGGCCGATCTCGCCAGCGAGCGCAGGACCGCCGCCTCCTCCACCGATTCGATGCGCCGCCGCAGCGCCCAGACCAGGCCGATCACCTCCAGCAAGGCGCTGATCGACAGCGACAGCGCCAGGCCGGCGACACCCATCGGTCCGACCAGCAGCATCATCAGCGGCACGTTGATGGCCACCGCCACGATCGCCCACAGCACCGGGGTGCGCGTGTCCTGCATGGCGTAGAAGGCACGCGTCAGCACATGCACCACGATATGGCCGCCCAGACCGATGCTGAAGAAGACCAACGCATCGGCCGTGCGTTCCGTCGAGCGAGCGCCGAACAGCCCGTACTGGAAGAATACGGCCGCCAGCGGCCGCGCCAGTACGATCATGATCGCCGTCAGCGGCGCGGCAAGGAAGATGAGGATGCGTAGGCTGCCGGCCACCTGGCGCCGGATCTCGTTGATGCGACCCAGCGCCGCATCACGCGAGAGCTTCGGGAAGAGCGCCACGGCGACGCTGACGCCAAGCACGCCGACGGGGATCTGGCTCAGCTGGAAGGCGTAGTTGTAGGCGGTGATGCTTCCCTCCGGAAGTCCGCTGGCCAGCACGGTGCTGACGATGAAGTTGATCTGGCCCGCCGCAAGGCCGAGCATGCGCGGGCCCATCAGCCAGGCAACCTTGCGCACGCCCGGATGCCGCAGGCCGATGGTCAGGTCGTAGCGTTGTCCAACGCCGCCCAGGTTGGGCAGCTGGATGACGAGGTGCGCCAACGAGCCGACCGCCACGCCGACCGCCAGACCCTCGACGCCCATGATCGGTGCCAGGAAGATGGCGGCGAGGATGATCGCCAGGTTGTAGATGAGCGGCGCCACGGCGGGGACGGCGAATCGCTCGTACGAGTTGAGGATACCGCTGACCACCGCTCCCATACCAATGAAGACCGGGCTGAGCAGCATCACGCGGGTCATGCGCACCGTCAGCTCGGTGGTCGGGGCGTCGAACCCGGGCGCCACGATCGGCACCACTATCGGCGCGAAGATGGCCATCAGCAGGCTCAGCGCCGCCAGCGCGATGACGACCAGGTTGATGACGCTGCTTGCCAGGCGCCAGGCTTCGCTCTCCTGTTCCCGGGCTCGGTACCCCGAGAAAACCGGGATGAGTGCCGCGGACAGCGCTCCGGCCACGACGAGCTGGAAGATCGCGTCGGGGATGCGGAACGCCGCGAAGTAGGCGTCCAGCTCACGGCTGGCGCCGAACTGTGAGCCGATGACCAGCAGCCGCACCCAGCCGAGCAGGCGACTCGCCAGTGCCGCGACGGTGAGGATCAGGCTCGCGTTGACCAACACCCGCGCGGTGCTCGGTCCGGGAACCGACGGCCCGAAGGGAGGCGGTGGGGCGACGTCACCCGACCGCGTCACGCGCTTCGCTCGTTCACGAGTGTCGGCGTCCGGCGCCCCCATGGCCAGAGCGCGGATGCGCGGCGCGATACACCTCACGCACCCGAGCGTCCGACAGGTGGGTGTAGATCTGGGTCGTGGCGAGGTCGGCATGGCCGAGCAGCTCCTGCACGCTGCGCAGATCCGCCCCGCCCTCGAGCAGATGCGTCGCGAACGAGTGGCGCAGGGTGTGGGGTGAAGCGGTCACCTCGATCCCGGCACGACCCACCCACTTCTCGACGATCAGCCGTGCGCCACGCGCGCTGAGCGGCCCGCCGGCGGCATTCACGAAGACGAACGCGCCCGCGTTGGTTGCCAGCTGCGGGCGCGCGTCGCGCAGGTAGCGGGCCATAGCCTCCGCCGCCGGCCGACCGAACAGCAGCTCGCGCTCCTTGTTGCCCTTGCCGGTCACGCGCAGACGCCGGCGCGCCACATCGCAGCGTGGCAGCGTCAGCCCGGCCAGCTCGCTGATCCGCATCCCCGTCGCGTACAGGATCTCGAGCAGTGCGGCGTCGCGCAGCTGCCGAGCGAGCCCACGGGAGCTTGTCGCCGTGCGGCGCGACGGCGCTTCGACGAGCTGCTTTGCCTGCGTTGCCGACAGCACCCGCGGCAGCCGACGTGGACGCTTCGGGCTCCGGACGCCGACCAGCGGATCTGCACTGATCCAGCCCTCGCGCGTCGCGTGGCGGTAGAAAGCACGGATGGCCGCCAGGCGGCCCGCGACGGCCGATGGAGAAAGGTGTCGGTCGGCGAGGTCTGCCAGGTACTGTCGCACGCTCGGGCGGTCCGGCGTCTCCCACGGCGTGCCGTTAGCAGCCATGAAGTTCAGGAATTCAGCCGCATTGCGGCGGTACTCGACGATGGTGCCCGAGGAGGCGTTGCGGGCGGCGAGGTGGCCGAGGAAGCGGTCCAGGGCACTCGCCGCGTCAGGCACGCCCGTCGGCCTCGGCGCTGGCGACCGGTCGCCGGCCGCGGCGTGTGGATGCGCCCCTGATGGTCGCGCTCGGCTTGGGCTTCGCCGCGCGTGGCTCGCTGCCGGGCCGCGTCCACGTCGAGTAGTCGCAGTCGGGGTATCGGTCGCAACCGCAGAAGGTGCGACCACGGCGGCTGCGCTTGGAGACCACCGTGCCCTGATTGCACTGCGGGCACGTGCCGAAGCGCTCACTGGCGGGCTGCGCATCCTTCTTGATGTACTTGCACTCCGGATAACGATCACAGCCGACGAACGGCCCGAAGCGCCCACGCTTGGCGGCGAGGTGTCCCTGCCCACACTCCGGGCAGACCTCACCGACCCCGGGCATGTCGAGCGCCTCCGGCTCCTCGCCGGGAAGAGGCTGCGTGTACTTGCACTCCGGGTAGCCGCTGCAGCCGAGGAACCAGCCATTGCGACCGAACCGCTTGAGCAGCGGATGGCCCGACAGCGGGCAGATGATGTCGGTCATCTCGACCTGCTTGGCGATCTTCTCTCTGCCCTCGCTGATCTTCTCGGCGAATGGCGTGTAGAACTCGCGCACCATCGGCACCCACTCGTGCTCGCCGGCGGCCACCTGGTCGAGCTGGTCCTCCATGTGCGCCGTGAACTCCGGGTCGACGATATCGGGGAAGTGTTCTACCAGCAGGTCGGTGACCCGCGTCGCAGACTCCGTCGGATGCATGCGTCGGTCTTCGATCGTGACATAGCCGCGCTCGCGGATGGTCTCCATGGTCGGAGCGTAGGTCGACGGTCGGCCGATGCCATGCTCCTCGAGCGCCTTGATCAGACTCGCCTCGGTGAATCGTGGCGGCGGCTGCGTGAAGTGCTGCTCGCTGAGCAGGTCGGCCAAGGTCAGCGACTCTCCCTCCTGCAGGTCTGGGAGAATCGTGAGTCGCTCGTCCTTCTCGTCATCGCGGCCCTCGACGTAGACGGCCTGGTAGCCGTCGAAGACGCGTTTGCTGGCACCGGCATGCAGCGTGTAGCGGCCCGCGCCGACGTCGACCCCGACCTGCTCGAAGCGTGCCGGCACCATCTGGCTGGCCAGCGCACGCCTCCAGATCAGCTCGTACAGCCGAAACTCGTCGGGCCGCAGGTGGGCGCGCAGCGAATCGGGCGCACGGCTGAAGTTCGACGGCCGAATTGCCTCGTGGGCTTCCTGTGCGCCGCGGCTCTTGTTGCGGTACGCGTTCGGGCGTTTCGGCACGAAGTCGGCGCCGTAGCGCTGCCCGATGACATCGCGCGCCTCGCTGATGGCACCACTGGACATCGCCAGCGAGTCGGTGCGCATGTAGCTGATCAGCCCGACCTGCCCCTCGGGCAGCTCTATGCCCTCATACAGCTTCTGGGCCGCGCTCATGGTGCGCCGCGCGCCGAAACCCAGCTTGCGCGACGCCTCCTGTTGCAGCGTGCTGGTGGTGAATGGCGGCGCAGCCGAACGTTTGCGTTCACTGCGCGTGACCTTCTCGACCGTGTAGCTCGCCTCGCGGAGCGCCGCCTCGTGTGCGTGAGCCTCCGCCTCGGAGCCGATGCGAGCCTTCTCGCCGTCGACCTTGGTCAACTCGGCCGCGAACGTGCTCTTGGCATCCTCCCGCTGCAGCTGCGCGGTGAGGCTCCAGTACTCCTCGGCCGTAAACGCCTCGATCTCACGCTCGCGCTCGACGACGAGCCGCACGGCCACGCTCTGCACGCGACCGGCCGACAGTCCTCGACGGATCTTGCTGGCCACCAGCGGGCTGAGCTTGTAACCCACCAGCCGATCGATCACGCGGCGCGCCTGTTGGGCGTTGACGAGATCGAGGTTGATCGTGCGCGGATGCGCGAATGCTTCCTCGATGGCGCCCTGAGTGATCTCGCTGAAGGTGACTCGCCGGAATCGGTCCGCCGGGAGGTTGACGTACTCGGCGATGTGCCACGCGATCGCCTCGCCCTCGCGGTCGAGGTCCGTGGCCAGCCAGATCTGGTCGGCCTTCTTCGCCGCGCTGGCCAGCTTCTCGAGGTCGCGGCGCTTCTCCTTGAGGGGCTCGTAGCTCGGCGCAAAGTCGTGCTCCACATCGACGCCCAGGCCGCGCTGCGGCAGGTCGCGGACGTGGCCGACGGAGGCCCTGACATCGTATCCGGGGCCAAGGTAACGTTCGATGGTCTTGGCCTTGGCCGGCGATTCGACGATGACGAGATCGTTGCCGAAGCTGTTCTTGGGTGCAGGCATAGGAGGCCGGAGTGTAGCACCCGGCCTCCCGCCGACCATTACCGGCGGCTTACCGCGCGAGCGCTGTCAAGCGGAGCGTCGGGGCCGGCCGCCGAAGGCGGCCGGACGCTCAACCCGCGAAGTCCCAGACGACGTAGACCTTGCCGCCACTCGCCGCGATCCCCACGCCGAGACGGTTGTAATGCGGGTCGAGGATGTTCCCGATGTGGTTGAAGTAACCCGGGTAGGGCTCGGCCATGAACTGCGCATGACACCAGTTCAGCGCCGACTGGACGCTCACCCCGGCGATGTAGCAGATGTTCTCGCCCGAGTAGCCGTACGACACGCCCGCACGCGCCAATCGCGTATGTACCGTAGAGCCGTCGCGACCGATGTGGCTGAAGTAGCCGTACCGCAGCATGTCCCAGGCGTGCGCGTTGGCAACCGCCGAAACCGCCGCGTTGAGGCCGAGCCCGCCGAAGCCATACGCCGCGCGCGCTGCGTTGACCTGGTTGAGCGCATAGCCCGTCAGGCTCGAGGCTGGGCCGGGGACTGCCGGGGGCGGGCGCGTCGTTCCGCCGCTGCGGGACGAGGTCGTGGGAGCCGGCGCGGCCTTCGTCCTGAACGTCGACGCGAGGGTCACGTCGTTACCGTCGCCGTCGACGGCGCCTTCGGCCAGCGCGATGCGGAAGGAATGACCCTTGGACAGTGCTTTCGTGGGCTTGAAGCTGAGCTGCGTCTTCGCGTCATTCCAGCTGACCTTGCCAGAGACCTTCGCCTTGGACGTGAGATCGGTCAGGCTGAACGCATCGCCGGTGAGTTCGGCGGCCATCGGCTGTGAGAACCAGACCCCGACGTCCCCCGACGTGATGTTGCCGGCATTCGACTTGGGGAGGACCTTGATGGGCTGGCCGGCCGTAATGGTTGTGAACGAGAAGCTCGAGTCGCCACCAAGCGGATTACCGAGCCGGTCGTGGACACCGGCCAGGCTGATCGCGTAGCGAGCCCCCGGCTCGAGTGGCTGTGACGGCGTGAAGAGCAGCGTGCGTCCGCGCCAGCTCAGATCACCCCGAATGCGCGGGCTTATGACAAAGCGGTCGGCGACGTCAGCGGTGTTCATGGGGGCGGTGAACTCGATCGAGACCGCGGTGTGCGCGCTCACCTCGGCAGCGGTATCCCTGGTGACCGCGCGCGAGGCGGCGTTGCGCAGTCGGTCCTCGAGGGTCTCCGCCACCACGCCGTTGGCACGCGGCGCGTACTCGGCGAGGCCGTCGACGCGAACGGGGTTCAGCCCGGCCGGGTCCTCGGGCACGTACTGCAGCCGAAAATCGCTGACGGTCGGCGCGGTTTGGGTGGTGAAGCTCAGTCGCTGTGCGCTATCGGCGCCAGTGCCGTCCTGGTAGCGGACAGTGGACGAGAGGATCAGCAGATAGCGCTCATCGGTCAACCAATGCCGCTGTGGCACGAGCCGGACGCTCCGGTTGTCGGTGCTCCAGCCAAAGGTCACGGCCGCATCAGGGATGACCGACAGGCCGGCCTCCACGGAGGCGCGGTCGACCGGGCGGGTGAACGACAGGGTGACCGCTGCGTCGGTTGCAACCCCTACCCCGATGTTGGCGGGAAGGATCGAGCGCGGTGGTGCGGCAACAAGTTCTGGGTCGGCGCGACTGACTCCCTGCTGGGAGATCGCGAAGACGAACGAGAGGACGATGGCGGCGATCGAGACGCGGGCGACGGCTCGATGCGTGCTCAGCAGATGGCCAAGCGATT
>JBBRXE010000069.1:0-8524 GCA_038248695.1 Candidatus Limnocylindria bacterium | reverse complement strand
GTCGTCGACCTCGTGGAACGTCATCGGCTGACGGCCTACGACGCGACCTACCTCGCCCTGGCGCAGACCGCGGATGCCCGTCTGCTGACGGCCGACCGTCGACTGGCCGAGGCCGCCGGACGTCGAGCCATCCTGCTCGGAGGCGGCGACGCCATCGCCGAGGAGCCGGTCGAATACGCGGCGCCGAGTTGGGTCACCTGGCCGTCGGCCGCGGCATATCTCGAGGCGGCGCGCCAGCGGGTGTACCGCTGGGCGGAGGAGTCAGGCAGCCGGGAATGACCGCGGCGTGGCGTGGGGGCCGGCTGGGCCGTAGTCGAGCATTGAGCGTAGCCGGCGGCTGATGCGCATCAGCGAGCCGAGCCGGTCCTCGACGCGAGCGCGTTCGACCGGCGTCGCCCAGTGGCGCAACGTGTAGTCGATTTCGTGCTTGTGGCGGGTGGCGGTGGTGAAAAGCTCCTCGATCTGCAGGCGCAGCTCCCGGTCGGTGGTGGGCATCGCCAGGATCGCGCCGCGCGACTCCATCACGTCCAGGAAGTACGAAGTCGAGAGCCGGTCCAGGTTGCGCTGGGCTCCGTGCTCCCACGGCTCGGGCGGTCCGCCGTGGCCGAAGCGACGCCATTCGCCAGCCTGGATACTCTGTTGCATCGGTCCATTCGCTCCATGAGGCGGTCGGTGGTGTGCCCAGCCTCCAGACGGTAGCTGCAGAGGGCCCGCAATATCAGCCGCCCGTCCGGCCTATGAGCCACCTGTACCAATGGCGCGGCCTGTCGATCCCGGTGCGTCCCGACGGCCATCTGGCGGCCCGGCTTGCATCGGTCTTGCTGGTCGCTGACGTGCTCGAGCACGCGACTGCGGCATCGCATATCGACGCGAGCAGGCAGGCAGGGCAGAATAGCCGCGCGGCAGCCGCCCGGCAGCCGCAACGCCTTGGCCCGAGGAGGCGACGTGTCCACACGCGGTGCGGGGAACCGAACAGCCCTGTCTTCCGAGCTCGAGGCTGCCCAGCGCCGGATCGCCGAGCTCGAGGCACGCGAGGCGGAACAAGAGCGGTCCGAGCGCGTGCAGACGGCGTTGTATCGCATCGCCGAGACCGCCAGCACCGCCGATGACATGCCGTCGTTCTATGCGGCGATCCACGGCATCGTCGGGGAGCTGATGTATGCCGAGAACTTCTACATCGCGCTGTACGACGACCAGCGCCGGCTGATCAGCTACCCGTACGCCCGCGACTCGGCCGACGACGACTGGCCAGATCCACGGGCATGGATCCCGTTCGGTGGTGAGAATGCCGCCGGCGTGACCGCGTATGTCCTGCGGACCGGGCGTTCGGCGATGCTCGATTTCCCGATGACGGAGCGGCTCGCCGCGGCGGGCGAGATCGTTCCGACCGGTGCGGAATCCATCGAATGGCTTGCGGCCCCGCTCATCGCCGACGGTCGAACGCTGGGCATTGTTGCGGTGCAGACCTATCGCGAGGATCGGCGATATCGCCCGGACGATCTCGAGGTGCTGACCTTCGTGGCGCAGCACATCGCGACGGCGCTGACCCGAGCGCGGGCCATCGAGGAGACGCGGCAGCGCACCATGGAGCTGGCGGTCATCAACGAGATTGGTGCGGCGCTCGGACGGCAGCTCGAATTCAACGCCGTGATCGAAGTCGTCGGCGACCGGCTGGCGCGGATGTTCGACACCGGGGACCTCTATATCGGCATCCACGACGCACGGTCCAACCTGATCAGCTTCCCGTACGAGATCGATCACGGCCGTCGCGTCCGCGCCGAACCGGTGCCACTCGGCGATGGGCTCGCGTCGAAGGTCATTCGCGATCGCAAGGCGCTGCGATTCGGCAGCAGCGCAGAGCAGACTGCGGACGGCGGCTACCTTGGGACGTACGAGGAGGGCGATATCGTCTCGCCGAGCGAGTCGTGGCTGGGGGTGCCGATCATGGCGGGTCCGTCCGCCATCGGGGTGATGGTGATCGGGAACGACGCACCAAATGCCTTCTCCGAAAGCGACGAACGAGTCGTCGGCACACTCGCCTCCAGCATGGGCGTGGCCCTCGAGAACGCGCGCCTCTTCGACGAGACGAAACGGCTGCTCGCCGAGGCGGACGAGCGCGCCGCCGAGCTGGCCGTCGTTAACAGCGTCCAGCAGGGACTCGCTCAGAACCTGGATATGCAGGCGATGTATGACCTGGTCGGCGACAAGATCCGCGACATCTTCGATGCACAGGTCGTCGACATCGGCATCGTCGACCCCGCGACGGATCTCATCCACTATCCCTACACCGTCGAGCGCGGCGCGCGCATGGCCGCCAGGGAACGTGCCATGGCCGCGGGCGTCGGCATCGGCCACGAGGTCATGGTTTCGCGCCAGCCGCTGCTCATCAACCGTGACATCCGCGCCCACGCTCGCGAAAGCGGGTGGGAGCTGCAGGTGATGGGTGAGGAGGCGAAGGCCGGCCTGTGGGTCCCATTGATCGTCGGCGACACGGCTCGCGGCGTCATTTCCCTCCAGAACCTCGACCGCGAAGATGCCTTCTCCGAATCGGATGTTCGCCTGCTGATGACCCTCGCCGCGAGCCTCAGCGTGGCGCTCGAGAATGCACGCCTGTTCGACGAGACGCGGCGGCTGCTGGGCGAGACCGACCGTCGCGCCGCCGAGCTTGCCATCGTCAACAGCGTGCAGCGCGGGCTGGCGGCCCGTCTCGACGTTGAGGCGATGTATGAGCTGGTCGGCGAGCGGGCCAGCGATGTGTTCGACACGCAGGTCGTCGACATTGCGGTGATCGATCTGGAAACAGGCATGCTGGACTTTCCACTCACCATCGAACGGGGGCTCAGATTCCCGGCCGAGAGGCGGCCGGTCACCGGATTCCGCAAGCACGTCATCGAGACGCGGCAGCCACTGCTCATCGCCGCTGACCTGCGGGCGGTGGGACGCGAGCTGGGGCAGGCGACGCAGCTCATCGGCGAGCCAGCGAGGTCCGCCATCTTCGCGCCGCTGCTCGTCGGCGAGGAGATACTGGGAGTCATCTCGCTTCAGAACCTCGACCGCGAGGAGGCGTTCAACGAGGCCGATGTCTCGCTGCTGACGACGATCGCCGCGAGCTTGAGCGTCGCACTGCGGACGGGACGGCTGATCGACGAGACGCGCCAGCGCGTCGCGGAGCTGGCGACCATCAACAGTGTCGGCGAAGCCCTTACCGCGCGGCTCGAGGTGGATCCACTGCTGGCGCTCGTGGGCGAGAAGACGCGCGACGCATTCGATGCGGACATCGCATACGTGGCGCTCCTGGACGAGGAGAGCGGACTGGTCGAGTTCCCATATTTCATCGAGGATCGGCGCCGCAAGGTCGAGGCTCCGGTTGCGCCCGGGGAGGGGCTCACCTGGCGCGTCATGGAGCGGCGTGAGCCGCTGCTCGTGAACCGGGAGGCGGATTGGAAGGCGCTTGGCGAGCGGGGGATCGGTACCGTCGTGCGGTCGTATCTTGGCGTGCCGATCTTCAGCGGCGAGCGTGCCATCGGCGTCATCAGCGTGCAGAGCAAGACGGAGGGGCGCTTTGGCGAGGCGGATGCGCGCCTGCTGTCGACCATCGCCGCGAACGTGGGCGTGGCGGTCCAGAACGCCCGTCTCTACGACGAGGCGCGGCGCCGGGCCGATGAGATGGCCGGGCTGGCCGACGTTGGCCGTGAGATCTCGGCGACGCTCGACCTCTCGGCCGTGCTGGACGTCATCGCCGACCGCGCCATGCGCCTGCTGGAGGCCGACAATGCCGCGGTCTACCTGCCCGACCGCGACGATGGCGACACGTACCGTGCCGTGGTGGCCTCCGGCGATATCGCTGAGCAGCTGCGAGCCTCACCGGTGGTTCGTGGCGCAGGAATCATCGGCGATGTCGTGGCCAAAGGCGAAGCCGAGGCCGTCAACCATCCCTGGGAGGACTCGCGCGGGCAGACGATCGAGGGGACGGCCCAGGACGAGGAGGATCGCCTCATGGCCGCGCCACTGGTGGTGCGCGGCGAGGTGGCCGGCATCCTGGCGGTCTGGCGCAGCCATGGCGGCCGGCCGTTCAGTGGCGCGGACCTGAGCTTCCTCATCGGTCTTTCCCAGCAGGCTGCCATTGCCCTGCAGAACGCGAGGCTGTTCGCGGAGGCGCAGGATTCACGCGAGGTCGCCGAGCAGGCCAACGAGGCAAAGAGCAGCTTCCTGGCGGCCATGAGTCATGAGATCCGCACGCCGCTCAACGCGATCATCGGCATGAGCGGGCTGCTGACGGACACGCCGCTCGACGACGAGCAGCGCGACTTCGCCGAGACCATCCGCACCTCGGGCGACGCGCTGCTGACGATCATCAACGACGTCCTCGACTTCTCGAAGATCGAGGCCGGGCGCGTGGACCTGGAGAACGCGCCGTTCAACCTGCGCGACGTCATCGAGGTGTCGCTCGACATCATTGCTCCTGCCGCCGCCAAGAAGGGACTGGAGCTGGCGTACGCCGTGGACGGCGAGCTGCCGGCCACGCTGGTGGGCGATGCCGGCCGGCTCCGTCAGATGCTGCTGAACCTGCTCTCGAACGCGGTGAAGTTCACCGAACGCGGTGAGGTGGTCGTCACCGTCAGCGGCAGCCAGCTCGAGCCTGCGAAGCGCGGTGGCCTCGGCCGCTGGGAGATCCGCGTCGACATTCGCGACACGGGCATCGGCATTCCGGCGTCGGCCTTGGATCGGCTCTTCCAGTCCTTCAGCCAGGCCGATGCGTCGATCGCGCGGCGGTATGGCGGTACCGGGCTGGGCCTCGCCATCAGCCGTCGGCTGGCAGAGCTGATGGACGGGACCTTGACGGTCGAGAGCCAGGGTGTGCCGGGCGAAGGCAGCGTATTTCACCTGACCATCCACATGACACTGGCCGCGGCCGATGCGGTCGCGCCCGCGCGGCCGGAGCGCATCGAAGCCGATCTGAGCGGACGAACCGTGCTGATCGTCGACGACAACGCGACGAACCGTCGGATCCTCGTAGCCCAAACCGCTCGCTGGGGGATGGTGCCGCGCGAGACCGGCTCACCGCTGCAGGCGCTCGCATGGCTCGAGAAGGGTGAGCGGTTCGACATCGCGCTGTTTGACCTGCTGATGCCCGAGCTCGACGGCGTCGAGCTTGCCGACCACACACACGCGGTCGATGACGCGGCGCATCGCACACACACGCCGCTGGTGATCCTGTCATCGGTCGGCATGCGCGACCGTGAGGGTGGTCCGGTTGCCGCCTGGCTCGCGAAACCTGTCAAGCCCTCGGCGCTACACGATACGATCGCAACCGTCCTGCTTGGGGCGGTGCCGGCCGCGCCGACGCCAGCCAAGGTTGCGACCAAGAGTTACAGCCCGCTTTCCGAGCGCCATCCGCTCCGGATCCTGCTCGCCGAGGACAACCCTGTGAACCAGAAGCTCGCACTCCGGCTGCTTGCTCAGCTCGGCTACACGGCGCAGGTCGCGGGCGATGGGCTGCAGGCCATCGCGGCGCTCGAGCACGACCCATTCGACCTGGTACTGATGGACGTTCAGATGCCGGAGCTGGACGGACTGGGAGCGACGCGTCAGATCCGCGCCACGTGGCCGAAGCGGCCGCTGTGGATCGTGGCCATGACCGCCAACGCCATGGCCGGCGACCGCGAGGCGTGCATCGACGCCGGCATGAACGATTACCTGAGCAAGCCGATCCGTCCCCCTGAGCTCGCGGCGGCCCTCGAGCGCACACCGATGGGAGTGCCGGCCACGCGACCCCGGTCCACGCGCAAGAGGAAACCACGTGCCCGAGCCTGAGCCCCCCCTCTTCGATGACGTTGCCCTGGCCGATCTGGCGGCCTCGGTCGGAGGCGACGGCGCATTCGTCGTCGACCTGGTCGATACCTATCTCGGCGACGCGCCGCGCCAGATCGCCGAGATCCAGGCCGCGGCGGAGGCGCACGATGCCGCCACGATGGTCCGGCCGGCGCACACCCTGAAGTCGAGTAGCGCCACCGTCGGCGCCCAACGCCTTGCGGCGCGTGCGCGACGCCTCGAGATCGCTGGGCGGGAGGATGCGCTGGACGGCGCTGCGGACGATCTTGCCGGGCTCGCCGCGGAATGGGAGGCGACGCTCCAGGCGCTGCACGCATGGATGGATCGGGCGTCGTGAGCAACGGCATCGCCCTGGTCGTGGACGACAGCCTCGTCAACCGGATGGTCCTGGTCCGGCAGCTCGAGGCACTGGGCCTGGAAGTGCTGCAGGCCGAGAATGGGGTCGCCGCGCTGGATCTGCTGCGGGCGCGACCGGGCGCCATCGACGTCGTGCTGCTCGACGTCCTGATGCCGGAGCTGGACGGCTACCAGACGCTGGCGGCGATGAAAGACGACGGGGCGATCCGCCACATCCCGGTCATCATCGTCTCCGGGGTCGAGGAGCTCGAGAGCGTCGTCCGATGCATCGAGTTGGGCGCGACAGACTACCTCGTCAAGCCCATTGAGCCAACCGTCCTGCGCGCCCGCATCAACGCTTCATTGAGCGCGAAGCGGATGCGCGATCTCGAGCGGCAGTACCTCGCGAAGCAGACGTCGCTGAACGCCACCATCGAGCGACAGAAGACCGAGCTCAGTCGATTCCTGTCGCCGCAGATCTCGGCGCTCATCTCGTCCCCGGAGGGCGAGCAGCTGCTCGGCGGGCATCGACGCCAGATCACGGCGGTCTTCTGCGACCTGCGCGGCTTCACCACGTTCGCCGAGCAGGCGGAGCCGGAGGAGCTGTTCGGGGTGCTGGGCGACTATCACCGGTTGATCGGCGAGGCGATCCTGGAGCACGAGGGGACCCTCGAGCACTTTGCCGGCGACGGGGTGATGACCTTCTTCAATGATCCGGTCCCGCAGCCCGATCACGTGGAGCGCGCGGTGCGCATGGCACTCACGGTTCGCGAGCGGTTCCAGCCGTTGGCTGCGGGTTGGCGCAAGCGTGGCTATGAGCTGGGCCTGGGCGTGGGCATCGCGGTCGGCTATGCAACCCTGGGCCGCATCGGCTTTGAAGGACGCTACGACTATGGCGCCATTGGCAACGTGGTGATCATGGCCTCGCGCCTGAGCAGCGGCGCGGCACCCGGACAGATCCTGATCACGCAGCGTGCGTATGCCATGGTCGAGGGGCTGATCGAGGTCGAGGAGGTCGACCCGCTGACGCTGAAGGGCATGAGCCGGCCGGTTCCGGCCGTCAATGCCCTGGCGCTGAAGAACGCCTGAACGTCGCCTGTCCGAGCGTCGGAGGCGGTGACCGTCGCTATCGGCACGTCGTGCTTGTGGCGACGACCGTGGCGACCAATCGTCATCCGCCAGCCCGGCGGGGAGCCTTCGGCTACGGCGTCGCCTTTGCCGGCGTGACCGTTTTCCCGTTCCTGGCCGCGGTCGCCATTCCGGTGCGTGGCGGGGGGATGGTGGCGTAGCCGTCGCGCCTGGGGCTATTCACTGAAGAATGTAAGTGCGGCACCAGCCCACCTGCCATGCACTCGTGAATCACACCCGGTGCGCGGAGACGCCCGCGCCGGCGCGCATTCTTGTGAGGGTCGGCTCGAGAGGTGGCCTCGGTTCACACCCTTGTGAGAATGGCGACCCGACCCTCCTTGGCGGCCAACCTGCGACATCCGGCGTGCCGAACGCGAAGAGCCAAACGGACCATGACGGAGCCCTCGTTTCGAGCTCGCATCGGTCCTTTGGTAGAATCTTTGGGCACTCACGCTGGGGTGTGGCCAAGCGGTAAGGCGCCTGACTCTGGATCAGGAGATCGAAGGTTCGAATCCTTCCGCCCCAGCCAATGTCATCTCTCGGGACATGGACACAAGGCGAACGTCATTCGCGGGCTGGTCGACACCTTCAGCCTGATGTACCCGCAACTGCAGAGCATTGGCTTGCGCACCGATGCGCGCCAGCTCGGCGTCCCGGTCTGGATCCTGGATGGGGAACACGAGCTGCGCGGGCGGCGTCAACTCTCCCACGAGTGGTTCGCGCAGCTCGTCGCACCGCACAAGGAGATGATCACGTATGCGGATGCCGGCCACTCGGTTGTCTTCGAGCAGGCCGATGCAATCCATCAGCTCATGGTCGACGAGATCCTTCCGCTCACATATGGTCGCTGATACCCGCGAGACGACCAGCCATGGCGCAGCCACGCGATCCGTGGCCGTTACGCGACCATGGCACAGAGCCTGCCTGTCCGGAGGCGAAGCGCACCAACGGAGGTTATGTGTTCTGGAAGAGCAAGGACCCTGAGAAAGTGGAATCGGCGGCGACCGCGCATGCAGAACCAGACCACTTGGAACCAGTACGCATCTTCACCGCCGAGAGCACCGTCGATGGCTGGGTCGAAATCGGGGGTCAGCGCCTCAGCGATGTGCTCAACGTCGAGGAGTTGCTGAGCGTTTCGCGTGTTCGCACGGCACCTGCCGAGAGCCAGTGGTTCGTGCTCGAGCGTGACGAGATGCTCCTGGTGGTGCCGCCGCCATACACCAGTGAC
>JBBRXE010000068.1:0-8541 GCA_038248695.1 Candidatus Limnocylindria bacterium | reverse complement strand
CGGTCATGGTTGGGCCCCATACTGAGCCCGCCGCCGTTCGCGAGGGGCCGTTAGCTCAGTGGTTAGAGCAGGGGACTTTTAATCCTCGTGTCGTGGGTTCGAATCCCACACGGCCCTCTCTGACAACACACAGTCCGGAAGATCGGAGCCGCAGGCTCTTTGTCGGCCAGTGGCCGCCAACGTTCATCCTGTTCGGCCTGTACCACCGCCTCATTCGTCCCAGCGCCAAGCCCTGATCGCCGACGGGCGCGCGGCGATTGTCAGTTCGCCGGGTCATGCGAGGACGGATCGCTTCCGGAAGATGATCTGGAGGTCCTGGGTCGCACCGGTCGCGAATCCTGCCTCGCAGAGGGCCAGGTAGTACTCCCACATCCGGACGAACCGATCGTCGAATCCCATCGCCAGCACGGCATCGGCCTGCTCGATGAAGCGCAGCCGCCATGCCCGCAGGGTGCGAACGTAGTCGGCGCCAATATCGGTCACCTGAGTGATCAGAAGTCGCGTGTCATGCGTCGCCCTCTCGATGACCGCCAGTGATGGACAGAGGCCGCCCGGGAAGATGTACGTCTGGATCCAGTTGACGCCGCGTCGCTGTCCCTCGTAGCCGGCGTCAGGGACGGTGATCGATTGGAGGCTCAGTCGTCCTCCGGCGGCCAGCGCGTTGTCGCAGGCGCTGAAGAAGGCGCGGTAGTACTCGTCCCCTACGGCTTCCAGCATCTCGATCGACACGATGGCGTCGTAGGTGCCGCTGATCTCGCGATAGTCCCGCAGCTGGATGTCGACCAGCGCCTCGAGGCCGGCCTCTCGGACCCGCTGCCGCGCCAGGTCGTGCTGCTCTCGGGAGATCGTGATCGAGGTCACGCGGCAGCCGAGCTCGCCGGCCGCATACAGGGCGAACCCGCCCCAGCCTGAACCGATTTCGAGGACGTGCATGCCCTTGGTGAGACCGGCCCCATCGGCGATGCGTTGGTACTTGGTGCGCTGAGCATCCGCTAGCGATTGGCGCGGTGAGGTGAACACCGCGCTGGAATAGGTCATGGTCTCGTCGAGGAAGAGCCGATAGAAGTCGTTCCCCAGATCGTAGTGGGCCGCGATGTTCCTGCGGCTCTGTCGCGGCGTGTTTCGGCGCATCCGGTGCGCCAACGTCGTGCGCAATCGAGCCGGCACTCGGAACCAGCCGCCCCGCAACGCAAGCACATCGCGGTTCAGTGCCGCCCAATGAAGGAGCGTTGCGAGGTCTGGTGACGACCACAGATCGTCAATGTACGCCTCGCCCGCACCGATCTCCCCGCCCAGGAGAAGCCGCGGGAACGCCTGCCGGTCATGGATCCGGATTTCCGCTCCCATGCCAGAGGTGCGATCGCCGAACGTCTGCCGCGATCGATCGGGGAGGACGACCGTCAGGTGTCCGACACGAATGTTCGCGGCCGTCGCCATGATGATTCGCTCGGCCAGCCCGACAAGGATCGAGTCGCCGATTGAGCGGCGCGGCAGGGTCGTGATTCGCCTGCTCATCGGGCGACGGCCCGGTGGCGGTACATGCGGAGGCCGCGCCGCCACAGCTGCAGCGCGTGCCAATGAATCATGCCGATCGTGCGATGCGGGCCCAATGGATAGCGGACGAGCATGCGAGCCATGGTTCGATCGGTGAGGCGGCGGCGAGCCAGGTCGAGGCTCGTGTGGAGGAGGAGCGTCCCCTCCTCCTGCTCGTTGATCGTGATCCGCATGCGCGATGCCTCATCCCGGACGCTGACCGCGTACCGTCCCGCCGCGGCGATGAACGGGGAGACGTAGAACGCCTTATCCATCGAGGCGACGAAGTGCTCGCCCGCATCATCCGGACGGAGGGTGTACTGATGTCGCTCACCGTGAGTGTTGTGCACCTCGACGACCACGACCTGCAGCGCGCCGGATCGGTCCCGGCAAAGGTAGAAGCTTGCGGGATTGAACACGTATCCGATGACGCGCAGGTTGGTGATGAGCGTGATGCGCCAGCCCTCGGGATCGAATCCCGTGCTCCGGACATGCTCTGATATCGACGCATTGAGATCGGCCGCTGGCGGATCGAGATGGTCATCGTCGCGGAAGGTGAAGAAATTGCGCCGGTTCCGACTGACCAGTCGGAGGCGCGCGACGGCGTCGAGCTCGCCCAGGTCAAGCGCGAAGTAGAAGACCTTGTGCTCAAAGGCATAGGTGAATGGGCGGGTCCGGCGGTGTCGGACGATACCCTCGAGGAGATGAGACCTCACGCCGCTCGCTCCTGTACGGCCGGGGCAAGCAGATCGGCCACCGCGAAGCCTGATCGACAGCCGTCCTCGTGAAAGCCGAAGCCGAGGTGTGCACCTGCGAAGTACGTGTTCCTGTGGCCCTGGAGGCGCTGTATCGCCGCCTGGCCCTCAAGCGTCCGGAAGGTGTACATCGGGTGACGCATCGTGCGCTCCGAGATGATCTGCTTCGCATCCAGCCGTTCGCCCGGATTGATGGACACGCTGTACTGGACCGGCCCGGGAATCGATTGCAGCCGATTCATGTGATAGGTCATGGTGAGGGCCTCGCCTGGCCGCCCACAGTCCAGCTGGTCGACGTTCCAGGAGGCCCACGCCGCCGGCTGCCTGGGGAGTAGCCGGGTGTCAGTGTGGAGAACCACCTGGTTCGACGAATAGGCGAAGGCCTCGAGGGCGGCACGTTCCCGCGCGTCCGCGTCGTGCAGGACGCCCAGCGCATCGTCGGCGTGTGTTGCCATCACCACGGCATCGAATCGCTCGCTGAGCCCGGAGCGAGTGCGAACGATGACACCATGCGCATCGCGAATCACGTTGACCACGCCATCGCCTGACCGGACCGTCCCGGCCGGTAACGCCCCAACTAGGCGGTCGACATACGCGATCGATCCGCCCTGGATCGTCCGCCAGGGGAGCGCCTTCCCACGCCCAATGAGCCCGTGATTGTCGAGGAAGCGCAAGAGGTACTCAACCGGAAAGTCGCCGATACGATTCGCCGCGCTCGACCAGATCGCACCAGTGACCGGGAGCAGGAAGTGATTCCGGAAGTGCGGTCCGAACCCTCCATCGACGAGATACTCCCGCAATGTCGCCCGCGGAGACCCCGCGCCGTCCAGTATTCGCCGTGCGTCCCGGTAGAACCGCAGGATGTCCGCCATCATCCGCCAGTGGCCCGGCCGGGCCACCGCCTCCGGCCGCGCGAAGTAGCCGCGAAGTCCGCGAGAGCTGAACTCCACACCGCAGGAACGACACGCAGAGCCGAGGGACATGTCGCTCGCCTGTGTGGCGACGCCGAGCTCGGCGAGCAACCCAACGAACGCCGGATAGGTGTGCTCGTTGTACACGATGAATCCCGTATCGACGGTCACCGGCCCAGCGTCGGCATCAACGGTCACGGTCTTCACGTGGCCACCGACTGCTGGCTCACGCTCGAAGAGCCGAACCTCGTGGTCCCGGCGCATGGCGTACGCCGCGGTCAAGCCGCCCACGCCGGATCCGACGACAGCGACTCTCACGGTCGGTCCGACGCAGTGTCGGATGCCCGCGCGTCGAGTTGGTGCTGGATCCCGCCGGCGGCGTCCTGGGCGATCTTGGCAAAGGTTCCGCCGATGAATGGCTGGACGAGCCGCATGACACCTTGCAGAGTGATATCGGCGGTGTAGTCGACCCGGGTGCCGGTCGGCGTTCGAGCAAAGTCGATAGTGTCCACAGCCGAGACGCCTGAACCGGAACCGACGAGGACGACACGCCGCAGTGGATCAAAGGTCGAGACGGTGTATTCCATCGGCCTGACCCGGTTGCCGACACGTACCCCCAAGCGGTAGCTGGTTCCCACTCCGATCGGCTCGTTCCCGATCCGTTCGGCCGTCGCTACGCCGGGATCCCATTCCTGCGAATTCGCGAAGTCGGCAAGATAGGCAAATGCGGCTTCGATCGACAGCGTCGTCTCGATCGTCTCAGTGAGTTTGGTCATGTGTGGCTCCGATCCAGGATTGAATCCATCATATTTGCGCAAGGTGGGTCGTTGGCCCCTACGGAAGCAGCAAGGGTGGCGATGAGCTGGCGCTCGCTTGTGGACCAAGGGCTGGAGCTGACCGTGGTCGGCAGCTTCTCCCGAGTTGGATACGCCGTTCGGCGTTGGCTGTATGCCTGGTCCACGCCGGCGCCCGGCGCGCTCGACGGCAGAACCGTCCTGGTGACGGGTCCGACGTCCGGCCTCGGCCGTGCGGCGACCGATGAGCTCGCCGCGCTCGGGGCGCGCGTGATCCTCGTTGGGCGAAGTGAGGAACGCCTGGCCGCCGTGCGCGATGCGCTGGTGTCCCGACACGGTGTTGACCGCTTCCCCACGGTCGTGGCCGACATGGGATCGCTCCGTTCCATCGCAGAAGCAGTTGCCACGATCCGTGCCAGCGAGCCCCGGCTGGATGTAGTGGTGGACAATGCGGGGGCAATCTTTCCGACGCGGACCGTTGGCCCGGACGGCATCGAAGCGATGTTCGCGACGCTCGTGGTCGGCCCCTTCGCCCTTATCTCCGGCCTGCTGCCGATTCTTCAGCAGTCCGAGGGCGCTCGGGTCATTGCGGTCACGTCGGGTGGCATGTACGGACAACGGCTGGATCTGTACGACCTGCAATCGCGCGCCGAGCCCTATTCCGGAACCCGCGCCTACGCTCGAGCCAAGCGCGCGCAGGTGGCACTGGTACGCGAATGGGCGCGCAGGTTGGGGCCGGCGCGTATCACCTTCAACGCAATGCATCCCGGTTGGGCGGATACGCCCGGGCTCGCGGAGTCGTTGCCGGGATTCCATCGGCTGCTGGGGCCGATCCTCCGGACGCCGAGCGAAGGAGTCGACACGCTCGTCTGGCTGGCCGCCGCATCCGAAGCCGCTGCGCTGAGCGGTGGCCTCTTCCTGGACCGCCGTCCCCGGCCTTTCGACCGTGTCCCTCTGACGCGTCTGCGAGAGGCTGACCGCCGACGTCTGTGGGATCTCGTCGTGGATCTGTCGCGGGCGACGGATCCCCCACCTGACCCCTGAGGACTCTGGCAGCAGCAGGCAATGAACGTGAAACACGGGTGCTCAGGCTCCGCGATGCTGCGGGGTCTGCGGCACCGCGGCCTTGATCGCACCGACTGCCGCAGCATCGTCGCTCGACAGCGCGACGCCTGAAGCGAGCAGGTGCGTCCTGAGATGCCGTAGCCCGAGTCGAATGCGCCCGTGGACGGTGCCCAGGGGGAGCCCGGTGATTGTCGCGATCTCAGCGTGCGAACGCGATTCGTAATAGGCGATGGCAATCGCCCGTCGCTGTTGGCGCGACAGCTTACGAAGCGCCGATCGGACGGTCTCGCCTTCGAGTTTCGCGACCACCTGGTCCACCACACTCGGTCCTGCGTCCGGGAGCGATTGCAGGGTTGCCTCATCGTCCACGTCGGACTCACGCCGGGCGCGAAGCGTGTCGATCGCACGGTTGCGCACGATGCCGATCAGCCACGACCTGACGTTGCCGCGACCGGGTGTGAAGGAACCGCCCTTGCGCCAGACCGAGAGGAACGCCTCCTGCACGACGTCCTCCGCCCGACCGCGATCGTGGACGATGGACAGGGCGATGCGAAATGCAATGGAACTGTGGCGATCGTAGAGAGCGCCAAGCGAGCTCGCGTCGCCATCCCGGATTCTAGCGATGAGGTCCAGGTCGGGCTCATATGTGTCTAGGGTTTGTTCAGTCATGGCGAGAGCATAAGCTCCTCGGCACGGCGTTGTCAACTGTTTGTCCATGGTATGCTTCGACGCAGCATGTACACGATCAAAGACGCCGCACAACGGACGGGGGTCAACGTCGCCCTGCTGCGCGCCTGGGAGCGCCGGTACGGCATCGTGGCGCCCTTACGCACTGAGGCGGGATATCGGATCTATGACGATGCCGCCATCGGGCGTCTCCGAGCGATGCGCACCCTGGTGGCGGACGGATGGTCGCCGCGACAGGCTGCGGCGAACATCAATTCCACGCATGCCAGAGACTTCCCCCTGCCGGCGGTGGCTGCGCAACCCATCGACCCGCCACCGCCGACCGAGCGATCCAGACGTCTGGTGGAGGCCGCCGCCCGGATCGACGGGCCGGCCCTCGAACGCGCGCTGGACGACATCTTCGCGATGGGAAGCTTCGAGCGAATGGTCGACGACCATCTCTATCCAGCCCTCGTGGCACTCGGCGACGCCTGGGCGCGCGGCGAGGTCGACGTCGCGGGTGAGCATGCCGCCAGCGCCGGGGCATTACGACGACTCGGGATGGCCTTTGACGCGGCCGGAAGCGCAGGAGCCGGCGATGCGGCGGTGCTGGTGGGGCTTCCTCCCGGCTCCCGCCATGAGCTGCCTGCCCTGGGGTTCGCCACAGCCCTTCGCCGCAATGGGATAAGCGCGACCTACCTCGGGCCGGATGTCCCAATCAGATCATGGGTCACTGCCGTCCAACAGGCGCATGCCCGAGCGGCTGTCATCGGCGTCCCGACGGCCGAAGACGTCGCGGGTGCGGCGGCAGTAGTGGCAGCTCTCCGCGACCGGCATCCCCACCTGCTGATCGCAGTAGGGGGAAGGCACAGCCGCGAGCTCTCAGATGCCTCTGCGTACCTGCCCGATCCGCTCGTCGATGCCGTCACGGACCTTCGACGACTGCTGCAGCTGTCCTGACCCCGAGGCACCGACCAGCGCGTCAACCACGTAATGCACGATCGCGGCCCTTGCATTGGAGTCTCCCGCGACCGCCGCCATCACGCGCCATTGCTCTTGGCTGAGCACGCCGGCAAGGAGGCGTTGACTATCCGACGTAGTAAGCCAGCGCGTCGGCCCATTCGCGTATCGTGAGCGGGGGCCGGAATCCCACACGGCCCTCCAACCTACCAGGCAACCCGGCACCGATGTCACCGCTGCAGATCTCGGATGGGCCACTCGTCCTGCTCACGCATGACGTTTAGGATGATGGATCACGCAGGGAGCACGGCCATGGCAGACACGGAAGGTCGCACCGAGGAGTTCTCGCTCAACGGTGCGCAGCTCATCGAGAAGTTCAAGGAGCTGGTGCACGAAGGCAACGTGCGACGTCTGACGATCAAGAACGAGGAGGGCAGGACGCTGCTCGAGGTGCCGCTGACGCTCGGCGTGGTAGGCGCCGCCCTGTTGCCGGTCATCGCGGCGATCGGCGCCGTCGCGGCGCTGGCCACGAAGTGCACCCTCGTCGTGGAGCGCACCGATGACGGTCCAAACGAGCCGCCGGCGCCGGACGTCCGCGCCTAGCCGAAGCGGTTCGCGGCACGCAGCGTGCATCGAGACGAGGGCACGGGGAACCACGGCACGAACGCGGGGTGCATCGCGTACCATCGGCTCATGCGACTCCCCTTCATCCCGCGCGAAGAGAAGTTCTTCGAACTGTTCACCGACGACGCCGCCAATATGCTCGCCGCGGCGCGGCTGCTCGACCAGTTCTTCCGCAACTACGGTGAGCGCGAGAGGCTCGCCATCCAGCTGCGCGACATCGAGCACACCGGCGACACGATCAGCCACGACATCGGTCACAAACTGGAAGCGACCTTCGTCACGCCCATCGACCGCGAGGACATCTCGGTCCTGATCAGCCGCATCGACGACATCGTCGACCTGATCGAGGAGGTCGCCGACACCTGCATCCTGTACGGCATCAAGGAGCCGACCCCGGTTGCCATCCAGCAGGCCGAGATCATCGTCAAGCAATGCGAGCAGCTGCAGGGCGCCGTCGATAATCTGCATGACTTCAAGGACCTCGCCCGGTACTGGATCGAGGTGCATCGGCTCGAGAACGAGGGTGACCGCATCGTGCGTCACGCCATCGCAGAGCTGTTCACCAACGGGCGGGACGCGGTCGACATCATCAAGTGGAAGGATGTCTACAGCCTGCTCGAAGACGCGATCGACGCCTGCGAGGATGCGGCCAACGTGATCGAACGGATCGTCGTCAAGCACGCGTAGCGCAACAGCCCTGGCTGGCCGCGCGTTTCGGTCACCGTCCCTTTGGGCGCGGGCGCATCGGGCGCGGGCGCATCGGGCGCGGGTGGATCGGGTCCCGGCGCATCGGGTCCCGGCTGCATCGGGTCCCGGCCGCATCGGGTCCGGGGCGGCTCCCGACTTATCAAATGACGTCCTGATCAGCGGTAGACCCTTCGGTGACGGCCGCTGCGACGGCAATGAGTTGGATCCACGCTCAGCGGCGCCATCCAGAGCCTCGAGACGGGCTTACCGAGCGGTCTAACGCGGTTGACAGCGACTTCTGACAAGTCGGCGACGGACTCTCGGCGGGTCTCGACCGATGCGGGGCGTCTGCAAGCCCGCGCAGGCTCCCGACTTGTCATATGACGTCCTGATCAGCCTAAGACGCCTCGGGAGCGGCGAGAGCAGCTGCGTCGGCCCCGGCTCCACGCTCACGTCTGCCACTCATAGCCTCGAAACGGAACTCCCGAGCGGTCCAACGCGGTTGGCAGCGACTTCTGACAAGTCGGGGACCGCCTTGGCATCTCT
>JBBRXE010000067.1:0-8548 GCA_038248695.1 Candidatus Limnocylindria bacterium | reverse complement strand
TGACGGCTGACGCACGACCGACGCCGTATGAGACACCTCAAGGAGGAAGGACCGATGAAGACGCGCGCATGGACTCGATGGCTCGCCACGATGGGCATCCTGGTCGTCGCGGCTGCCTGCTCGGGGGTCGCCGAACAGCGGCCGTCGGCGCTGGCGGCATCTTCTACCCCGACGGAAGCACCCACCCCGTCGGAAGCACCGACACCGACGGAGGCGTCGATCCCGAGCCCCACGCCAGTTCCCTCGCTGCCGGACGGCGAGGTCACGCCGGGAACGTATCGCATGTCCTTTGACGAAGGTTCGTTGGTTTCAAACCCCGCTTTCGTCACGTTAACGGTGCCCGCCGGCTGGAAGACGCCCCGGCCCGCCGGCCCGCCGATCACCAAGGGGTCCGATGCGAGCCCACTCACGTGGATGGATGTTGATGTGTGGGACATCGCAAAGGTCTACCAAGACCCGTGCCATTCCATCTCGATCCCGGCCGTCGCCGTCAGCCCGACGGTCGATGACCTGGTCGCCGCGCTGGCGGGGCAGAAGCGACATGGTCAGATCGTGACACCCGTCGACGTCACGATCGACGGCTACCACGGCAAGCAGATCGACCTGATGGTTCCCCTGAATGTCGTGTTCGCCGGCTTCTCGAACGCCAGCACGTGCGAGGGAGGGCAGTATTCATCTTGGGAGGACCCGGATGGTGGCCAGCGGTACAACCAAGGCCCCGGCCAGTCCGATCTTCTCGACATGCTCGATGTCAACGGGCGGACGCTCGTGATCCAGAGGACCTTCTTCCCAGCCAATACTGCCGCTGACCGGGCCGAGCTCCAGGCCATCGTCGACTCCATCAAGATCACCCCCTGATCGAAGTCCTTCGAATCCCGGCTACCCGATTCAGGGGTGCGCCCGGACGCCCGGCGCTTCCCAGACGTCGAGACTCGATGGCATCGGTCGCACCGTTGCGACCACCCGCGGAGGTCTGGCGATGACGACGCACGTGGTCCAGCTCGATGGGATGCCCCGGTCCAGTCATGCGCCGGTCGCCGACCTGCTCGACCCTGCCGCGACGTGGCTGATGGTCGCCGTCGCCGGGTCGGTGCTTGCGCTGTCGCTACTGATGGCCTCCGGGTCGGTCGTCGATCGCGGCACATCAGGGCCCGCCGACGCCGGTGCGCCCCAGCCTGGCCCGGCCCGGCTCTCACGGGCCCGCGGCCTGCTGCCGCGCCCACGCAGTGACAGGGCCTCCGTCTCGGCACGATGGTGAGAGCAGGCACGACGACAGAACGACGCAGGATTGAAAGGGGTTGTGGTAACGCTCCCGGGCACCTCGTTAAAGCGGTTTCAACACTATGTCGGCGATGATCAGCAAATAGATGAGCGCATAGATTGCGAGGATCACGGCCAGCCGCCGGCGCTCGAGCAGCTCAGGCTTGGTCCACGCCGCGAACACGATGCGTGCCGGGCCGTTGACGGTTCGCGTGACGACGAGCTCACGCTCGGACGCCGTCCCGTCTATCTGTGCCGGGAACAGCTCTGCCACAGCTCCCCGCCGCTTCCATCGCGTCTAGTCCCACGGGCTCCGCCGGAATCCGCTAGCGAACGCGCAAGCGAGCAGTGCGGGGCTCTACGGGCCACGAGGATTGGCTCAGTCGCTGGTCATCAGCTCGGGCTTGAGCCACTCGACAAACTCCACTGTGGAGTAGAGCTCACCGACCTCCGCGCTGTGCTGGTCAAACCCCTCCGCCAGCCGGTAGTGGATCAGGTGAGCGGAGCCAGATCCTGCGCGCACTGAAGGCAGAACCGATGAGAATGGCCACTCCCAAGACCACTCGCAGTATCGGCGAAAGAGGCGATTCAGGAGGACGGGTGGCAGTGTTCGGAGAACCGGGGATGATCGTGAAGTCCGCAACCGCCGCCATCACCCGACCTGGCGGGACGCTGTACTGGGCGCACGAAGGGCAATACACCATCAAGGAGTATGGGCCGGGGGGAAGGCTCGGAACGACGAACGTGATCGTCCCGTTGCCCAGAGCGTCCACCACAAGTTGGCCGACCACCACCAGCCTCGTATCGTCGGTGCCGATCACGCTATCGGCTGCGGTCTGGTCCACAAAGTAGGTCGGTAGCGGGGAGACCTGCTGAGCGAAGGCGTGATTACCAGCCGTGTCGCCTCGCACGACGGTGCCCGCGGGCCGGTTGTTTCGGTGAGGACCAAGAACAGCGCCGCGTTCGCGACTGAAGCGAGCAGCCCCAACAGGGATATTCCGCCGATAACTCCTGTGCTTGTTCGGAGCACGCGGCTCATCCATTAAGCATAAGACCGTCGGTCCAGCAGCGCAGCGACGCGAGACCTCTGCACCCTCGTCACGCACCACGACCGAGAGCTCACTTGAGAGCGTCCGAGGTGAGGACGCGCTCATGCAACGATAGATTTTTACCGTTGCTTGACAGATCACCCAGCACAGTGGGCTGCGACACCCCCCCGGCGCAGAGGCGACTCGAATGACCCTCTCGGACAGACCGAGGATGCCGGCGTGCCCGAGAGCGCTGAGACACGCGAAGTCAGTCCTTGTACCGATTCACGCACGAGACGCGTCGATGTTCGCCGCCGGTGAGGACATCGCACCGTACGAGGTCCCCGCGCTGACGTTCACCTGTTGGAATGTGCTCCAGCCGGAGTTGTTGCTGGCGAAGTGGCGACCGGAGTAGGTACCGCCATGGGGCGCGATCAGCGTCGACCGCGTGAACTTCGTCTTGGAGCCCCAGCCATCGGGGATGCCGTCGCTGTTGGCCTCCAGCGTTGGTGAGCAGGTTGCCGGGCGGCGGCGCGCTGCTGATCGTCCAGCTGCGCGTGGCCGGCGTCGAATCAGGCGTGCTGCCGGCCAATGCGCGCACCGCGAAGCTGTAGGCCGATGCCGAGCGAGCCTCCGAGGTGGCCTGAACGACCCGCTGGTCGTAAGGCGGCGGCGTCGGTCAGCCTTGAGTCGGACCGAGTTTCGTCTCGTCCGGAGGTTCGCGGTCCGCCGGTTCCTTGAGCTCAACGAAGATGACATGCGTGTCGGTGTCACCAATATTCTGGCCGGAATGCTCCTGCGCCGGAAGCCAGCTCGTCGTTCCTGTCCCAATCTCGACTTCGAGCTGACGATCGCCTGCAATGAGACGACGACGGAACGAGCTCAGCGTATACATGACGCTGTCGGGATGACGATGCGGAGTGGTCCGATCACCCGGCCGGTCGAAATAGTCCAGGACACGCACCCGGTCGTTCTCTGTCACGACGTGATAGAGGTCCGGATTGCTGACAACTGGATCCTCAGACACGCGCGGAGAGTATCACCGATGCACGCAGCACGCCGGGCGCTATCTGCCGTCGCTCCCGCTGGCGATCGAGCTGGCGCGGTACTTCGGCAAGCCGGTGGAGGAGCTGTTCCATGGAGACGATGATGGGCACTAGATGGGTCACTCCGGTCGTTGGTCTGTTGCTGGGCGTCCTCCGCTTGGCGCATCGACGATCGGGGGCCAAGTCGGGCTCGGTGTCGACATGTTCGCGGTGATGGTCGTCTACTCCGGCGTCCTGTTGGCATTCGGCGGACGCAACGAGACGGTCGGCGTGCTCGGGGGCCGGCCGGCCGACGAGCGGCTCGCCTCCTTCAATATCCTGGCCACCGCCTTTGCCGGGATCGCGGCCATCGTGGTCGCCATCGGCGGCTTCCTGTGGGCGATCGCGACCCCACCGGTCTCAGAGCACGCCCTGCTCAGGGACGCGGCCGGGGCACTGCGTCCGCGGTTTCCCTGATCGGCGTGCCGGCCCGGCGTGCCAGCGCGGCATCGATGCGCGCAACCAGGGGCGCAGCGCCCAGGCCAGAGAAGTACGCGCGCGCCGCATCCGCCGCCCGACGGCGTTCCGCGGGCTCCATTGCTCCGGTCTCGAGCAGGTCGATGCGGCAGAACGCCAGCCAAGTCGTAAGGCCGAGCTCATCCCATTGCCGTTGCGCATCGGCGTACAGCTGTCGGGCTTCGGCGACGCGGCCCTCGAGCATGGCGATTCCGGCTTCGACGGTGACGCGTTGCGCATCGGTCCTGCGGCCGGGGCGAGCGCCC
Organism: Candidatus Limnocylindria bacterium; assembly: GCA_038248695.1. GTDB lineage: Bacteria > Chloroflexota > Limnocylindria > QHBO01 > QHBO01 > JAICUY01. Next base: position 4,453 of record JBBRXE010000067.1, on the reverse strand, counting down.
TCGTAGGCCGCGAGGTAGCGGCGAGCAGCGTCCGCGTCAGCGCCCCAGACTGATGCGCGGGCCCCGAGAATGGCGCCCTCGATGCCAGCGAATCCCAGAGCAAGCGACTCGTCCGCGAGCCGCTGCACATCCGCAAGACGGCCGTCGGCCAGGCCAGCGTGGATCAACGCGTCCATCAGAAATATTTTGTACTGGACGTCGTCAAAGCCGTGGGCGATCTTCATGAGCTCTTCCCCGGCGGTGCGGATGGGCTCACCGCGCAGGGCGCGGATGATGAGGTCAATGGACTCGTACCAGAGCCGCTCCCGCGTCTCCACGCCCTGGTCAAGCTGTTTGCGCACTTCGCGCTGCGCCCAGTCCCACTCGCCCACCTGGAAGGCGCCGTCGCAGGCGTTGCCAAGCAAGTAGCGAACCCCCACGGCGGTCCCATAGCGCAATCCTTGCTCGTAGCCCTCGCGGGAGACCTGGAAGCCCAGCAGGGGATCGTCGGGCTCGAGTACGTACCCGATATTGATCACCGCCCGCACTGAGGCATTGAGCATGCCCCGCCGCTCGGCGATGGCTCGGGCCCCGGTCAGGGTGACGACTGCTTCGACGGGGCGGTTGAGGTTCGCCAGCGCGGCGCCGCGGGTGATGAGCGTCTCGACCACCAGGCGCTCCGCGCCGGCGGCCTCCATGGCGGGCAGCGCGCGATCCGCGACCGCGACAGACTCCGCGTTGTGAGAGAGGCGCATCTCGAATGAAGCCAACTGCTGGGACAGCTCGATGAAGCCCGGGTCCGCGGGCTCCAGTCCCGGCTCATCCAGCGCGTCAACGAGGAGCTTGCGTCCCTGCCCCTGGTGCCCTTCCAGCAGCAGCCCTGCGCGCAGCGCGATGGCCTGCCGGCGGGCGCCTGCATCCCCGATCTGGGTGGCGAGCTCGATGGCCCGCTGCAGGTGGGCGTCGCCCTCCTCGAGATGCGCCGCGTTGCCCGCCGCGTTGCCGGCAGCCACGCGAAGCTCCAGCTCCTCCGCCGGGTCGGTGATCGCCTCGAGCGCGTCCTCAAGGTAATGCTGCGCCTGCCGCGGGGACCCGAGGGCGGTGGCACGCTGCGCCGCGGCCCGCAGCGCGATGCGCGCCTGGGCGGCCACCGCTGCCCCTTCCGGACCGTCCGGCTGGGCGCGGTAGGCGTCCAGGTAGTGCTGGGCCAGGACGCCCGCCAGCTCGTCGTCGCCGAGGGTCTCGAAGTAGCGCGCCGCCGCCAGGTGCCGCGCACGCCGGTCCTTGCGTGCCAGCGTTCCGTAGGCGATCTCGCGCAGCAGGCCCTGGACGAAGCGAAACTGGCCGCGCTCCGGTGAGCGCGGCTCCTCATCGAGCCAGAGCAGTTCGCGCTGCACCAGGTGGCGCAGGACCGTCTCCACGCCCTCCGGCTCCGTAGTCACCGCACTCAGTGCCGCGACGCTGAACGACATGCCCAGCACCGACGCATCCTGGATCAGGGTCCGCTCGCGCGGAGCCAGGTGGTCGATGCGTGCCGCGATCAGCGCGTGCAGCGACTCGGGCACCGCCATCTGGCTCAGGTCCCCGACCGGGCGGTAGGCGTCGCCCTCGCGCTCGATGCGGCCGTCGTTGAGGAGGGTGCGCACCGTCTCCACAGCGTAGAGCGGGATTCCCTCTGCGCGCGCCACGATCGCGGCGAGAACCGGCTCCGGTAGACCGGGGAGCGCGCCGCTCAGCAGGGCCGTCATCTCGCCGTCGGTCAGCGGCGGCAGCCCGATGGAGGTGAACGCGCGCTGCCCGGCGCCCCAGGTCGGACGCCGGTCGAGAAGCTCGGAGCGCGACAGGGTGATGATGTAGATCGAGCGGCCGTGCGACCAGGCCAGCATCTCCTCGATGAAGTCGAGCAGGCCGTCATCGGCCCATTGCAGGTCCTCGAAGACCATCACCACCGTGTTGGCCTCCGCGAGACGCTCGAAGAACGTGCGCCAGGCGCTGAACAGCTCGCTCCGCTCTCGGACCTGGGCAGCACCGACCCCAAGCAATTGAAGCAGCGGTCCTTCGAGGCGCCGCCGCTCGTCGGGGTCGGGGATGAACTGGTGCAGGATCTCCGCCAACCGGGTCCGAGTTGTCTCCTCGTCGTCCGCCTCGCCGATGCCAGCGCGCATGCGGACCATCTCGCCGAGTGCCCAGAAGCTCACCCCGTCGCCATACGACGGGGAGCGTCCCTGGTGCCAGTAGGCGGTCTCGGTGAGTCCATCGAGGTACTTATGGAACTCCCAGGCCAGGCGGCTCTTGCCGATGCCCGCCTGGCCCATGATCGAGACGAGGCGCACACCGTGCTCCCCGGCAGTGGCGTGAAAGAAGTCCTTGACCAGGCGGAGTTCAGCAGCCCGGCCCACGAAGGGGGGCTCCAGTTGCTCGGCGCGCCCGACCCCGCCCCGTTTAGCCACGACGCGCAAGGCTCGGAAGGCGAGCACCGGGGATGCCTTGCCCTTGAGCTTCAGCTCGCCGGCGGGTTGGAAGGCGATCGCGTCGGAGGCCGCTCGTTGGGTGGATTCTCCCACCAGCACGGTGCCCGGCTCGGCCGCCGACTGGAGACGCGACGCGGTGTTGACCATGTCGCCGGCCACCATCCCCATCTCGGTGGCGCCCAGGGTCACCGCCGTCTCGCCGGTGAGGACCCCGGCGCGGAGCGCCAGCTCCGAGACGTGCACCTCCTCAGCCAGCCGCGATACAGCATCCACGAGCTCAAGGGCGGCCCGCACGCTTCGCTCGGCGTCGTCCTCGCGCGCGACCGGCGTCCCCCAGACCGCCATGACCGCGTCGCCGATGAACTTCTCGACCGTACCTCCGTAGCGGCCAATGATCTCCCGACAGGTCGCGAAGTAGCCGTCGAGCAGCTCGCGCACCGCCTCCGCGTCGCGCGACTCGGAGATGGCCGTGAAGCCGACGAGGTCGGCGAAGAGGACGCTGACCAAACGCCGTTCGGCGGTCGGGGCTCCCGGCGAGGCCGTTGTGGGATCGGCAACCGCTATCGTCTCGGCCGCTGCTTCGGCTGTAGCCTCGGCGATGGGCGAGCCGCACTCGCCGCAGAATCGGGCCCCGGGGGTGTTCGGCGTGCCGCAGACTCCGCAGCTGACGACGAAGCGCGTGCCACACTGGAGGCAGAACTTCCTGCCGGCCTCGTTCGTCACTCCACACTGCGCGCAGATCATGCGGTCGCTGGCCTTCGGTGATTGTCGTGAGGGGGAAGTATCGGGGTGCCGGGGCTGTGAGGTCAACGATCGCAGTGGCGTCTGGCCCTGACCGATGCCGTCCGCAGCCCTGATCCGCTATCTTCTCAGTGTGTGCTGCCCTTCGTTGTGAACCCCAAGCTCGAGACGCGAACTGCCCGGCCCGCCTAATGGATAGCGCCGAGGCACGCTCTGTCATAAGCGAGGAGGGCAGGCGCCTGCTGGCCATCACGCGTTCGGATCCTCTGCGGGCCGTGCCGACATACCCTGGCTGGACGCTGGCCGATCTAGTCGCCCACACTGGCAGCGTGCACCGTTGGGTGGCGGCAATCGTCGAGTCCGACACAAGCGAGCGTCGGCCGCGGCAACCACATGCTGAACGCGCCGTCGAGCCGCTCCTAGAGTGGTTTTCGGCAGGGCTCGACCAGCTGCTGACCGTGCTCGCCAGCGTGGATCCCGACATGCCGGTCTGGACCCTGCTGGGCGAGGGCACGGCGAGCTTCTGGGCACGGCGCATGGCGCACGAGACCGCCGTCCATCGCTGGGATGCCGAGTTCGCGGTGGGTCGCGCCACGCCGTTCGCGTCGCTATTCGCGCAGAGTGGTATCGCCGAGACACTGCAGATCCACGTCGTCCGCCCGCTTCGCGGCAAGCCGATCGGCGACGGGCGTGGCCTGCTGCTTGCCTGTACCGACGCGCCCGGCGCCTGGACCGTCCGTGGCACGCCCGACGGCATCACCGTCGAGACGGGTCGCGGCACGGCCGCGGCCACGGTTTGCGGGCCGGCGTCGGCAGTCTGGCTCTACCTGATGGGCCGCCCGGCGGATGGTCTGCAACGGAGCGGCGAGTCTGCCGTCATTGAGGGCTTCGAGCGCGCCCTGGAGGGCACCGGGCGGCCCACCTACTGACCGCAGGCGCAGGCTGCGCGCCGGTGCGGCCCGGCCGTGCGCGCCCTGGAGCGGATGATGCTGGGTAGTGGGTGCTACCAGAATCGCCGTGCCACCGCCCTCAGCGAAGCCGGTGTTCTTCAGCTTACGCCCGAGGCGTACGGTAACGGCTTGGCCTTGGCGCTCCCCGAGCGGGTAAGCCGCGTAAGGGCGGGATTGGCGTGCCCGAGAGGACTCGAACCTCCGACCTTCAGGTCCGCAACCTGACGCTCTATCCACTGAGCTACGGGCACACGCGCGCGCGTGGCGGAGAGGGAGGGATTCGAACCCTCGGAAGAGGTAACCCCCTTCAAC
>JBBRXE010000066.1:0-8865 GCA_038248695.1 Candidatus Limnocylindria bacterium | reverse complement strand
GCGCTCAATTCACGCTCGGCTCAGCACGTTGGGGGTCTGATGCGCAGCCCCGGGTCAGCCTAAGCCGTTCCTGGTTGGCAGGTGGCACTGGAAGGGGGCCTCAAGCGCACCGTGCGCGATTCAGCGCGTCTCAAACGTCCCAGAGAACTCTACTTAGGCGGTAAGCCTGCGCCGCCGCGCGTCCAGTTGGCGCCTCTTCACGCCTGACGCGGAGGAGGATCGCGATGTACGGCCCTGTGCCAGCCGTCTACCGCCCTCGCAGCGCGCATCTAGCGAGGCGAGCGGTCATCTGGCGGGTCACCGCAGTCATCTGGCGGCCGAGGGCGATCACCATGGCCGGTCCTGCTGGCGGCTGCTAGAATCGTGCTCCGCGCCGAAGTAGCTCAGGGGTAGAGCATCGGTTTCGTAAACCGACGGCCGTGGGTTCGAATCCCACCTTCGGCTCCACGTTTTTGCGCATAAATGCGCCCCAACGCGGCGCGACAGTCACCAGCCCAGTCGTCGAGATCGCCGGTGGCCATTCTGGGAAACGCGCCCGCCAGGTGGCGCGGGCAGGGATCGCGGACGAGACCCGCGACACGCTCCGGCCAGGCGATAGACCACGCCAATGCGCGGCCACACTCGAAACGGAGAAACTCCCGCACTCGTCGTCCCCCAGCGAGCTTCTGGTATGCCACCCGCACGAGGGGTGTGGTAGCAGATAGTTGCTGGAGATGACGGCACGGCGCATGCACCGCAGCCCCGCATGCAGACATCGAACCATCAGCCGCCAGTCGTCGTCGTTACTGGGGCCTCAGCGGGCGTGGGCCGCGCGGTCGCCCGTGCCTATGGGAGCCGACGTGCCAAGGTCGGCCTCATTGCTCGTGGCGAGCAGGGGTTGGACGGCGCGCGGCGCGAGATCGAGCGGAGCGGCGGCCAGGCGCTGGTGCTACCGCTGGACGTCGCCGATGCGGCCGCAGTGGAGGGGGCGGCAGAGAAGGTTGAGGACGAGCTGGGACCGATCGACGTATGGGTCAATGTGGCGATGGCATCAGTCTTCTCACCCGTCAAGGAGATGACCGCCGAGGAGTACAGGCGAGTAACCGAGGTCACCTACCTCGGCTACGTCTACGGCAGTCTCGCCGCGCTCAAGCGCATGCTGCCGCGCGACCGTGGCACGATCGTGCAGGTCAGCTCCGCATTGGCCTTCCGATCCATTCCGCTGCAATCGGCCTATTGCGCCAGCAAGCACGCCATCAAGGGCTTCACCGAATCCCTCCGCACCGAGCTGCTGCACGACCGAAGCAATGTGCACGTCACCATGGCCCACCTGCCGGCGGTCAACACACCCCAATTCAACTGGGTGAAGACTCGTTTGCCGCACAAGCCTCAGCCGGTCCCGCCCATCTTCCAGCCGGAGCTGATCGCGCGCGGCATCCTATATGCCGCCGATAACGCGGGGCGGAGGCGGGATCTGATCATCGGCTGGCCGTCATGGAAGGCGATCTGGGGCGAGAAATTCGTACCCGGCTATATCGATGGCGTCCTGGCACGTGACGGTTACACGTCACAGCAGTACGACGGGACGGTGAGCGCTGATCGGCAAAACAACCTGTGGGAGCCGGTACCCGGAGACTGGGGCGCCCATGGTGATTTCGACGACCGCGCCCGCGATTCGAGCTGGGAGTTGTGGATGCAGATGCATCGCGGTCTGGTTGGAGTGGCGGCTCTCGGCGCCATGACCACCCTTGTCACCTTGGCGCGCCGGGTGGTGGGCCGCCGTTGACGGATCGACCACCTGGGTGGGACTACAACCCTTCGAGCTGGGGACATCGGTTGCCCCTGGTCGGCTTGGCGCTCATTGGCTTGACCATTGCCAGTTACCTGGCGCTGTATCAGGTGCGTGTCATTCCAGGCGTCTGGGAGCCGTTCTTTGGCGATGGCAGCCGACGGGTGCTCAACTCAAGCCTTGCCCGCAGCCTGCCCATTCCCGATGCCGCACTTGGATCACTGGGCTACCTCGTGGATGCCACCAGCGGCGTTCTGGGCGGAGAGCAGCGCTGGCGCACGATGCCCTGGGTCGTCTTCCTGTTTGGATTCGTGGCTGGTTCGATGGGCATCGCCAGCATCGGGCTGCTGATCCTGCAGCCGGTCGCCTTCAATGCTTGGTGCAGCCTGTGCCTGTGTTCAGCGTTCGTCAGCCTGGGCATCGTCGGGCCCGCAATGCAGGAAGTGCTGGCCAGCCTGCAGCATCTGCGCCGATCCCGAGGTGGCGGCCACTCGGTTTGGCGCGCCTTCTGGGGTATCCGCACGGATGGATGGGAACTCTAGGTCGAGAAAGCCGAGAGCGGCCTTGCCCCTGCTCTAGGTGACAGGCACCGGCGGGGGCGTCGCGCCGGACAGACACCTCATTATGACCCCAGCGCTTGGCCGTAGTAGTCATGGACCCCATCTTCCTCCCAGGCGATGGGAGTCTCGACCAACTACGAACAGTTACTCGCCGGCTGAGTGAGCCGCCCATTCTCGTGACACTTCCCGAGCGACCGCCATCAACGCAGCAAGGGCTTCATTGACCTCGCGTTCGAGGCCCTCCAACTCCGCGCCCCACTGCTCATCAAGCGCCGGCGTCGCGGGCGCCAACTCAGCGAGGCCCGCCACTACCGCTCGTCCGATGTGGTCGTCCACGCGCTTGTGCGCCGAGTTGTATGCCGCGATGGCGACGTGCAGGCGGTCCTGCGCGTCAGTCATGGATGCCCTCATTCTGTGATGGGATTGCTCGCCGAGCTCCACATTCCCACATCCGGCATGATGAGGTCCGCGCGGAAAGGCGCCGTCGCGTGCTGTTCCGCGTTTCGATCGCTCCAGGGAGCCGCACGCCGTTCAAGTTCCCGTCGCGCTCGGCGCTGGGCTTGACGGGCGGGGTGATCGGTGCGGGCGTGGCGATTGGTTCCCTTTAGGGCTGTGCGGAACGATGGGTGACCCAGAGGGAATCGCGGTCGGTGTCTGCGGAAGGGCTGGCTCGGTCGCCACAGGGGTAGCGTACCCGACGACAACGATCTCACCTTCGGTCAAGCCATTCGTGACCTGGACGAATGCATCCCCGATCAGGCCGACACTGATCTGTCGCTCCTGAGCTCGCCCGTCCTTCGTGACCACGAAGACCTGGTAGCCGTCCGCCTGATGCTGCACCGCCGTCGTAGCGACGGCGAGCACCCCTTTGACCGTCGATACGACGGCGGACATTCGGACACTCATTCCGAGGCGCGCGTTCGCTGGAATGGAGGCAAGCAACACGCTGACCGGATATGTGAGAGCTTGGGTCGCGCCGTCGCTGGGCGCGAACCCAATCGAAGCGATCGTGCCCGATATGGACTCGCTGAGTGCGTCGATCGCAACGCTGACGGTCATCGCCTTGTGCAAGGCGGGAATATCGCTCTCTGCGACATGGACACTCGCCTGGAATCCCCCGACATCCATGATCAGAGCCTCCCCCTGGGGAGCATCTGCGCCAATCGCGATGTTGACCGCCTCGATGACCCCATCGGCTGGAGCCACAAGGGTGGCATGGGCCAATTCCGCCTCGAGACTCGTCTGGACGCTCGATGTCGCCGCTGCGGCTGCACGCGCGAGCGCCAGAGACGACTGCGCCTTGCTTTTCTTGGTCGGGTCAGTTGCCGTCTGCAGAACCTGCTCAGCCTGCGCCGCGCGGGCATTAGTGAGCGCGAGGTCGCTGGCTGCCTGGCTCAACTGCTTTCTGACGTCAGTTGTGTCCCCGACGGCAAGGACGGCACCCTTTGCGACCCCTTGGCCCGGCTCAGCTTGCACCTTCAGCACGGGCCACCGGACTTTCGGGCCACTGCCGGTCTCGCCACCACCCGACGCAGGAATTTGGACCGGTGGCAAGCCAAAGGTGAGCCCGTACCGCGCGACAGGGGCCAGCGACCCATCCGCAGTCACGGATTTGACGACGTCGGCGCGCGTGACGACGGCCGTCAGATAGGAAGGAGGAGCCGCCTTGCCGATAGCCCCGATTGCAGCCAGCGTTCCCACGACGGTAAGGGCGGCCACCGCGAAAGACCCGGCCGCGACAGTCACCAATCTCTTTTCCACGGCGTCCCCATGTGTTGCCCGGCGGGATGTAGTCGGCGGAGCAATGATAGGGCCGTAGCAGTGGACCCTCCGGTCAAGATTCCTTCATTGCACCGACACCAGCTGTTCAGGATTCGGTCGCTTGACCTTGGGCGCCATGTCGTGTCCCGAGCCGCTCGACCGCCGCGACTCCAACCTGCTCGTCGGGCCGTGGCGCCGGACCATCGGGCAGCCGGACCTCGTGCCCGTCGGCTCATGGGTGGGAGCGTCCGCGACGACCGAGTGCCACCGACGGCTCCGTGGGCACTAACCAGTCACCCTAGAATCAGCGGTGATTCGCCGTCAACCAACTCGCAGCCGAGGAGAGTCTGCCCGCATGATCACCAGCACGGCGCCGTTCGTCGCCGGTCATCGCGTCACCGAGACCAAGGGACAGGTCTTCGGCCTGGTCGTGCGCAGCCGCGGCCTGACCGGCAACATCGCCGCCAGCCTCCGCTCGCTCGTCGGCGGGGAGATCCACGAGTACACCGAGCTCCTCGAGGACACGCGACGGCAAGCGCTCGATCGGATGGTCGAGAACGCCACCCTGATGGGCGGCAACGCAGTCATCAGCATGCGCTTCGACAGCTCGGAGCTCGGCACCACGATGTCGGAGATCGTCGCCTACGGCACGGCGGTCGTCGTCGTCCCGGAGACCGATACCGATGCGCCGCAGCCCATCGACTAGCGCCTTGTTTCCGGTGTTGCGGCTGCTGATCGGCATCGCCGGAGCGATCCTGCTCGGCCTGGGGCTGGCGCTGCTGGTCATCGGCGTGCCGGTCATCCCGCTCATCGCGGCCGGAGCTGTCGGCCTGGTTGCGGCGCTCTGGGAGCGGACACGCTACCGGTCGGCGGCGGCGGAGCGCGCATCGGCTCCGCCCGGGCCGGGTGGCGGAGAGCCCGGCGCGCAGCTCGAGGCACGCTTCCGGCGCAGCGACGAGGTCTTCGTGGATCCGACCAGCGGTCGCGTGATGCGCGTCTACGCGGATCCGGCAACCGGCGAACGGCGCTACCGCGCCGAGGCATAGCGCCTCGGCTAGCCGGCGTCCTCGGCGGGCGCCTCGCCCGTCGCATCGGTCTCTGGCGCACCCTCGGCGGCCTCCCCCTCCTCGGTCGCGACCTGCTCTGCGGTCGTTTCCGGCTCCTCCTCGACGCGCGGTGGCAGCACGCGGGCGAGCATGTCATCCGGGTCGTTGAGGACGGTGACCTTCGGATCGATCTGCAGGTCGCGTACGTGGATCGCCGCCTCCATGTCGACCAGCGACGAGATGTCGACCACGATCTCGCGCGGCATCTCGCTCGGCAACGCCTTGACCTTGAGGTGGTCGAGCGGCGTCATGAGCGTGCCGTTCTCCAGCTCTATGGCAGGCGAGGAGCCGATGAAGTTGAGCGGCACGTCGGCCTGCATCTCCTGGGTCAGGTTCACCAGGAAGAAGTCGACATGCACGGTGCGCCCGCTGATCGGATGCCGCTGAATCTCCTTGATGATTGCGCTCTTGGAGGTGCCTGCGCCGTCCACCGTGATCTTCACGATGCTGGTGCGGCCGGCCTGCCGATAGAGCGTGTCGAACGCCTTGGCGTCCACCTGCACAGGGACCGATGGCGATCCCTTGCCGAAGACGACGCCCGGCACGATGCCCTCGCGGCGGAGACGCTTGTTCTCTTTGCCGACGGCGCTGCGAGCATCCAGGGCGAGCTCAAGATCCATGGGGTGTCGTGATCCTCGATTGTGGTCAGGCGCACGGCGAATGCGAAACATCGCTTCGTTGTGCGAACGACGATGCTACCAGCGCGTGCCGTGGGCGGCAAACTGGTCAGGGCGGCCTGGTGCAGCCTACATCGCCAAGTACTCGCCGAGTGGGTGAACGGCGGCGCCCGGATGGTGCGAATTTGCCGCGCCGAGCGTGCGCCACCCGCCGGGCGGGTAGATTGGTGCCACCCTGGGCGAGAATCGGCGCCAGCCACCCATCCGTCGAGTGGATGGCGAAAGCGCGGATGCCGCAACGGGGGACTGCTGAGGGGACCCATCGGTGCGCCTGCCTATAATCGGTGCCGCATGGCCGGCACGATCATGATCGTCGAGGATGAGCCCGCCGTCGCGCGCGGTGTCCAGGTCGCACTCCAGCGGGAGGGCTACCAGGTCGACATCGCGCCGAGCGGCGAGGAGGCGCTGAAGCGCTTCGCCGATCTCGCACCCGAGCTGGTGCTGCTCGACGTGCGATTGCCGGGCATCGACGGTTTCGAGGTCTGCCGCCAGCTGCGGCGCGAATCCCGGGTACCGATCCTGTTCCTCACCGCGCGCGCCGACGAGGTTGACAAGGTGGTGGGGCTGGAGATCGGCGGTGATGACTACCTTGTCAAGCCGTTCAGCGTCCGCGAGCTGGTGAGCCGGGTGAAGGCACTGCTGCGGCGCGCCTATGGCGAGCTGGCCAACACGGAGGCCGGGCGCACGCTGCGCCGCGGCGACCTGGTGATCGACCTCGACCGGCGGCGCGTGACCCGCGATGGCGAGCGCATCACCCTGACGACCACCGAATTCGACCTGCTGCGCCACCTGGCCACGCGACCGGGTCGCGTCTACACCCGCTCGCAGCTCCTCGAGCTCGTTCGAGACTACGAGGCGATCGAGGCCGACGAGCGCACGATCAACGTCCACGTCAGCCATATACGAGACAAGATCGAGCCGGATCCCGCCCAACCGCGCTACATCAAGACGGTCAGGGGAGTCGGCTACGCATTCTCCGAGGATTGACCCGCCTTCGACTTCTCGACCGAGGCCGATGAGCGCACTGCGCCGCTTCTTCAGCCGGCTCGACGTGCGCCTGGTGCTGACGCTCAGCAGCGTCGCCGCGATAAGCCTGCTCGTCTCGGGGCTGGCGCTCTTTCAGATTCTGCCTGGCTACTTCGTCGACCAGGCCGAGCGGCGGCTCGTCAACGCGGGACAGGCGACGGAGCTGTTTCTCCAGAACCAGGCGGAATCGATCGCCGAGAGCAGGCCGCAGTTCCTCACCAACAAGGAGTTGCGCGAGGGCCGATTCATGCGCGACGTGGCCCAGTTCGCCGCCGACAACTTCGTGCTTGGCACCGTCGAGTTCTACAACGCGGACGGCAGCTTGGCTGCCCGGGCGTTTCCGAGCGGCGCCTCCAGTCACGCGCGCGAGGGGCTGACCGTTGATCCCGATGTCGGCAGCTTCAGGAGCGACCCGCCGGTCGGCATCCCGAACCCTCAGACCGCGTCGGGAGAGTTCATCTTCACCATCGTCGTTTCGCAGCCGTACACCACGCGTGCGACCACGCTCGACCGGGTGCGTACCGCGCTGCTGGGCGCGGGGATCCTGGCGCTGCTGGTGTCGCTGCTGGTCGGGACGCTGGTCGGTCGGCGCCTGACGCGGCCCATCGACCGGGTGCGACGCGTATCGGCCAGGTTCGCGCAGGGCGACCTCGATCAGCGCGTGCCGCCGTCAGGCATCCACGAGGTCGACGAGCTGGGGCAGCAGTTCAACGTCATGGCAGATCAGCTGTCCGCGTCACTGCGCCTGCTGGAAGCCGATCGCGATCGGCTACGCGAGTTCGTGGCCGACGTCAGTCACGAGCTGCGCACGCCCATCGCGGCGCTGCGCACCTTCACCGAGCTGCAGCGCGACGGCAGCGTCGACGACGCCACGCGTCACGAATTCCTCGACCGCTCCCGCGAACAGATCAACCGGCTCGAGTGGCTGAGCACCAACCTGCTTGACCTGTCGCGCATTGACGCCGGGATCTTTCCGCTCGAGATGCGCTGGGATGACCTGCGCGATTCGCTGGGCGCAGTGGTTGAGGCTCAGGCGGAGGTGGCGGAGCGGAGCGGGGTGACGCTCATCTCGGCCGCACCCGCCAAACCGCTGATGGCCCGCTTCGACCGCCAGCGGATGCTGCAGCTGATGAGCAATCTGCTCGGCAATGCGTTGAAGTTCACGCCGCGAGGCGGCGAGGTGCAGCTGCTTCTCAGCGACGGCAACGGCGAGGCGACCATCCAGGTCGCCGACAGCGGACCGGGCATCCGCGCCGAGGAGCTCCCGCGCATCTTCGAGCGTTTCTACCGCGGCACCAACGTCGGCGAGGCGCGGGCATCGGGAAGTGGCCTGGGGCTGGCCATATCACGCTCGATCGTCGAGATGCACGGTGGCAGCATCGAGGTCGCCAGCCGCGAAGGAGAGGGAGCCACGTTTACCGTGCACCTGCCGATCGACGCAGCACACGATACTTCGCAAAATCAATGAAACTTCACACTGTCGTGCCTCCGCACGCAATCCGAACGCGCGATGATGATCATTCAGGCCATCCGTGCCCACGCAGACATATGAGCCATACGACTATCGCATGAGCGACCCATCCGAGACGCACCCCGACGAAACCGAGCCGGTCGAGGTCCAGCGCTACGGGCCCGCGCCAGTTCGACCATCACGCCCCGTGACCTCCCCGGCGGCACCGGCCTGGTCAACCCGCGCACCGACCGCGCTGCCGGTCGCCCAAGAGCGCCGTGGGCCGTCGCTGCTGCCGGTGATCGGCGTGGCGCTGGTGGTCGGGGTCGTGTCGGGCGGACTGTCGGCGGCCGCGGTCAGCGGCCTGTTGCACGATGGCACCGCCGGCGGAGCACCGAGCCAGGTTCTTCCCGGCAACACCAACGTCTCGCAGGTCCACATCGACGAGTCGTCGGCGGTGATCAGCGCCGTCGACAGGGTGATGCCCGCCGTCGTGACCATAGCCTCGACCTCTGGC
>JBBRXE010000065.1:0-9108 GCA_038248695.1 Candidatus Limnocylindria bacterium | reverse complement strand
TAATGCTCGTCCTCCAGGCCGAAGTCGCTGGCCCGATGCGTCACCAGCGCATCGAGCTCCTCGAAGCTCTCCTCGTCGAGGAGCAGCTCCAGGCGTTCCCGTGCCGTCAGCTTGCCGCGCTCGTGCTGCTGCTCGATGCGTCTCTGGCCACCGCCCAGCAGCGCTTGCTGCCGCAGCTCGACGAGCCGCGCGATCTTGTCGGCCGTGGACAACGGGTCGTCCTCCGAAAATGGTGTGGGCCCAGCAGGGATCGAACCTGCGACCCGCCGGTTATGAGCCGGATGCTCTGACCACTGAGCTATGGGCCCGGTGATGGTGGACAACTTCGAGTATAGAGGTTCGTCTTTGCACAAAGACATCGACATCGGCCGAGATTGTGGATAACTGAAATGGACGCTGCGCATGCGCCGCGCGTATCATCGAGGCGGGTCGCGGTCGCGACCGTGCAGCAGCCTCCCCGAGCCGCAGGTGGGTGATTCTCCGTTGGCAAAAGTGATTGCAATTGCAAACCAGAAGGGCGGCGTCGGGAAGACGACCACCTCCATCAACCTTGCCGGCGCCTTGGCGGAGCTGGGATACCGGGTTCTGTGTGTCGACATGGATCCCCAGGCGAATATGACGGTCGGCCTCGGGATCTCGCTCTCCGATGTCGCCATCTCGATGGCCGACGTGCTGGCCGAGGATCGCACCCCACTGGATGAGATGGTGAAGCCGACCGGGATGGCGGGCCTGTCAATCGCGCCGTCAACCCTGGAGCTCGCCTCGACCGAGGTGGAGCTATTCACCGCCATTGGCCGCGAGATGGTGCTGCGCGACGCACTGTCGGGATGGGTTGAGCGCCAGTTCGACGTCGTCATCATCGACTGCCCGCCCACGCTCGGGCTGCTGACCATCAACTCGCTGGTCGCCAGCAATCGGGTGATCATCCCGGTCCAGACGCAGTACTACGCCATCAAGGGCCTCACTGCGTTGATCAAGGTGATCAACACTATCAAGCTGAAGCTGAACCATGACCTCGAGATCCTTGGCCTGCTGGCGACCTTCTACGATGGGCGAACGGTCCTCGCTCGCGAGATGCTCGCGAACCTGCGAGAGCTCGGCGATCATCGGGTCTTCAACACCATGATCAAGAACACAGTCAAACTCGGCGAAGCTCCGCTGACCGGCAAGCCGGTGACCGAGTACGCCACCAACTCCGCGGCAGCACGCGCATTCCGCGACCTGGCACAGGAGGTCATAGAGCTTGGCTAGCAAAGGTCCCGCGTTCCGGGAAAACATCCACCGGCTCTTTGACGAGGCACAGGAGACCGATCTGGCACCCGGCATCGTGTCGCTCATCGAGTCGCGGGCGACGACGGCACAGCTACGCGAGCTGACACTCGACCGCATCCTGCCGAACCCGGCGCAGCCCCGCCTCTCCTACGAGGAGGACTCGCTCACTGAGCTGGCGGATTCCATTCGGGAGCACGGCGTCCTGCAGCCGATCCTGGTGCGACCGGTGGGTCCGAAGTTCGAGCTGATCGCCGGCGAGCGGCGCTGGCGCGCATCGCGACTCGCCGAGCGGGCAACCATCCCCGCCATCGTCGTCGAGTTCGATGAGGAGACCGCGCTCGAGGCCTCGATCATCGAGAACCTGCAGCGCGAGGACGTTTCGCCGCTCGAGGAAGCGGCCATGTTCGCAAAGATGACCGGCCTGGGGTATTCGGTGCGGCAGCTCGCCCAGAAGATCGGCAAGGACAAAGGCTACGTCGAGAATCGCATCCGCCTGGCCGATGCCCCCGCCGAGATTCGCGAGCTGGTGTCTTTGCGCAAGGACACGATCAGCCATGCCTACGAGCTGATGAAGCTTCCCGACGAGCGCACCCGCAAGCGACTGGCAAAGAAGGTCGCCGCCGGCGAACTGACCCTGGCCAAGCTTCGTGCACTCACCGGCGGCGAGCCGATCGATGCCCCCCATGGCGCAACACCCAAGCGTCGTGCGAAGACGGTGGCGGGCAAGGTAGCCGCCGCCAGGGCCGCCGACGACGCCCTGATGGACACCAAGGGCCGCCTGGCCGCCGCGGTGCAAGAACTCGTCGATCTGCTGCGCCAGCCCGACGTGGTGGAGGAGATCCCCGAGGTCAACCGCGACAACCTGGCGAAGTATCTGACCATCACCAAGCTGAAGCTCGAGAACGCCATCGCCATCATCCGCGCGACCCGCGAGCAGACCGTCTAGCCCTGCAGGCTGGCCTCGATCTCGTCGAGGTGCTCTGCACGGTGCGCGGCGCGCAGGGCGTTCAGTGGACTGGTCGGGTCGGCAGGCCATGACTTCGCGATCAGCTCGGGCGGCAACGACGCCATGTGCAGGTCGGTCTTGCCGGAGATGCGAAGCGCCAGTGCCGCAGCCTCGGCGGTTGGGATGGCATGGATCAGCGGCCGCGAGGCGTCGTTGATCCAGTCGACATCCTCCGGCTCTTCGTCAGAGGGCGTGAACGGAACGCCGCGGACCAGCTTGTCGGCAAGGGCCAGCGCGCGGCCATCCCAGAAGGCGATGTGTCCGAGGACGCCCGCCACCGTCCAGCTGTCGTTGACCTGGTTGCCGAGCTCATCATCACTCAGGCGTTCCACGATACGGCGCATGCGCGCCAGCTCGCGCGCGTTCTCGGCAACGTACTCCGGCGTCGCGGTCATCGGCTCGCTTCGGCTAGGGGGTGTATGACATCACCTCGCGGTTGCCCACGAGGAAGTCAATCAGCTTCTGGCGCGCCCCAGGATCGAGGCGGCGCAGCCCGGCGACCGCCCTGGGCAGCTCGAACACCGGCGCCGCGAGCTGGCCGCCGGTGTCGATCCCGACGACACGGTCCGGTCCACCGCCGACCAGAAAGGCGCGCTGGAAGCCATTGGCATCCAGCCCCGCCACGGCGCAGAACGACGCAATGGCATTGCCGACGCCCATCCGCTTGGCGAAGTCCATGAACAGGTCGGCCGCCCAGGTGTCGATCTGGTGGTCCTCCTGGGCGGACACCATGGTCCGGTACGGCTTCTCGTCCGTCTCGCTCACAGGGTCCTCCGAGGTGGATGCATATCCCGATTGTAGCGAGGCACCGCGTGCCCGGGTTGGTGCGCGCGACGGCCACGGCCGGGGCCGATCGCCTGTTATTCTCGAGCCATGCTGAACCGGTCGTCCGACCCACGCACCAGCGACACCATCGTCTACGAGCTGCTGAAGACGGCGCGCGGCGCCGCGGCTCCCGAGGTGGTCGGCAGCGCGGAGTTCAGCGGCGGTCGATCGCAGGTCTCCGCGCCCGATGAGATCGCGATCGCCGTGCAGGAGCAGCTCGCCCAGGTATTCGTCGATCGCGTCCAGGCCGACGAGCGGCCGCGCGGCTACCGCAGGACGGGCCGTGGCTCCGTCGACATGCTCGTCCCTGGCATGGCGGAGCACTTCATCGCTCGCATGCGTGGCCTGTGGCTCTCCTACCCCGATGGATCGGTCGTCACCGCCCGCGAGGCGGTCGAGGAGGCACGTCCGGTACCCGACCCCTCGGAGCCAGCCGTCCTGCCCACTGATGCCCGGCAGCGCCGCGCCACGTTGGCCGAGAGTGAACGCATCCTCAACGCCCGCCCGCTGGTCCGAGCCAACCCACCGACAACCGGACTGCGCCCCGGCAACGAACCGGTTCATCGGACCGACTGCGGCTGGATCAGCTGAGCTATCATCAGCACATGTCACTCGCCAAGTACATGATCCTGCCGGCCGGCATCTTCGCCGTCGGGGTGATCTACTGGTTCGTCAGCGGCTACGAGACCGCCGGCACCGTTATGCTGATCATCTTCTCCGCGGCGATGGCCCTGTTCGGCTGGACGCTCGTGCCCACGGCCAACGACGTCGGCCCCACGGCGCCGGTCGATCCCGACTTCGAGGATCCCGGCCGCTAGCGGACTCCGGGCTGCGCGCCGGCGTGAGGATGCCAGGCACCGGTGGCTGTCCTGGCGGACAAGCGGCAAACACAGAGACTGGCGCTCCAGCGCCAACTGTCGGCAGCGGTCGGGCGGTGGTTACGCCTCTGCTGACTCAAACGTGTGGGAAGGCAGCGCTGACCTGCGATCTATGCGCCAGGTGACTGAATTCGGCAGCTCTGACAGTCCCTGACCGTCAAACACGGCGATTTCAGGCTCCACACGACTCAACTGCAGGTGAGCCAGCTGTTCACGGTCGTCTCAGTCGCCGGGCGACTCGTCGCAGCACCCGAGGTGGCCGCATGCCATGCACAGCCGCAGGTGCACCCATTCGGACCCGATGCGCAGGCACTCTTCGCAGCCGTCGCCCGAGGGCGTCACGTGGCGGATCGAATCGAGGTGGGTGCAGTCGTCAGCCATGCGGCGCGCTCACGTGCCGCGGGCTGCCCAGTCCACTGCCAGCCCGCCGACCACCTGCGGATGACGGCGCAGCCAGCCGCGCGCGAAACGACACTGTGGCTCGATCGACAGCCCCTCATCTCGAGCCCGGGCGACGGCGGCCTCGACGAGGTTGCCCCCGATGCCGCGTCCGGCCAGCGCGCTCGGCACCTCGGTGTGTACCAGGATCATGCGGCCGTCGCGCACCTCATAATTGAGCTCGGCGACGTCACCGTCCTGCTCGAGCACGTATCGGCTATTGTCAGGCTGGTCGACGGCCTGGAGCACAGGATCCTGGGTGGTGATGGCGTACCTCCGGGGCGGGGGCTCGCGATGGGCTGTGGAGTCCTCGAACTCCCCCAGTGTACGCCCAAACGGCACCTTGCAGCCGGCTTGCAGGCGATCACCTGGATCGTCGAGCAGGAGTTGCGTGCCGGCCAGCGACCTCCAGGTCGAGAGGGCGCGTGTACTCTGCTACCTTCGGCATCGCCGACGCCTGCGGAATCGACGGCTCAACCGACATCTCCGTCTTGCCTGCTCGATCGTCATCCGAGAGATCGTCAGCCCTGGGAGGTCAGATAGCACGCCCGTGGACCAGTACATCATCGAGTGGCTGAACCTGCTCGTTCGCTGGCTTCACGTGATTGCCGCCATCGCCTGGATCGGTGCGTCGTTCTATTTCATTGCGCTTGACTACTCGCTGCTGCCGCCGGAGGACCCAGACGACGCCGCGCGGGGGGTGGCCGGAGAGTCGTGGGAAATTCATGGGGGCGGCTTCTACCGGGTCGAGAAGTTCCGCGTGGCGCCGGTAAGGCTGCCCGAGGTCCTCCATTGGTTCAAGTGGGAGGCCTACGCCACCTGGTTGAGCGGCTTCGTCTTGCTGGTCGGGCTGTATTACCTCAATGCGAGCACCTACCTGATCGACCGCTCGGTTGCCGACATCAGTCCCCTCCAGGCCGTGGCCATCAGCATCGGTATCCTCGTCGTGACCTGGTTCGTGTACGACGCACTCTGCCGGCGGCTGGAGGGTCGTGACCGGTTGCTGGCGGTACTCCTGGCGGCGTTGGTGATCCTCGTTGCGTACGGCCTGAGCCACCTCTTCAGCGGACGCGCCGTGTATATCCAGGTGGGAGCCATGATCGGTACCTGGATGGTGGCGAACGTCTTCTTCGTGATCATCCCCGGCCACTGGGACCTGGTGCGGGCCAAGCAGGCCGGCAAGGTACCCGACCCGACGCCCGGCCTGCGTGGCAAGCAGCGCTCGGTGCACAACAACTACCTGACTCTGCCGGTCATCTTCGCCATGCTCAGCAACCATTTTCCGATGGCCTACGGACACGAGTATGGCTGGCTGATCCTGGTGGTGATCATGGGGATCTCCGTCCTGGTCCGCCACTTCTTCAACCTGAGGAACCAGGGCAGAACGGTCTGGGCCATCCCGGCCGGTGCGGCAGTCGCGACCCTAGTGCTGGCAGTCGTCATCGCCCCGCCCGGGCTCGGGTCATCCGGCAATGCGCCGGCGGCGGCGCCGGTGAAGTTCGCCGCCGTGCAGGGCATCATTCAGCTCCGCTGCCTGCCGTGTCACTCCGACCATCCGACCTACGATGGCTTCACCGTCCCCCCAAAGGGGATCACCTTCGACACGCCCGAGGAGATCCAGGCACTGGCTCCTCGCATCCAACAGATGGCGGTCAGCTCGAATGCCATGCCGCTGGGCAACCTGACCGGAATGACCCAAGATGAGCGTGAGATGCTGGGCGCCTGGATCCGGCAGGGGGCCAAGCCCAACTGAGCGCGGCCGCGGTGCGCCGCCCGTACCCAGGGACGGAGCTCTCGGTCCTGCGCAACGCCGGGCTTGCGGTCGAGGCGCCCAACGCCGAGTGGACCGCCCGCCACTAGCTGACGATCAGCGAGCAGGTCGCCTACTCGCTACTCCTCCACGCCGAACAGATGCCGCCGGCCGCCGGTACCACGAGCGAGACCGTGCTCCCCACCCAACGTACAAGGAAACACGCAGCATGCATCAACTTAGCACCCCAGAAGAGCGCGCTGCCACCTGAGTGCTGCCACGGCTCGATCGTCATAGGACCAAGTGGTCGCCTCGCCTGTCCACCTCCAGGCGCCGCTGTTGAATCGAGCAGTGGCTGCTCCATGACGCCCTCCGCCCAGGCCTGATGTCAGGGCCGCTGCAGTTGTAGCCGCAGATGGAAGATCCATGGGCCGATAAGCCCATCCGGCACCGCCGGTTCCGGCGAAGTGCTGAACCGTGCGGGCGGGGAACTCAGGTCATTGACCGGCAGGCTAGTGAGCGGTTGCACGGCCGCGGTGAGCTGCAGCGGACTGGCCGCTCCGGAGGGAACCTCGAACGCCCAGATGGTGGCGCCAGCGCCCGACGTCGAGTCGCCGACGGACCAGCTTCCGACCTCGGCGTACCGGCGGCCGGTCGAGTCGGTGACGACGATCTGCGGGAGGGCAGGGAAGGTGTTGCCAGGGCCGGCAAGCGACACCGCCAGGACCAGGTTGCTGGGGTCGGCATAGGCACGCTCGATGGTCACGGTGTAGCCCTCGATCGTCTGGGTCAGGTTCACCCGCTCGGCGTGGTCATAGGCTGCCTGCCAGCGAGGATCTAGGTTCACCGCCTGTTGCAGGAGCGTGCCGGCAGCGGCGGCCCCCACGAGCAGCAGTCCTGCGCCGGCAAGGAGGAGCGCTCGTCGGCGGGGCCAGTGCCAACCCATCCTCTTCGCGGGCTCCGTCGCACCGAGCTGAGCCACACGGTTGGTCATGTGGCGGCGGGCCGCCGGCGAGGGCTCCCAGTGCAACGCAACCGGCAGGTCGCGCTCGAGGGCCTCGTGGGTGGTCTCAGGCCTGGCCATCGTAGGCTTCCTTCAATGCGGCCAGTGCGCGAGTCAGGAGCTTCTGCGTAGCCGCTTCGGACTTCCCGATTACGGGGCTTATCTCGCGCGCCGTCAGCCCTGCCGAGTAGCGGAGGGCGATCGCGTCTCGCTGCGCTTCAGGGAGTGCCCTGACGAGGTCAGCAAGCTCCGTCGCGCGCTCGGCACGGAGGAACTCCGTCTCGGGGGAGCGTTTCTCGACGGGCAGACGATCGAGCGAGACGTCTTCAAGCGGGATGGCGTCGCGTCGACGCCGGCTGGCATCGATCGCTACATTGCGGGCGATCCTGAACAACCAGCTCGTTGGGGAACCCCCGGGCCGGTACGTCGACAGGCCATGGAAGGCACGCTCAAAGGTGGCCGCCGCAATGTCGGCAGCGTCCGTATCGGGTTCCCGAGACTGCGCAAGTAGCGGTAGATCGGTAGTTGGAAAGTCTCGAAGAGGCGCCCGAAAGTGGCGACGTCACGCCGCGCGGCCTCGATCAGGTCCTCGTCGGACCTGGTCACGGCACCCGCAACGTCGACCGCGTCCACTTCATCCACCCCTACTGGAACCCCCACTCGAGCATTGTGCGCCACTTGAAAAATGCAGCACGCACCCAGCACCGGACATTGGGCCTCGGACGCTTCGAGCGATGCAGCCGCGAGACGCCTGATCAGTCTGAAGCAGGCCCGAACCTGACGCTCGAGCCCGCTTTCCAGCATGGTCCCTCAACTTCCAGGGGTTGGTTACCAGATAGACCTCCTCGGAAACGGAGTCGTGACGGATCCACGCCTCCGTGACACTCACCCGATCGCCGACCTTGAGCGACCGAGATCCAGCCAGATCGTAGACGACGCTACAGCGCTGCGCACCTCCTCCGGCGAGAAGGACGCAGGTCTTAGAGCCGTCGTGATTCGCGAGGCTCACGGTTCCGCTGAACTCGCCAGCTATTGAGACGCGAGCGGATGCCGCGCCCTGAGGCGCGAGCCCGCGGACCATGGCGCCAAGTGCAAAGGCCACGACAATCGCGAATGCCGCGACGAGGACCACGGCCGGCTTCTGGAGACGCCGGCTTGGCGATCTGCGACCGTCGACGGCCGATTGCCGGCCAGGGGAGACGGCGGATTCGTGATGACTCAGCATCTGCATTGGAGCTTCTCCTCTACCAGGCCAGGTATCAGTTGCTCCAGTACGAGACGCCGGCGGTTGGCGGGTTATGCACCGATTGAACCCCGATCGCAGCGTCGTAGCCGGTATCGTGCTCGGCTCCCTTCCAGATCGCGCCGCTGACTCTGCTGCTGAGCGTCCAAAGGCCAAGAGAGTTGGGGCAGATCGGCGCAGAGATCGAGATGCCTATAGCAGGCACGGTCCCTGAAGACGCCGACTCCGTGAGCGTGAGGCAACTCCCCACGCTCTGGGTGGTCGCCGGATCCCAGTCGTAGACCACGTTGTTGGTACCCCAGCTCACCTTCCACGCCACCTGCTTGAGACGGACCGGGAAGAGTGAGGTATCCGTCGAATGCGCGGAGAACTTGAACTTGTCGTTGAACCACCAATCGCCGCCGTTGGCCGCGACGAGGTAGTAGGTCGTGCATCCGTATCCGCTGATCTTGCCGCTCGCCGCGCTGGCGTTGTAGCACTCCGTGGCGTACGGGGTGGTGGTGGACACCGCCTGCGTGATCGAGTCAGGAGGCTGCTGATGCCGTCGGTGCCCAGCGCACGCACCAGATCGTCGACGCGACGGGTGCTGATGCCGAGCACATAGGCCTCCTGGACCACCGCCAACAGGGCGCGTTCGGCGCGCCGGCGTGGCTCGAGCAGGCTGGGGAAGTAGGATCCGTCGCGGACGCGGGG
>JBBRXE010000064.1:0-9119 GCA_038248695.1 Candidatus Limnocylindria bacterium | reverse complement strand
GGTGTCGACCGTCCGGATCGACCGACGGATCACGGTGCCGAGGGCGCGCAGCACCTCGTCGCCGCGGTGGTGCCCGAGCGTGTCGTTCACGACCTTGAGGCCGTCGAGGTCAATCATCAACAGGCAGAAGCCACGCGCGCTTCGGCGGGTGCGCCGCACTTCCTGCTCGAGCGTCGTGTAGATCTGCGAGCGATTGAAGAGCCCTGTGAGCGGGTCGATGAGTGAGGTGCGCTGCAGCCAGGCGCGCACCCTGCGCTCCTGCGCAGCGAATACCCCGGCCAGATAGGCGAGCAGCCAGATGGAGCCGGAGTTCAGGCCGAAACGCAGCAGATCGGCGCTCGAGTAGGCTCCCCGCGACGGATCGACGAGCAGGACGCCCAGGTAGCCGAGCGTCGCCAGTGCCGCGACGGCGAATGCGATGCGGCCACCATGGCCCAGCGCCACGGCGACGGCGACGATATCGAAGGCGAAGAAGAACGGCGAGCCACCGAATCCGGTGACCAGCAGCAGTCCGGTGACAAGTGCCAGGGCAATGAGCACCTCGAGGCCGGAGGTGGTCGCTGAGCGCCAGCGCTGCGGCAGCAGCTCGTGCAGCACCAGCACGGCCACCACGCCCGCGCCGCCGATCGCGAAGATCAGCGCCTGGTTCGAGGCAAACGCGTTCGACAGCCCCACCCCGATGAGCACGATGACGATGGTGAGCCACCACAGGATGCGCAGGACGCCCTCGTAGGCTGCCCTACCCTCGGAGCCGGCCAGAGGTGTCTCGCCGGACGGCACCTCGGCGGCCTCGTACTTGGTGGGCAGGTCGATCGCGCGCTCATCGTGGTCCTCGACAGCTCCATCCGCCCCTTCCCCGGGCGCCGATCTGCCGCGCAGCAGGGTGAACAGGACGCCGACACCCACGAGCACCGCGAGAGCGGCAGTGACGAAGATGAAGGTCAGCTGGATTGGCACGAATGCAGGTTCACCGGAGGTTGGCTGGTTGCGATGGCCACGTCGAGGGGCGTGGGTGCGTAGTCTAGGGCGCCCTCTTCAGATGGCGCAAAGGTACTAACCCACCCGTACCCCCCATCGTCGCGTCCCGTCACCACTTCGCGGCGACGGGCGCCTTCGCGCGCCATACCCGCAAGGGAGGCAGCGACGGCAAATTCATGCCATGCTCGGGCGCAGCATGTCCTGCAAGTGCTCGACCGATTGCCTCGGATGATCTCCGCGTTCAACGCCTCGATCCGGCCCTTTCTCAGCGCCGCCGATGGTTCGGCGATTCGGATGTCAGTCATCGGCGTTGGGCTGCTCGCCGCCGCCATAGGGGTTGCGCACGTTTCGATTGGGATCTTCGCGGTGCTCGTGGCAGCCGTCGCGCTTGCCGCCGCGGTCGCCACCGCACGTTGGCCGCGCGCGATGCTGGTGCTGGTCGTCCTTGCGCCGCTTTTGGACCGATTTCTCATCGCCAGGCTCATGCCCTCAGAGGTCGCCGGCCTGACGCAGTTCTCGTCCGAGGGCTTGTTAGTCGTCGAGGGGATTGTCATCGGGGTAATCGGCATCCGCGAAGGTCGCCTCCGGCATGCGCTATGGGTCCCCTCCAGCATCGCACTTGGCGGATTCATCGCGGTTGCGGTCATATCGGGCGTGTTGAATGGGGGTAGCCTGACCGTCAGCGCCATCGGCCTGGTCTATACGGTCGACGCGATCGGACTCTTCTACCTGTGCCGCGTGGTCGGATACGACCATCGACAAGCCACCGCCTCGATCGTCGCCATCAGTGTCGGGGTTGGGATGCTGGCACTGGTGGCCGCTGGCCAGGCACTGTTAGACCCGAACCTGTTCGGGTTGGCCGTGGTATCGGGAAATTTCGGCGAGACGCTGCGTATCGGCTCGCTGGTCCGCGATCCAAACATTCTCGGGACGCTGATCGGACTGGTCGTCCCCTTCGCCCTGTTCGGAGCTGTCCGCGCCCCTGAGCGGCGCCTCCGCTGGTGGCTGACAGGAGCGGCCCTGCTGATGGCCGTGGTGCTGTTGCTCACGTACTCGCGCGGCACCTGGCTGGGCATCGTCGTCGGCGCCGGCGGCGTGATGCTGCTGCTCGATCGGCGGGTGTTGCTGTTCTCGGTGGCACTCGGGATCGTGGCACTCGCTATCGCGACGGTCATGCCGCGTAACCTCCTCGTCGTTCGTGGCCCAGGCGCATCGGCGGAAGCGCCCCGCTTCGACGTGGTCGACACCACGGTTGATCGGATCGGTGCGGTGGGAGAAGGGCTCGATCTTCGAACGCTGTTCGTAAACAACGCACTGCCGATCCTGGCGGACCATCCGCTGATCGGGGTGGGACCAGGACGCTACGGCGGCGCGGAAGCGTATGAGTCTCGAACCCCTGTCTACGACCGCTACGACACCTGGACGCTGCTGAAGTCGCAGCGCACGGTCGACAACTTCTGGCTGCACATCCTCATCGAGACCGGGATCCTCGGCGCGATTGCCCTGATCGCCTTGATCGTCGTCAACTGCGTTACGCTGGTGAGGTCGGCGTTACTGTCCTCGGGGTCCCGCTACGTAATCATCGCGGGTATTCTCGCCGGGATTGCAACGGTGTCGGTCGCGACGGGCACGACCATGCTACTCGAGGGCAACACCGTGGCGTTCATGTTCTGGTTCATGCTCGGCATTGGCTCCACGTATGGCGCGGAAGAGCGCGCAGTCACCGCGCCGTCGCCTGCGCGCTGACTGCGTCCCGTCGCCGGCCCTGAGTCGTACGCCTCGGCTGGACCTGAAGTCTCCCCTCAGCGGCCTATGCCAACCGCCCGAGCAGAACGCCGATGGCGGCGAAGACCGCTGCCACGAGATGCAGCAGAACGACGACCTCGCGTTGACTGAGCCCTCCGCGCAGCAGGCGATGGTGGACATGGCCGGCATCGGCGACGAAAATCGACCTTCCGCCGAGAGAACGACGCAGCACCGCCCAGGCCATGTCGCCGAGTGGCAGGGCGAGCACCACCATCGGGACGTAGATCGGTACGAACCCGGAACCCGGCGAAGAGATGGCGATGCCGACGGCGGCCGTGACGAACCCGAGCAGCATGGATCCGGCGTCCCCCATGATGATCGACGCGGGGTGCAGGTTGTAGACGAGGAAACCGAGCGCCGCACCGGCTGCCGCACCAACGACCAACGTGACCGACGCGTGGTTCGGTGCGATGACGAAGAAAGCTACGAGCGCAATGAGCACGACGCCGGCTGCAAGCCCGTCGAGGCCGTCGATCAGGTTGATGGCATTCACCACCGCGACGATCCATATCACGGTGAGCGGCAGGGACATGATTCCGAGCTCCATGGTGCCCCACGGGAACGCCAGGACGTGCAGCGACAGGCCCAACGCGGCTGCGACCACGGCGGCCAGCAGCTGCGCCAGCAGCTTGATGAGCGGCGCCAGCCCCATGACATCGTCGACAACCCCGGCGGCCACCAGAATGGCGCCGCCGACCAGGATCGCCCGAACGTCATGGGCTGACGCCCCCGGCACGCTGCCGAGTGGCAACAGCACGGCGACGGCCACGCCCAGATAGAAGCCGACGGCGATGGCCACGCCTCCCAATCGAGGCACCGCCTGGGAGTGGACCTTGCGGCCGCCCGGCACATCGAACAGGTCATGGGCCGCTGCCCAGAGACGGATCGGCGGAATGAGCAGAGCTGCGGCAGTCAGCGCGACGAGGAACGCGATCGCATAACTGAACATCGGACGCGGCGGATGATACCGTCGCTGCGGTGGTCGGGGCGGCCGGATTCGAACCGGCGACTTCCTGCTCCCAAAGCAGGCGCGCTGCCAGGCTGCGCCACGCCCCGACGATTCTGACCGGTGTGCTCAGCTAGAACGCCTGCCTCGGTCTTGGCAGTCTCCGTGGGTTGAGCACAGCGCTCGAAGACACCATGATTCGGCCAAACAGCCTTCCCTTTTGAGCTCCGAATCGCGCATGCCTCAACCCATTGCCGCCAGCACGCTTGCCGGCGAGCCTGCTCATCTTACGACGGAAACCGCCCCTGCAAGCTTCGTCCGACACCTGCGCGCCGAGAACAAGTCGCCGCGCGCGGGGGAGACCTGCCACACGTCACGGCGCGGCGGCCTTCCTGGCCGTCATCACCGGGTTCGCGCTGCCCACGCTTGACCTCCAAGGCTGCCCATCGGCCATCTCGAGTCTTCAAAATGGCGTCAGCCTCCACACCCTTGGCCTCGCGAAAGTGCGCAACGCTCGCCGCCATGGTCTGCGCGTGAATGCGCAGGTCGCGGATGACGAGACACTCGAACAGCACCCCCAGTGTCTGTGGGTCGGCCAGGAGGCGCTCTCGACCGGCGCCGAGGGCGGCTGCCGCCAGGGAGGGATCCACGAAGTACCGGGTGATGGCCGATGGGAGCGGCCCTCCCGAGCGCAGAGCGGGTGACCAGGCAGGCGGGTCCTCGACGATGAAGAGCCGGCTCAGCGCGCGGTTGTAGTCAATCACCGTGTGGTAGTCGATCGG
The DNA here is from genome assembly GCA_038248695.1 of Candidatus Limnocylindria bacterium. Classification (GTDB taxonomy): domain Bacteria; phylum Chloroflexota; class Limnocylindria; order QHBO01; family QHBO01; genus JAICUY01. The sequence goes on along the minus strand of JBBRXE010000064.1, from coordinate 4,607 downwards.
GCCCTCCGCTCCGCCGATATCGGCTGCGCTGCCCGCGCGGAGACCTCGGTGGCGGTGTCCGCGTCAGAGAGCGAAGAACGCGGGCAACGTTCTCGGGATCGCGTTGGGGTCCCTCTAGGCGGCGGAGATCGATCCGGCAGGTCTCATCGAGGTAGCCCTCCGTCGCGAGCATCGCGTCGCCCGGCGCGCGGCGCGCGGCGCGCGGCGCAGCAGGCTGGCCAGCTGCCGATGACATCCGCTCGACGATGTCGTGAATGTCGAGGCCCGGATCGGTAGCCGTCGGCACACTCCCCGCAAGCAGGTCCGCCAAGGATACGGCGCGGCTCGAGTGGCCGCTCTCGGCGAGCGACATCGGCCGGAGTCGCAGCCGGGTGATGCGGCGCGCTCCAGTGTGTCGGGCCGCCTCGTCCGCGGGAACGGCCGATCCGGTCAGGATGTACCGACCCGGCTCATCAAGATTGTCGTCGCCTCGAGCGGGTTCCGCGAAGGGAGCACGCTAGTGCTCGGCTCCTTCCGTGCGTATCACGGTCCGCACGTTCGTCGCTTCGATCCGCTAGCTCTCTCTCCTCGCGCGACCGGGCCTGCCGTCGCATCCTCCTTCGCGCCAAGGTCGCCACCACCACTGACCTCACTACACTCGTGTCCTACATCGCCCGACGACCCAGGGCGCTGCTTGCGCATCCCGGCCGGGTACCAGCGCCGATCGGTTAAGAAAACCGCGGGCCCGCGGACGCCAGGCTGGCCACCATCGGCCATCGCTGGAATGTTCGTAGCGTGACGCCAGCGGAGCTTCAGCCCGATGGCGCGGAACTCGGCGGTGTGCTCACATACATCTGCGTGATGATCCCCCCATCAGAACCGGCGAATAGGTTCAGGAGGGGCCTCCTGAGGCGTCCCAACAAACGTCACAACGGCCAAACCGAGGAGGCGTGTGGCTCCAGACGGCGGCGGTGGCGGCGGGCAGTCGCTAGATTCGAAAAGATCTGACAGGCAGGACCACCCATTGCTCAGCGTGATGCGCGATACCGGGTAATCTACCGAAGCGACCGCCTGACACACCGCGGCGGCTTCGCGATCGCACAAGAAATCCTCCCCCGACGTCAAATCGGGACACACGACCTTATGGGCGGGGGCTGCGGTGCCGGTGGCTGTCGGGAAAGGGGTCTGAGACGAGCAAGATATCAACGAAAGACTCATCCGGCTCCTAGGATCAGCTTCCTTGCGAACACAACCTCCCGACCCTTTCCGCTTGGCGACCGCCGAGCCAATAGAGTTCCAGACGGCGTGCTTACGCATTGGGTTCCGGCGCCACCTGGGTTGTTGGCGCTAGTGCGGAAACCCAACGTGCAACATGCTCGGATACGCCGAGGTGAGCTCTTCGATAGTCTGAGTGCCGACCTCCGACACTAGCCAGGCGCCACCCGCGCCGTCTGGGAGGAGCGCCACGATCCTAGGGTCCAGCCAGTGGTACGGGCTGGTGCCACCGAAGCCATGAATGCCGCCAGTCTGCGTTAGCGGCAGGGTCGTTACTGAAAGCACTCCTGCTGCTGAGAGTCGGTCTACTGTGACGCGCCCGTTCGCCACCGTCGCTGTGAAGGCGTCGCCAGCGGGATCGCACGCGAAAGGAACGTTCGACGGTAGCGCCGTGCCTTGGCTGATCGCGATAGGCGGAAGGCCTGAAACCGTCAGGTCGCCCGTTGAGGTCAATTCAGCCAGACCGAGTTGGGTTGTGCACGCGGCGAGGATGTTGTGGAGCACATCGTTGGTGCTACTAGGTGTCGAAACCCGTACGGCACTGGGGGAGAACCCACGGGCGCCGGTTTCGCTGCCCGTGACGACGATCGACTCGTCCGCGCTGATTGCGATCCTGCTGACGTAGCTCGTGGTGATTGGTAGGCTGACGACAACAGACACCGTCCCGGTCGCGTCGTCGAAGCGGTATAGCCGGTGATCCCCATTACGGACAAGGAGCAGCGCACCGACCCCCTCATCCCAAACCGCAGCCTCCGCATTGCCCGCACCCAGGTTCTCATCCGAGCTTGTCGCGTCAGGCGGCGGTTGCGGGAGAGACCACCTTCGGATTGCGCCTCCTTGTTCGTCGACGCGCATAACCTCCTGCGCGTACGTGATCCAGAGGTGGCCCGCACCATCAGACGCTAGCCCCCCACCCACGGACCCGGCTGCACCCTCCTCCAATATGGCCGTACTGATACCGCCATCTGAGAGCGACACCGTAGTCAAGATAAGGTTGGAGGTGCCCAGCTCCAGCGTAAGAATCCAGCCAGAATCCCCGGACGTCAGAACCGCAGCCCGCTGGCCAGCTGGCAACATGATTCCGCCGGGCCACGCGGCGACAGTTTCGCCGGAATGGAGCGGCGCAGCAGTGTGAGCCGCCTCCCGTCCGGCAAGCGTGGCGCATGCCGTAAGTGCAAAGGCGAGGAGAGCAAGCGCGACGCGAGCGACCCAACGTCCTCCGCTTGCAGGCAGCGGCCTCGAACTTGCCCCGATCACGTCCATCACCCGGAATAGGCTTCAGTGTAGTAGTAGGCCTTGATGTTGCTGACGACGTACTTGGGGGTCGAGTAGCGCTCGTCGAATCGCTCGGTGTACCGCGCCGTGAGTGTCGTGTCCCAGGGTTCCCAGCCGTTCGCTCCGTGGAGGCGTAGGGCTTGATTCGTGTTCGGGTCGCTGGTCCCGAAAGAGGCAGGCGACAGAGTCACGAAGCCTCCCGAGTTACTCGCCACCTCGGTCGTAACGACCATCTCACCGGTCGTCGGCTCCGAGCAATCCTCCTGCACCCACCCCCCTGAGTAGGTAAGCCACACCTCCCAGCAGCCACTGGACGAATTGTAGACAACGCGAGACGTCGTCGAAGAGCCCAAAGCAACGGTCCCATAGTCGAGCACGCTGTAGCCCGACGACGTCATGTTCTCGACGTAGCGGCCGTAGCTGGCATTGCGCCTGACACAACTGAGGAACGTGCAGTTCGTCCAGTTCTCGGCGATCGTCCCGGTGAACCATCCCGTTTGCAGCCACGTCGTATCCGAGTTGAACTGAGCCCCCAATCAGCCACCCCTGTGATCCTCGACGTAATTCGGCAAGGCAGGGTTCGATGACGGCGTCGTTATTTGGCCGTTAACGCCGTTCCAACCGAAGTAACCGTCATACGGGGCGCATTGGGTGAGCCCATTCGTGTGTGACGTGTATTGCCCAGCGTAGTGATATCCGAGATACGATCCGCAATCGGTACCAACTGCGTAGGCCACCGATGGTTGGAAACCGGTAACGGCAGCGACGGTGATCGCCGCCGTCAGGAGAGCCGCAACGAACGATGCGATCGTCCCGGACCGCGTCCCTGCAAGCGAAGTGGCCGACTTTCGGGAAGCGAGGGCGTGGACACCCCTGTGAGCATCGGATCCAGCCCGAAACTGCTCCGCCATCTCGACCGTTCACCCCTTGAAGCGACCGCGCGGTTCCCGCAACGAACTGAGGTCAGTATCTGCCGCTCCGCTACTCTGTCAAGTGCCATTGTCCGCTTGGACGTACCAGCCTGCGTCAGGTAGCGATCCGGCCTACCCCCACGATCTCATTGTCTGGTGAGCCTGCTATCGCGAGCTGGACCCTGGAGCCGCGAATCGCGCATAACCAGCGCGATTTCCGTCCCCGGCCCGAGTTTGTGGCCAGAGCAGATAAGCCGAGGTAGTCCCAAAGCAGGCGCGCTGCCAAACTGCGCCACGCCCCGACCGATGGGTGCCGACGCCATCTTACGTTTCAGCCGGCGTCATTTCCCCAGAAGGCGCTCCACCACTTGCAGGTAGCGCTCGCGCTGTCCGGGCCATGCGTACGGCTCCGACTGTCGGCGTGCTTCTCGACCACGCGCCACCGTCCCGTCCGGGTCCGCCACGTCGGCTCGAATCGCAGCCGCGAGAGCCGGAGCATTCGCGCCGGGAACATAGCGAATCGCCCGCTCGTCGAGGTGAGCACGGAAGGTCGCCAGGTCGGAAGCGATGATCGGAACTCCCATCACGGCGTACTCGAGCAGCTTCGTGGAGAGCGAGAGCTCGGCATACGGCTCCGGACGCGTCGGCACCAGGCCGATGTCCGAGTCCGCCAGCACCGCCGGCAGGTCATCGAGTGGGACCCGCCCGCGTAATTGGATTCGATCCGCGGTCCCGGTGCGGCGGACTGTCTCCTCGATCTGCGACCGGTAGGGGCCGTCACCATAGATGTCGAGGCGAACGGGCAGGTCGTCGAGCAGGGCGACCGCCTCCACCGCGAACTCCAGCCCATACAGCCGCTGCAGGTTACTGTGATGCACCAGGCGCAGCTCGCCGTCCTCCATGAACTCGCGCCGCCGATGGCGTCCGGGATCGAAGATAGTCTCGTCGGGGCTGTTCATCACCACGGTGATGCGCTCGGGGGCGACGCCGCGCTGCAGCGACAGCCTGCGTAACGGCTCATGGACCGTGAGCAGCTCGTCCGCGATCGCCGCCGAGCCACGTGTCACGCCGCTGACGAGCGCCGTCAACGGACGCTGTACCTTCCCGGAGAAGCGGTCGCGATAGAACGCGGGCATGTCCTCGTGCAGGTCGAGCAGCAGTGGCACG
>JBBRXE010000063.1:0-9361 GCA_038248695.1 Candidatus Limnocylindria bacterium | reverse complement strand
TTGTGGATAACGGGGGTTGCGTGGAGACACCGGGCCCTGCCATGCTGACGGCGTCCCGAAGGGGCAGCTGGCTGACTGGAGATGACATCAACGGTCGCCGCGGTTCCTTCGGGACGCTTCTGTGTCCCGTCGCGCGATGGACCGTCCGACCCATCGCTGATAAGATGCTCTCCCACCTACGGTGGCCGGTCGGGGCGTGGCGCAGCTTGGTAGCGCGTGTCGTTCGGGACGACAAGGTCGGAGGTTCAAATCCTCTCGCCCCGACCAGATCGACCTTCTTTCACGCGGACGACGCTGGCCCGAATGCCGCGTCCCAGCCCCGCGCCCCTGACGGCAACCGGATCGAGCTGGTGCAGTGGCGGATCGGTCACGCCGACGGCATGTCCTCGGCCGACTTCAATACTTCTGATCAGACCTGAGCACGGATCACTGATGCCCCGACCTCGCATGACGTGCGCTCACGCGTGAACGTCATCGATTGCCTGGTGGTTGGCGGCGGCCCGAGCGGGCTCACCGCCGCGATCCAGCTTGGCCGTCTTCGCCGTTCAACCATCCTGGTGGATGACGACGCCGGACGTTCCCAATGGTCTCAGGTCACGCGCAACCATCTCGGGTTCCCGAATGGCGTGACGACCGCTCAGCTCCGGCTCCTAGGCCAGGAACAGGCCGTTGCCTACGACGTCCAGCTCCGGAGTGGCGAAGTTATCGGCCTTCGCCGGGCAAGGGATCACGTTGGAGGTTTCATCGCAACCGTCGACGGCCCGGATGGACCGGAGCCCGACGATGCCGCGCCCGGGTTGGCGAGGAACCGCGAGCGCGAGCGACGTCACGGCGCACTCCTCGGCGAACAGCTGACCCGGCGACGTACCAATGTCCGGGCTCGGACGGTGTTCTGGCCCCGGGTGTCGTGGACGCGTTTCCGAGCTTCGAGGGTCGCGACGAATGCGTGGGCGTGAGTTTGTTCTGGTGCATCATCTGCGACGGGTACGAATCGATCGGCCGGCATGTCGCCGTGGTCGGCGATGACGAAGAGGCGATCGAGACCGCGTTCGGACTCACGCATTTCGCCGACAGAGTCACCCTGGTAACGGGTCGTCGAAGGACGCGAGCGCCGGCGGAGCGGCTGTGTGAACTCGAACGGCGCGGCGTCAAAGTTGTACCTGGTCACGTGGAGGCCTACCGCCATGTAGCTGGCCAGATCCAGGCGTTGACGGTGGCGCCGACGGTCCGTGGGCGGCCCGTGGCGGGATCTTCGACGGTCGAATGCGAGATGGTCTTTGTGTCGACCCCAAAGAAGCCGCACACAGGGCTCGCGCGGCGCCTCGGGCCCGAGCGGACGGCGATGGCTACCTCGTGACGGACGAGGCCGGTCGAACGACCGTTGCGGGACTGAATGCGGCGGGTGATGCGACGGCGCATCACAGCCATCAGGTCACGACCTCGGCGTACCTCGGAGCGACGGCCGCGACCGCGGTCAACTACGACCTGTACGTCGCCGTCGAGCGCGACGCGTAGGCGAAGGTGACGATGTCGCAAGTCCAGGACGCGCAACTCCGCGACGGAGCGCGACGGTCCGGGCGAACGTCGTAGGGCCGTGTTCCCTCAAACGCCAAATCGATGACATCGAGACCGCGAGTCGGCTAACTCGCCAGTAGCCAGACCGTGCGCCGACGATCCCGTCGCAGAGCTTCGAGCAATCTCCAGTGGGGCCCGAACGCCGCGGGCAAGACCAGCTTCCTCGTAGGTCCAGCGTCGTTGGGGCGCCCCACCAGCCTAGGGCCAAGCCCATACTGAACTGGAAACCGGTGCGAGGGAGTTGATGATCATAAGGAATCGCCTTGGTGCGGTGCTGGTGATCGCCGCCGTAGTGGGATGCACGAGCGCGACACCATCGAATCACACGCCCGCGAACGGCCCCGGCAGTGAGCCACCCGAGGCCAGCGCCACGCCGACGGCAGCCGGCGGTCCGCCCGCGCGGCCCATCGACCTGACCACCCGGCCACAGACATGGTTTGCGCCACTGCCCGCCTACGTGCCGCACATGGGCTATGACGGATCGGTCGACTACGACAGTCTGTTCGCCCTGGGCGCTCCATGGACGACCGCCCAGGCCCACGTGCAGGTCTTCGAGATCCCATCCAGCTGGGTCATGAACTACGCCACCGCCGAGGAGCTGCGCCAGCTGGTCGCCGGCCTCCGCGAACGCGGGATCGCCCTCGCGCTGAGTATCGGTGCCTTCTCCATAGATGCTGGCTGTGGCTCAGGCATCGAGGGCTTCGATTTCGGGCTTGAACCCCTGCAGAAGATCGCCGCCGCCGGCGGCCACGTCGACATGGTCGTCTTCGATGAGTCATGGGCTTTCAGCAGCGATCTGTACGACGCGCCAAACGCCTGCCACTGGTCGACCCAGGAAGCCGCCCGACATGTGATCCCGTTCATCCAGCAGTTGCGCGGATACGCGCCGGACATCGTCATCGGCGATGCCGAGCCGCTGTGGACCAACGTAACCCCTGAGCGGATGCTCGAATGGACCGACGCCTACGCGGCTGCAGCAGGCGAGCCGCTCGCCTTCCTGCAGGTCGACGTCGACTGGGACCACCGCGCCGACTGGCCTATGGCAGTGCGCTCGATCGAGGACGGAGCACGCGCGCGTGGTATTGAGTTCGGCCCGATCTACAACGGTGGTGAGGCCGCTTCCGACGCCGAGTGGGTCGACCTGACCCTGCAGCGCGCGTTTACCTACGAGGAGGTCGCCGGCGGCCGGCCGGACCAGGTCCTTCTCCAGTCCTGGATGGATCATCCCGACTACGTGCTGCCCGAGACCGATCCGAGCACGTTCAGCGGGCTGATAAACCGCTATTTCGCGCTGCGCACGCAGATCGCGGTGACCGTCGCCGCCGCATCGACCGACCGCGTGACGCTGACCTCCACCCTGTCGACGACCGATGGCGCCCCGATCGCCAACGCGCCGCTGACGGCAAGCCTGCAGCCGGTCGGTAGCCACTACCAGCTGCTTCGATTCGACGGCCGGGTGCCGGACGGCGTACGCAGCGCGATCGTCGCGGTGAGGGTCAACACGGAGGGGGCGGGGCCCGGCCCGGCAAACCTACGCATCTACAGCGTCGGCTTCACGCAGGGTGGGTCTGACGCCAACCTGGTCAGCAACGGCCACTTCGCCCAGGGGGAGAGCGATTGGGGCAGCTACGGCACGGGCAGGGCCTCCGTGGTGTCGAGCGACCGGGGCACCGGCAAGATGCTCAATTTGCGCGCGTCGTCCCATGACTCGATCAACGTCGACCACCCCGAGTTCGCGGTCACGCCGGGCAGCGACTACACATTGGAGATCGGGGCGGCGGTCCCGGCCGAGTCGGCTGGCACGGCCTACATCGCGGTGATCTGGGTCGGCGCGACCGAAGTCGATCGCGACAGGCTCTTCCTGACGCCGCAGCCGATCGAGCTGGACGGTGCCACGACCGACGAGCGCGGCGACGCCACCTTCGACCAGCAGTTGGCTCTCGACGCCGGACCGTACATCGTGACCGTCAGGTTCGCGGGAGGAGCCGACCACTGGCCGGCCTACGTCGAGCAGCAGCTCGACGTCAGGTAGCCAGCCGATGCCACCCTCGCCGCTCGGCGCCCTGGGGACGCTCGATTGCACCCGGTACGATGTCCCCGCGGTTCAGGATTATCGTGCGCAAAGGCAATCGCGACTCGACACGGAGGTGACGGATGAACCGGGGAGCGGCTGATCCGAGGACGGTCGGGGTGGACTACATCGAGGCAACCGGCCAGCAGCGCTTCGACGACGTCGCGGCCCTGCTTGGGCCAGACTTCGAGGGCTGGACGGGCGGACGCGCCTTCGATCGGGTGGCCTGGCTCGAGGCACTGCGCGCCTTCGGTCCGATCCTCGCCCGCAATGAGGTGCGGACCACGATCGTCGATCGCGATCAGGTCTGCATCGTCTATGACCTGGTCACGACCACGGCCGTCGGCGTGGTTCCCTGCGCCGAACTCCTGGTCGTCGCCGACGGCATGATCACGTCCACCCGCCTCGTCTTCGAGTTCGCGCATTGGCCAGAGGTCATGGCCGAGCGTGATCGCCGGATGACGGCCTCCATGTGAGGAACGCGTGAGGCGAGCCATGATGAGCGCACCCACCGCTGCCAAGCGCGGGTCCCGTGTATGGACTGCCGAGCGTGCTCGGTGCGGCGACTAGCAGCGCGGCTGGTGACGACCCCACAAGACCGTGCACAACTTCACCCCTGAATCGTCGATGGGGGTGAAGTTGCCTGGTCTATCCGCCCGCGGTGCTACATCTACCGGGCCACCCATCGTGAGATCGGTGTCCTGCCGTGACGCCGGCGCAGGGCGTTGGTCAGGACGCCGAACCCGGAATCACGAACGGCGCGGCCCGGATGAACGCGCGGTCCTCCAACTGATCGACGATCGCCGAGGCGACGTCGGCGCGAGTGACTCGGGCGCCAGGACGGAGGCGTTCCGAGAGGTGATAGCCGCGTCGCTTGCCATCGCTCACGATCGCGGGACGCAGCCGGCGCCCGGTTCTACGACTCGGCCACCGGGTGTGCCTTCACTCAGCTCGAGACCAACGCCGGCTCCTCCAGAGACCTGGCTCCGAGACGCGGGCACTGCACCTACTCACGGAGTAGCACAACTGTGCTATCTTGCCGCCATGGCGCGTGCAATCACTCTTCGTCGAGTCGGTGGATCGGTCGGCACCACGCTGCCCAAGGAGATGGTCGATCGGCTCGACTTGGCGGCCGGTGATCGGGTGCTGGCCGTCGAGACGGAGCAGGGCATCTTGCTCACGCCGTACACCGAGGAGCTCGACGCCGACCTGGGCGCCACGCGACGCGCGGCCAAGCGCTACCGGGCAGCTCTCCGCGAGCTCGCCAAGTGAGCGGTCCCGAGCCTCATTGGCTCGGGCGTCTCGTGGTCGATGAAGCTCACTTTCGACAGATCCGCGAGCATGGCGGCGTCTACGGCCTGCGCGACGAGAACGCCCTGGAGTCGGCCCTGGCCCGTCCGCAGCAGCGCGGGCACTACCGGCCCGATACGTGCGTCTCGGAGCTGGCGGCGGGCTACGCCTACGGCCTGGCGCGGAACCACCCGTTCGTCGATGGCAACAAGCGCGTGGCACTCGTGGTGATGGTCGCGTTCCTGGAGCGCAACGGTGTCGAGTTGACGGCCACGAACCCGGAGGCGCTGCCGATCATGCTCGCACTCGCGGCCGGCGACGTGACCGAGGGCGAGGTCGCCGATTGGATCGAAGCCCACTCCCGGGCACTATAGTCCAGCACGATCCTTGCTCTTGTGCGCCGCCATGCCGAGCAGCCAAGCGTGCTCTGCACACGGATAGATGGCCACCACATCGCGGCCGTCAAGCTCGATCTTGAGCCCGAAGGGCGCCGCCGGTTCGGCGAGACGCATGGTGATCGGAAGTTCGTTAGTGGCGGGCCATCCCTCTCGCCCCGTCCAAACTCACCAATTTGGTAGCTGAGGTTTGCCTCGGCTGGGATGACCGCGCGAGACGACCGGAGAGCTCAAGACCTCAGTCCCGATGAGCTGGAATCGCAAACGCGGTCCGCTCGCCAGCTCGTGCATTTCGCCTTGTCGCGGCCGGGAGGCCGACGCACGTGATAAGGAGGCCGCCGAGCGGTTCGCCGAGCAGGCCCGTGATCTCCGAATCCAGGAAGGTCATTCCTGACGCCCCGATCCCGAGCGCGTACGCAGCGAGGTGCAGCCGTCCGTCGACGATGCCCGCCGCGAGCTGGGCCTCCCGATATGAGCGTTCGTCATCGAGGGCCGCGAGGTCGATGGCCGTGATGACTACGTAGGCGGCGTCACGCCCGAGCTCCTGGTCCCAGCAGACGCGGAACACGTCGTCCCGGAGCAGTCCCGGCCGAACCGGTCGGTCAAGGTCGGGCCAGCGATAGAGGCCCGGCTCGACGCATTCGACGGCGTGGACAGCGACGAAGCATGACAAGTCGCAACCCCGTACGGCTGTGACCATGGACCACTTGAACGCCTCACGGGCGACCGACAGCGTGGGGTCGAAGACCCGCGTCGAGCGGTGGAGCTGAATCGCGCTGTCGAGATCCTCCGACGGGGGCGGCGGGCCGGTCGCCGGAGCGGGTGTCGGCCATGGCTCGCCCAGCCGGTCGAGCTCGCCGGCCTTCTGCGCGAGGGTAACCAGCGAGAATTCGACCGTGGCGGCATCGTGGGCGCCGATCGCGGCTTCGCCGCTCGCTCGGATCGCTGGCGCCCCGTCGCCGAGGCTAAGGAGCGCCAGCGGGAACTCGTGGACACCGTCGGCACCAACGAGCCGTGCGATCTCCGCATCCGGGAAGCGCGTCCGGAGCCGGGGCGCGAGGCCCGTCGATTCGCCCACCGCGAACGTCTGAGCGAGGGTCGTCCCAGCGTCCCAGTAGAGGTGCCGGAAGCTCCGCTCCGCATAGCGCCAGCCCGTCCGCCACGGAACCCCGGTGATCACCAGCGTCGTCACGTCGCCGATCGGAGCCGGCCCGATCAGGAGCAAGCGGTGCTTGACGGCGTCGTACCAGTGGACGCCATCGGTCAGACCGTCCACGCCCCGCGCCGCCACGTACAGTTCGAGCGGGAATAGCCCGCCGGCCGATCGCGACGTGCGGAAGAAGAAGCGCCGCCCGTCGCGCCGATCGACTACGCCGATGACGCCCACCGACAGATAGAGCAGCCGCGCGAGCGCCTCGAGGTCAAGGTGCTGGTCGCCGGGCGGCACCTGCCCGGCAAGGACGGCGGTCGCACTCCCCACCGGCCTTGACCAGCGTTGCGGGAGCTCCGCGGCGGAGAGATCGCCTGGGTATGTCTTCGACGGCGCGGGAAAGCTCCTGACCTGGTTCGTGCTGAAGCCGCGGAGCACCAGCGGATGATCGGGCGGGACGGGGTGGTCGTGGTCGAACATGTACGAGCTCAGATCGTGGTAGAGCCGTGCAGTGTCGCCGCCAGCCAACGGCCGAGCCTCCAGCAGGGTCGATATGGTATACCGACAACACATGCGTCCAGCGCTACCGCGTCTACCGCGGCGGCAACCTGATCGCAACCACCGGCTCGACGTCTGGCGCGAGCCTATCTGGCGCGGACACGTCGGCGACTTGGGATGGCCCGATGGCTGAAGAGCGGGAACTGCCCATCATCGGTCAGCTGTCGCGACTCGAGTACCGGATCAGCTCGCGTCGAGCACCTCGAACCGCCAGTACGGCCAGTCCGCCTCGGCAGTCTCGAATGTCCCCGAGGCGTGAAGCGGAATTCTCTGGCCGGACGATACGCGCTCGTGGCGGCCGAACTCGAGTCGGTACAGTCCATGCAGGTATCCGGCGCGTCCGTGTTCGCGAGGCCGATCCGGCGACCGGGCCGATCGAACGTCGCCGGCACCATCGACGGTCAGCCGGACGATGGCGTCGGCGTCGATCCCAGGTGCGACTCTGTGGTACTCGCCCTCAGTCGACAAGCGCCGCACGACGGTGCCGCCCCGGAGACAAGAAGAGGCCTACCCCTCGCGGGACGGGCCTCGATCCATGGCACAGGGTCAGGTGCATGGCGGACAGCTGTGCCTCAGGTGGCGGGCGGCGCCACGCCGAGCAGCTTCGCGAGGCCCGGCCTCGCGAAGGGGTCGTCCAAGGAGATCCTGCCGTCGGTGAAGCGGTAGAAGGTGAGACTTTGGGCCGCCAGCTTCTCCCCGCCGGTCCGCGTGACCTCGAGGTTGAATCGGACGACCACCGTATCCCCCTCGGCCATGAATTGCGGGTCGTCGAAGTGCATGGCGGCTGTGCCACGCAGCTGGGTGAGGAGCGCCCGGAAGCCGGCCACGTCGGCGTTCCCCATGGCTGGGTTCACGTAGTCGGGGGCCAGCACCTCGTCGAGCACGTTCAGGTCTCCCTTCGGTGTCGACAGGAAGCCGGCACTGGAACGCGGCTCGGATCGAGCGGGACTGGGCGCTCACTGCTGGCCTTCGGTCGAGCCGTCGAGGCTCGTCCCCGAGCGGATCGCCTGCACGACGGACTGGATCGCCTCGGAGGACGCCATCGCGCCCGTCGCGCTCTCGATGAGCGAGACGTGCGTCAGGTCCGGGTACACGCGGTGCGACTCGTTGGTCGAGAGGCTCGCAAGCCGGTCCTGCTGGTCGAGCCAGCCGTCGAGCGCCTCCGCCATGGCGGTCACCACCACGAGCGGCCGGTCGCCGAGGTCGGGCAGGACGGCCACCGCATCCTGGATGTGATCGAGCTCGATGAACTCGGTGACGAAGCTCGAGACCCCCTTGGCGGTGACCTCCCGGGCATGTCGCGGAGCCTCGAACTCAGCGGGCAGGTCGCTTGACTCGGCGGAGAGCAGGAGCCGCGCGACGCCGACGCGAGCGAGAGCTGGCAGCATCGCGGCGACGGTGCTGATCGGGTTCTTGGCTGACGGACTGGTCGTCGGTGCGGGCGTCGCGTGGGGCGACTGCGCATCGAGCAGCACGACCCCGGCGACCTCGTTCGGGTAGGTCGCCGTGAAGACTCGGACGTACAGCCCGCCCGCCGAGTGGCCGGCGAGGACGTACGGCCCAGGGGTGCCGGACGCCACCAGGAGCGCATGCAGGTCATGCGCCAGGGCCACCGCGTCCTGGTCTGTGCTTACGGCTTCACTGCGGCCGCGGCCGGCGCGGTCGTAGGCGCACACCCGCGTCGTCGACGCGACCAGCGGGGCGATGCGCGCAAAGTATGCCGACCCTTGGCCAAGGCCGCCTTCGAGGACGACGGTCGGGCTGCCGCTGCCAGTGCACTCGATGTACATGCGGTGTCCGCCGACTGCCACCAGCTTCCCGCTGGCGAGGGAGGCGCTACCATCGGTCGCCTCGATGACCGTCTCGACGGCGCCGCCGACTGCGAGGAGAGCGAGGACGCCGACGACAGGGTAGAGAAGCCACCGCGACCGGCCCTCGACATCGCGCCGCACGCGCAGGGTCAGCCAGGCCGCGAGCAGCAGGACCGGGACCGGCCAGACCCAAGCGAGCAGGTCCATCACCGGGGCCCCGGGAGCGAATGCGATGAGCGCCAACCCCGTCACGCCGAGGATGCCCGCCGGCACGAGCGCCCATCGCTGCGGCCGATCGGTGAACCGGATCGTCAGCGCTGCCAGCAGTGCCCAGCCGATGCCCCAGCCGAGGAGAGCGGCGCCCGTCATCCGGCTCTCGCCGCCACCGGAGGCGGGTCCCAGGGCAAGGATGACCGGGAGAAGGAAGCCGACGATCAGCGATGCGGCGACCATGGGAAAGAGGCGGTGCGACGGCGAGCGCCGCACGTTCGAGAGAGTCATGGAGTCCTCC
>JBBRXE010000062.1:0-9411 GCA_038248695.1 Candidatus Limnocylindria bacterium | reverse complement strand
CGCCGCGAGCGCGCCGCCGACCAATGTCAGCACGATGAGCCATAGCAGCCGCGACGCGGTCATCGACGGCATGTCGCGGGCCGCGAGCAGCATGGCCGGCACGGTGGTGACCAGCAGCAGCTCGATGATCCTCGGCTTGGTGAGCGCCACGTAGGCGCCAGCGCGGTCCCGCCATGTACCGACCGCCAGCGCGCGCGCTGCGGCGGTCGGCATAGCAGCCACCACCGTCGATTCGCTCCGACGTGTCATGCCCGGCGAAACTCAGGCTTGCGCCGCTGCGCCCGCGGACTCAGGAGCGAGTCTCGCCCCGTGCGATCTGACAGCGTCCGGTTGGTGACGGGATAGACGTGATCGAGGGTCCCAAAGGAAAACATCATGACGCCCATGGCCATAATCCCGTGGAAGTGGCCAGCAATCCACGGCGTGTTGTGCATCGACCGGTTGACTGTACCACCACTGCTCGCCGCCGGAGCGCGCGCCGACCAGCGGCGGCCAGCCGGAGACATTCGCCCGGACGCAGCCCGATTAGGCTTTTGCGATAATGGGCGATCCACAGATCACCGGGGATGCATGGGCGAGCTGGACGCGAGGCGACGCGCTCGATTGCCGAACAGCGCCTTCGCGCACATCGATGCGAAGGGTCGTCGTCGGCTGCCGATCAACGATGCCGCGCATGTCCGCAATGCCTTGGCCAGATTCAACCAGGTCGTCTTCGAGGACGAGGGCAGTCGTGATCGTGCCCGGTTGCGCCTGCTGAGCGCGGCCAAAAAGCACGGCATCGTTCCCATCGGCTTTATGACCGGCCAACTGCGCAGCGAGCGATACCAGACCGAGAAGCTGGCCATCGAGAACGAGCGTCTTCTCGGACACGTTGCCGCACGCGCCACGGAGATTGAAAGGCTGCCGACTGGCCCCGTGACCTTCCTGCTCGCCGACATCGAGAGCTCGACCGCCCTGGTGGCACGCCTGGGTGTCCGATACGCCGCGCTGTTGAACGAGGTGCGCCGCCTGGTCCGGCGCGCGCTGCGGCAGCACGCTGGCCACGAGGTCGACGTCCGGGCAGACGAGGTCTTCGCCGTCTTCGCGGCCGCTTCCGACGCGCTCGCCGCGGCCGTTGCCATTCAGCGCAGCTTCGGCCCGCACCCCTGGGCGGATGGCCTGCAGGTCCGCGTGCGGATCGGCCTGCACAGTGGTGAGCCGCACCTGACGGAGACCGGCTATGTCGGGCTGGCGGTGCACACCGCTGCGCGCGTCTGCTCAGCCGGGCATGGTGGCCAGATTGTGCTGTCGGTGGCCGCGCGCGCCGCCGCCGGTTCCCTCGCCGACGGCATGAGCCTGCTCAGCCTCGGCTCGTACCAGCTGCACGGGCTGCCGGACTCTGAGGAGCTCTTCCAGTTGATCGCGGCCGACCTGCTCACTGACTTTCCGCCACTCCGCACGCTGATGTTGGTGCAGGCCTAGGCGAGTCGCGACAAGCAACGAGCCCGGCGATTGCTCACCGGGCTCGATTAGTCAGCGTCGTGGCGCGTTCAGCGCCGGCCGGCTAGCGGCGCGGGCTGAAGCAGTCGCTGCAGTAGACGGGCTTGCTGCCGGTCGGGCGGAACGGCACCAGGGCCTCGCGGCCGCAGCTGGCGCAGGTCGCGCTGTGCATCTCGCGCGGGCCGCGATCGTAGCCACCGCCGCCACCGCTCGAGTAGCCACCACCGTTGCCGTAGCTGCTGCCGCCACCGCTGTCGCCACGCGACGCCTTGCGGATGGCTCGGCAGGCCGGGCAGCGCCGCGGCTCACTGAACTGGCGATCGGCAAAGAATTGCTGTTCGCTGCCGGTAAAGACGAACTCCTGGTTGCAGTCGGCGCAAACCAGCGTCTTATCACCGTAGGTTGATTGATACAAAAAAGAAACTCCTTCTCATGCGGCTCCAGCGACCTTCTCGCCGAAAACCGTGAGAGGAGTGATCGTGCGCCGCGTTGTCTGCGCTCCCGTCCGGGAGCATGTCATGGGAGTCTAGCATGCATTCTGGCCGCCGCATAGCCCCAACTTCAATCTCCTCTGGTGGGCGGGGGAACGCGGTCAGGACGCAGCGGAGGCGCGACGGCGTTGCATGCGTCTGCCATCCTTCCCGCCATGAAGCAGCCGCACACCGCGCTCGTCACCGGCGCCGCATCCGGCATCGGCCAGGCCGTCGGGGAGCGGCTGCGCAGCGATGGCTGGCACGTTCTTGGCGTCGACCTGCAGCCCGGCGTTGACGGCGACGCCGTGGGCGACGTGGGCGACCCGGCGGTGATCGCCGAGGCGTTGGCACATCTCGGTGGCAGCCTCGACGCGCTGGTCTGCTCGGCCGGCGTGCCGCCCGCCGGTCCGTGGGATGACCTTGACGCCTGGGACGAGGTGCTCCGCGTGAATCTGCGCGGCCCGTACATCGCCCTGCGCGCCGCGTTGCCGCAGCTCCGCGAAGCAAAGGGCGCGGCCGTGCTCGTCGGCAGCATCGCGGGCGCTCATGAAGGCTCGCCGCGTTCACCGGCCTACGCCGCCTCGAAGGCCGGTCTCGAGGGCCTCGCCCGGTCGATGGCGCTCATCGGCGCGCCCGAGGTGCGGGTCAACGTCGTGGCGGCGGGGCCGATCGACACGACCTTCGACACCGCCGCATTCCCGCCAGGCGCGCGGCCGGACGTTCCGCTGGGTCGCATGGGGCGCGCCCTCGAGGTGGCGGACGTCATCGCCTTCCTCGTCTCGCCGGAGGCTAGCTACGTGACCGGCGCCGTTTGGCATGTGGACGGCGGCCGGACCGTCCTCCCGCCCAGCGTCGCCATCCGCCAGGCGACCGAGCGTTGACATCGGTCTGCTTGGAGGATTACCCTCCGCGCACTTCATGAACGCATTCTGGTTTTACGCCTAGCGGGTACGAGGCAGACGGGTGATCCCGTCAGCAGAGGCGCTCGTGCCCGCAGACGCAGCGGTCCATCAGGACCGGTGCGTTTTTTTGTTCCCTCTGCGAAGGACCCATTGGCGCACGAGGCGCCCAGACAGCAAACGAGGCGTGAACAGATGATCGTGGTGATGCGTCCGACGGCGACGCGAGAGGAAGTGGAGGCGGTGCAGGCGGCCGTCGAGGCCAATGACCTGCAGGCCTTCGTCAGCGTCGGCGAGGAACGGACGGTGATCGGCGTGGTCGGCACCGATGTCGGCCGTGCGGAGCATCTCGGCGGGATGCCCGGCGTCGAACAGGTGATCCGGGTCACCCAGCCGTACAAACTGGCCAGCATCGAGCACCACCCAGAGCGGACCAGGGTGCGAGTGCGCGATGTCGACATCGGCGGGGGCAGCGAGCTGAAGGTGGTCGGCGGGCCGTGCGCGGTCGAGTCGGCCGAGCAGCTGTTGAGCACCGCCCGACTGGTGCGCCGGGAAGGCGCAACCCTGCTGCGCGGCGGCGCGTTCAAGCCCCGCACCTCGCCGTACGCCTTCCAGGGACTGGGCCTGCCCGCGCTCGAGCTGCTGGCCCAGGCCCGCGACGAGACCGGTCTGCCGGTCATCAGCGAGCTGACGGATCCGGCACAGATCGAGCTCTTTGAGCGCCACGTCGACATGCTGCAGGTCGGCAGCCGCAACATGCATAACTTCGTCCTGCTGCGCGCCGTCGGGCAGAGCCGGCTGCCGGTGCTGCTCAAACGCGGCTTCGGCGCGACGATCGAGGAGTGGCTGCTGGCGGCCGAGTACATCCTGTCGTCGGGCAATCCGAACGTGATCCTGTGCGAGCGCGGCATCCGCACATTCGAGACGGCCACACGCAACACGCTTGACCTGTCGGCCGTGCCGGTCCTGCGCCAGCGCACGCACCTGCCGATCATGGTCGACCCCTCGCACGGCACCGGCCAGCGTGCCCTCGTTGGACCGATGGCGCTCGCCGGAGCTGCGGTCGGCGCGGATGGCCTGCTCATCGAGGTGCATCCTGATCCCACCCAGGCCAGGTCCGATGGTGACCAGTCGCTGTCCTTTGCCGAGTTCGGCGAGCTCATGGACGAGTTGCGGCGACTGCAGTTCGTGCGCATCCCCGAACGACCGATGCCATCGCCCGTGCCGTCATCCAGCGACGTGACCGCACTGCGCGAGACGATCGACTCCCTCGACCACCGGATCGCCGTCCTGCTGCAGGAACGGGCAGCCGCAGCGCTGGCCGTGCAACAGGTGCGGGGCAATGGATCGCACGGCCACGACGTGCGGCGGGAGCACGAGCTGCTGGCCCGCGCGGCCGCCGGCGACGGCGTGATGACGGTCGAAGAGATGTCCGCGGTCTTCGGCTCGATCCTGCGCGCCTCTCGCTCGGTCCAGCGGCGGTACGCATCGGAGGTGCACCCGTGATGTCTCCGGGCATGGTCGTGGGGACCTGGCGTTGACGCGGGTGGTACGCCGCGCTCCGGCGCTGCGCGGGGTGATCCGCGTGCCGTCGGACAAGTCGATCGGGCATCGGGCGCTGATGGCGGCCGCGATCGCCGAGGGAGCGTCCGACGTCCGGCTGCACGGCGCAGGCGCTGACCTTGACAGCACGCGCCGATGCCTGGCGGCGCTGGGAGGCGCCGATCCGCTCGATTGCGGCAACTCCGGTACGACCATGCGTCTGATGGCCGGCGCGCTGGCCGGGCAGGCCGTGCCGGCGGTGCTGGATGGCGACCACTCGTTGCGGCGACGCCCGATGGAGCGCATCGCGGCGCCACTGCGAGCCATGGGCGCCGACGTGACCACGACCGACGGTCACGCGCCAATCCGCGTCGTGCCCGCCACGCTGCGCGCGACGCACCATCGTCTCGCGGTTGCCAGCGCCCAGGTGCTCGGCGCGATCTGTTTCGCCGCGCTGGGGGCCGAGGGCGAGACGACCATCGAGATGCCCGGGCCAACGCGCGACCACACCGAGCGGTTGCTCGGCTGGCTGGGCGTGCGCATCCGTCGCGACGAGCGTGTGACAACGGTCCACGGGCCGGCGCGGCCCCGTGCCTTCAGCGTCGACGTGCCCGGTGACCCGTCGAGCGCGGCCGCCTGGGTCGTCGCCGCGACGCTGCACCCGGACGCGGAGCTGCGGCTCGTCGACGTCTGCCTCAACCCGACGCGCCTGGCCTACGTCGACGTCCTGCGGGGAATGGGCGCCGACATCGAGATCGTCCGCGAGCGCGACGATGGTCCGGAGCGCATCGGCGATCTGGTCGTGCGCAGCGCGCCACGGCTCGAGGCGGTTAGTCTGGCCGGCGACGCGGTCGCGGCGCTCATCGACGAGCTGCCACTGCTGGCGGTAGCCATGGCCGCCGCCGAAGGCGCGTCCGAGCTGCGCGACGCGGGCGAGCTACGGGTCAAGGAATCGGACCGCATCGCGGTGGTCGTCGCGGGCCTGTCGGGCATCGGCGCCGCGGTTGAGGAGCGACCGGATGGTTGGCGCGTGTCACGTGGAACATCGCGCGACGCCGATATTGCCACCGACCACGATCACCGGATTGCGATCGCCTTCGCGATCGCAGCGCTAACCGGTGTCGGTGGTGCAGTGCGGATTGATGACGCGGAGTGCGCATCGGTCTCCTATCCGTCCTTCTGGGCCGACCTGGAGACGCTGGCCTCGGTGCCGGCGTGAGGCGGCTGCGACTGCTGACGGCGGGAGAATCACATGGCCCGGGACTCGTCGGCGTCCTCGAGGGCCTGCCCGCCGGCTTGCGCCTGTCGACCGTCGGCGTCAACCGCGACCTGCAGCGGCGCCAGCACGGCTACGGCAGCGGGCGGCGGATGCAGATCGAGCGCGACCGCGTGCAATGGATGGCCGGGCTGCGCTACGGCCGCACGCTCGGCTCGCCGCTTGGTTTCATGATCGAGAACCGCGACTGGAAGAACTGGACCGACCGCATGGCGGTCGAGATGGTGCCGGCGGACCGACGGCCAAAGCCGATCACCCGCGCACGGCCGGGTCACGCCGATCTCGCCGGCGCCATCAAGTACGACACCGATGACATGCGCGAGGTCCTGGAGCGGGCATCCGCACGGTCCACCGCGGCACGCGCCGTGGCGGGCGCCATCGCGCGGCAGCTGCTGAGCCGCATTGGCATCCGCATCTGGAGCTTCGTCGACCAGATGGGGCCGGTACGTGCGTTCCCTGATGCCGCGTCGGCACTGGAGTGCGTGCCTGAAGGTTGGTGGCGCGATGACCTGCGCGCGCCGAGCCCGCTGCGCTGTCCGGATCCCGCCGCCGAGGCACGCATGCTGGCTGAGATCGACGCGGTCAAGGAGGCCGGCGACTCCATCGGCGGCTCCTTCGTGGTCGTCGCCGAGGGAATGCCCATGGGGATCGGCTCCGATTCGGAGTGGGACACGCGGCTGGACGGCGCCCTGGCCGCCGCCGTGATGGCGATTCCCGCTGTCAAGGGCGTCGAGATCGGGCTCGGCTTCGGTGTCGTGTCGCGGCGCGGCAGCGAGGTCCACGACGTCGTGGTGCCCGGTGGCGCCGAGTGGCAGCGTCGCACCAACAACGCCGGGGGCGTCGAGGGTGGCATGAGCAACGGTGCACCGGTCGTGGTGCGGGCAGCGGTCAAACCGGTCGCCACGCTGCGCCGATCCCTGCCGAGCGTCGATCTCGTGAGCGGCGCGTCCGACCGTGCCCACATCGAACGATCGGACATCGCCATCCTGCCGCGCGCCGCGATCGTCGGCGAGTCGATGGTCGCGCTGATCTTGGCCGACGAGCTGCTGGCCACGTTCGGAGGCGACACGTTGGGCGACGTTCGCGCTGCGGTGGCGCGTCGCCGACGCCGCTCACGCGGCCCACAGAGCAGGCCGTGACAGGCCGCGTTCTGCTACTCGGCCAGCACATCGGCTACTCGGCGTCGCCGGCCATCCAGAACGCGGCGTTCGAGGCGTTTCGGCTTGCCCTGCGCTACGAGCTCGCCAACGTGCCGTCCGAGTCCCTTCCGGCGGCGGTCGCCAGCCTGCGCAACGAGGCGGGTGCGAACGTGACCCAGCCGCACAAGGTCGCGGCCATGGCGCTGGTCGATGAGCTGGCAACCGACGCCGAGCGCGCCGGTGCGCTCAACACCATCGTTTCCGACGACGGCCGCCTGATCGGCTACAACACCGACCTGCCTGCGGTGGCCGCCGAGTTGGCGGACCTCGCGCCGGATGCTCGACGCGCGGTCGTCCTCGGTGCCGGCGGCGCTTCGCGCGCGATCGTGGTTGCCCTCGTCGCCGCCGGTGCAGCATCAACCGTCGTGACGCGCGCGCAGTGGGGCGGCCTGGCGGACGCGCTGCGGGACGCGGATCTCCTCGTCAACGCCACCCCGATCGGCACCGGGTCCGATACCTCGCCGGTCCCTGCCGAACTGCTGCGACCGGACCTGGCGGTGCTCGACCTGGTGTACCGACCGAGCCCGACGCGCCTGGTGCGTGATGCACGGAACGCCGGCGCGCGGGCAGCCGACGGTGGCGGTGTCCTCCTCCGGCAGGCAGCACTCAGCTTCACGTTGTGGACCGGTCGGGAAGCCCCCATGGGACCGATGCGTTCCGCGCTGCAGGCGGAACTTGCGCATGGCTGAAGGTGTGGTACTGGTGGGATTGTCCGGGAGTGGCAAGTCCACGCTCGGCCGCGAGCTTGCGGCGCGTCTGGACCGGCCGTTTGTCGACACCGATGCCATGGTGCAGGTACGCACCGGTCGGTCGCCAGGCAGGCTGATCGCAGACGACGGCGAGGCGGCGTTCAGGGCTCACGAGGTTGTGGCCGTGGCCGCGCTGCAGGCTGGCGCGGTGGTGGCAACCGGCGGCGGCACCGTCGAGGATCCCATCAACCGTTGGCGCCTGTGGCACCACGGGCGAGTGTTCTGGCTGGATGCACCGGTACAGACGCTCACGGCACGGATGACCGGCGGCAAGCCACGGCCCATGCTGGGTGACGACCCTGTCGCCGGCCTACAGCGCCTGGCGGTCCGCCGCGCCCCGTTCTACCGCGCGGCCGATGCTCGCGTGGACACGTCGCAGCCGGCCGCGCTCAATCGCATCCGCGAACTCCTGGCGCAACCGGCGCCGGTTGGCCGCCGCCTGTTCGACGCCGAGGTCACGCGCCACCATCCGATGGGTTCCGCAACGGCGCGCGTGATCTACGGCGTGGCGCCGTCGCTTCCCGAGCTGGAGGGCACGCCGTCGGTGGTCGTCGATCGGCGGGTGGCCAACCTTGCGCCGCCGGGACGCCACCTGGGGATCGCCGCCGGTGAGCGGGCCAAGCGGCTCAGCAACCTGGAGCGCATTCTCGACTGGCTCAGCGAGGTGCGTCACGAGCGCGGTGATCCGCTCATCGCGGTCGGCGGCGGGACGACCGGCGACGTCGTCGGACTGGCGGCGGCGCTGTACGCCCGCGGCGTGCCGTGGGTCAACCTGCCGACGACCTGGCTGGCACAGGCCGATGCCGCGCTCGGCGGCAAGGTGGCGGTCGACCTGGCCGGCGCCAAGAACGCGGTCGGCGCCTTCTGGCCGCCGCTGGCGGTCGTGGCAGACGTGCGGGCGCTGCGCACGCTGTCACTCGATCAGTTGCGTGATGGGTTGGCGGAGGCGATCAAGGTGGCGATGATCGGCGACCCTGCGCTTTGGGCGCTCCTCGAACAACGGGGCGATGCCGCGCTGCGTGGCGACGAAGAGGCGCGTTACGCGATCACCGAACGCGCGGCGCGGGTCAAGCTTGACATCGTGGAGCGAGACCCGTTCGAGGACGGCGAGCGCCGCCAACTGAACCTCGGCCACACGCTCGGTCACGCGCTGGAGGTCGAGAGCCGCTATCGCCTGCCCCACGGTGCGGCGGTTGCGCTCGGCCTGCGAGCCGTCACGGCCATGGCGGTCGCCCGAGGGGCCGATGCGGACCTGGCCGAGCGCCTGGACCATCTGCTCATTGGCCTTGGCCTCAACCTGCAGCGCGACTTCGACGCATCGGTCGTGCGATCTGCGCTGGAGACCGATAAGAAGCGGTCGCGCGGGCGACAGCGCTGGCTGCTGCCGATGCGCATCGGCCAGGTGGAGGAGGTTGACGACGTGAGCGATGCGGAGCTGGAGGCCGCCATGCGGCGCATCGGTCCATGAGGATCCTCGTCCTGAACGGGCCGAACCTGGGCATCCTTGGGCGCCGGCAGCCGGAGATCTACGGCACGACGACGCTCGACGAGATCGTCGCCGCTTTGCGTGAGCGGGCGCGCGAGCACCAGGTGCTGCACCTGCAGTCGAATCACGAGGGGGCGCTGATCGACCGGCTGGAGCAGGTCGACTACGACGCCGTGATCATCAATCCGGGTGCGCTGGCGCACACCAGTTACGCGTTGCACGACGCGTTGGTCGGGTGCGGGCGTCCGGTGGTCGAGGTGCACATCAGCGACACGCAGGCGCGGGAGCCGTGGCGGCGCGTCTCGGTG
>JBBRXE010000061.1:0-9455 GCA_038248695.1 Candidatus Limnocylindria bacterium | reverse complement strand
GCGTCGCACTGGGCGGCGGGATGCCACGCGCCTCGAAGCGGCGCGCCTGATACCTGAAACGCGACCCGGTGGCAGGCCGGGGACCGGCGAAGCCGCCTTCCTGCCGTGGGCACTCGCCCTGGCCGCTGTCGGTGGCATGCCTGCCGATCACCGCCATGGCTCACGCTGGGCGGTGTGCCCGACGGTTACGACCCACGGCCAGACATTCGGGGTGTGTCCGTCGAGCTGTAGCCGGCCGGTGCGCTGGGCCGTGGGCTAGAGCTACCCGAGCGTTACCGGCCGCGGGCGCGAGCGCTCAGCTCCCGCCGCTTGGGTAGTACAGGTCGGCCGTCGCCAGCAGGCCGGACCGAGCGCCCAGGCCAGACGGAGTGCCGCCGCCGACCACTAGCACTGTGCCATCCCGGAGCAGAGTGGCGGTGTGGCCCATCCTCGCGGCAGCGCTCGCCGGGGCATCTCGCCACGACCCTGAACCGGGGTTGTAGATCTCGTCAGTGCCGGGCAGGTCGCCACTGCTCCCGCCGCCCACCACCAGCACGGTGCCATCGGCCAGCAGCGTGGCGGTGTGGCCGAAATGCTCTCCGTTCATGTCCGCGGTCATCGTCCACGTTCCGCGGCTGGGGTCGTACAGCTCGGCGCTCTTTGCGGGACCAGTGGAGCTCGAGCCGCCAAGGACGAGGACGCGGCCGTCCACCAAGAGCGTGGCCGTGTGCCTGGAGCGGTCGACATGCATGCTGCCGGTCGGCCTCCATGTGCCGGTGGATGGGTCGTAGATCTCGGCGCTGGCGAGCTGGGGGCCCCTGGCCCCATCGCCGCCGGTGACGAGGATGGTTCCGTCGCGGAGCAGTGTGGCAGTGTGGTCGGTGCGGGCCTCGAGCATGCTGCCGGTGGGAGCCCACGACCCGATCGGGTCGTACAGCTCCGCGCCGGACAAGGAGTCGCTTCCGCTATCCATGCCGCTGCCCCCGGCTACGAGCACGCGACCGTCCGGGAGGAGGGTGGCCGTATGGCGTGCGCGCGCCGCCGTCATCGCCCCCATGAGCGTCCAGGTTCCGGCGACCGGGTCGTACCGTTCGGAGGAGCCCAGCGCGGCGACGCTCGTCTCCCCGATGCTTTTCGCGCCCCCGGCCACGAGCACCCGGCCGTCAGCCAGCAGCGTGGCCGTGTGCAGGATCCGCATGACGTTCATGGCCGCGGCCGCGGACCAGGATCTGGTGCCCGGGTCGTAGCGCTCGGCGGTGGCCAGCGGGCCCGAGAGACCCTGTCCGCTTCCGCCGGTCACGAGCACGCTGCCGTCGCCGAGCAGTGTGGCCACCTGATCGGCCCGGGCCTCGAGCATGCTCCCGGTCCTGATCCAGGCGGGCACGGCCGCGATCGAGGGCGATGCGGAGGGCGTCGGCGAAGGTTGTGCGACGGACGACGACGCGCTCGGGCTGACCGTGGCGCTCGGGCTGACCGTGGCGCTCGGTCCCGGTCCGGTGTCAGGCGGCCGGCTGACGAGGCCAGCGAGCTGCGTGCCGGCCAGCACCGCCAGGACGATCACCGCCACGGCGGCGAGCAGCGTGCCCGTGGTGCCCCAACGCCAGCGCCGACCGCGCTGTGGCGTCTGCGAGACGCGGCTCATGACCGTGTCGAGGAGCCCGACCGGCGCCTCACGCGGCGCATCGACCCGCAGGTGCTCGGTGAGTAGGTGATCGAGGCGGTCGGTGTTCATGCGATGTGTCCTTCTCGTTGGGCATCGGCCCCGATCGCCTCGCGCAGCGCGAGGCGGGCGTGGTGGAGTCGTGACTTGGCCGTGCCGACGGGGATGCCGAGCGCATTGGCAATCTCGGCGAGGGGGAGGTCGAGGTAGTAGTGATGGACGATGACGGCGCGATGATCGGTCGAGAGTTCTCGCAGACCCCGGTCGAGGGCGTCACGGTCGCCGAGTTCACCACGGCCATCCGGTGCCGCGCGGTCGTGGTCCGGCAGCAGGCGGAGGTTGGAGGCATGTCGCCTCTGCCGGCGTGACTCGTCGCGGCAGGCATTGACGAGCAGCCGCCGCAGCCAGGCATCGAACCGGTCGACGTCCCGCAGCGATGGGAGGTCACGCCACGCGCGGACCAACGCCTCTTGGACGGCATCCTCCGCTTGCCCGCGATCCCGCAGGATCAGCAAGGCGGTGGCAAACATGCGGTCGACGCGCGGCGCAGCGATGGCGGCGAACGCGTCGGCGTCGCCCGAGGATGCACCGCGCACCAGGTCTTCGTCGGTCATCACGACCCTCCTCACCGCACCCAGCCAGGGCGCGTCTGTATGGTATGGCGCATCGGCGGCCGAATCGGTTCACCACGCGGTGGTGGCGGCCGGCCCGGCCTCGGGTGAGCCGTACCACATGGGCTATGCCGGCCACCCGCCCGCCGGCTGTGGCCCCGTCATACACCCCGAGCACGCGCCACGCACGACGGCCGTATTACAATCCGCACCGATGCCACGAGGCCAGTATCCCCATCTCAAGCACCGCGGCCCTCGAGGCGCGAAGCCGGCGCGACCGTGCGCGGTGTGCGGCATCGGTCCTGCCAACAGTGCCAGCGTCGAGGTACTTAACCTCTCCACGTCCTGTCGTGGCTACGGCGGCAAGCGCATCCTGTGGATGGCGTTGAGCCTGTGCGAGCTGTGCATCCGGGAGGCTGCGCGACATGGGCAGGTCTCCAACGCTGACGGCCTGGCCGAGCACCTGGCCGAGCTGCGGACGCTGCGACGCGCCTCTGCAAACGGAAATATTCGAGAAACTCCGACTATTTCCGCGACCGCGGTCTAGGCCTACGGCGCGATCTGTAACCCTATCTGTAACCCTTAGCGGTCGGATTCCGGGGCTACGGGCGGACATGGCGGGACGGGTTACACGCTCAGATCGGCGTCCTGAGCGTGGCCGGTCCGAATCTCGATCCAGGACATCCAGCGCGTCTCTGGCGGCTGACCGCGGCGCTCGTCGAGACGCGCCGCGACCAGCCAGCGGGTGGCGGTCATCGGCCTCGGCTGATATACTCCCTGAGGTTTCGCCGGCCGTGCTGAAACCAACTTATACGATGCATCGTAACGTGGGTCGGTTCGCCAGCCCACGTTTGTTTTTGAGAAATGCAGAGGTGCGATGGTGAGCCGTGACTTCATCGGAGCTCTGCTGCAGCTGAATGCCGAGAAGGGTGTCCCGAAAGAGATCCTGATCGAGACGCTGGAGCAGGCTATCGAATCGGCCTACCGTCGCAACGCAGAGGCTCCCGAGAACGTCGTCGTTCGGGTCGATCCCGAGTCGGGTGAGATCAGCGTCTTCCGCGAGTACGACGTCGTCGCGACGCCGGAGGAGGTCGAGGACCCCGAGCTGCAGATGCTCGTCGCCGAGGCCCAGAAGGTCGACGCCGCAACCGGCGTGGGCAGCAAGGTCCGCGTTCCCGAGAACGTGACCCAGGCCCAGCTGGGGCGCATCGCCGCGCAGACAGCCGGCCAGGTCTACCGCCAGCGATTACGCGAGGCGGAGCGTGACGTGGTTTACAGCCAGTACGCCAGCCGTGAGGGCGAGATCATGACCGGCGTGGTGCATCGCACCACCGAGTCGGCCGTGGTGCTCGACATGGGCAAGGGCGTCGAGGCGGTGCTGGCGGTCAGCGAGCAGCTGCCGTCCGAGCACTACCGCATCGGTCAGCACCTCAAGGTCTACGTGCTCGAGGTACGTCGCACGACGCGTGGCCCGGTGCTCGTCGTCAGCCGCACCCATCGGGGCTTCCTGCGGCGCCTGATGGAGATGGAGATCCCCGAGATTTACAACGGCACCGTCGTCATCCGTGGCATCGCCCGCGAGGCCGGCAGCCGCTCGAAGGTGGCCGTCGAGAGCCGCCAACAGGGCGTCGATGCCAAGGGCGCGGCCGTCGGACAGCGTGGTGCGCGTATCCAGGCCATCGTGGCCGAGCTCAACGGCGAGAAGGTCGATGTCGTGCTCTGGCACGAGGAAGCGGGGCAGTACGTCGCGGAGGCTCTGTCTCCCGCCGAGGTGCTCAACGTGCGCATCGACGAGGAGCACAAGATCGCCAACGTGGTCGTGCCAGAGCGCCAGCTCAGCCTGGCCATCGGCAAGGAAGGGCAGAATGCGCGCCTGGCCGCCAAGCTGACCGGGTGGCGCATCGACATCCGGTCCGATGCAGGCGTGGCCGCGGCGGCGGGTGGCGAGCCGGCCGACGCTGACGGCGAAGCGGCCGTCACGGAGGCGCACGTCGATGCCGAAGCGGCGACCTGATCACATCCCGATGCGAACCTGCGCGGTCTGCCGCCAGGTTCGGCCCAAGCGATCGATGACCCGGCTGGTGCGCGGCGCCGACGGGGCAGTCGCCATGGATCCGAGCGGCCGAGCCGCCGGACGGGGGACCTATGTCTGTGATGATCCTGCCTGCCGGGAGCCGCGAAGCCTGGCCGAGGCAGTGCAGCGAGCGCTCGGTGCGGCGATTCAGCCGGACGTGCTCGTAACCGAGGAGAAGCATGCCGCCACGTAGATACCAACCCCGTCGCGGCCCGCGCCCGCAGCGCCGCCGTAGCGCCCCGCCCGCCGGGGCGGTCGCCACCGAGACCGCCGCGGCTGCCATTCGCGAGCAGGGGCCGGTCGAGCTGCCGAGCTCGATCGCCGTCAAGGACCTGGCCACGGCGCTGGCCGTGAGCCCATCGGACATCATCAAGGAACTGATCCGCAACGGGATCTTCGCCACCGTCAACCAGTCCATCGATTTCGACACGGCATCGCTCGTCGCCGCGGAGCTCGGCTATGAGGTGACCGAGGGCGGCAGCGCCCAGCGCGCTGCCGCGGAGGCTGCGTCGCAGCAGGAGATCGTGGCGCCCGGTTCGGACGAGGAGGGTGCCGGGAAGCCGGTGCTCTTCACCGAGGAGCATCCCGAGAACCTCGTCAGCCGCGCGCCCATCGTGGCGGTGATGGGCCACGTCGACCACGGCAAGACCAGCCTGCTCGACGCCGTGCGCAGCACCAAGGTGGCGACGGGGGAGCGTGGCGGGATCACGCAGCACATCGGTGCCTCCGAGATCGTTCACAACGACAAGCGCATCGTCTTCCTGGACACGCCCGGCCACGAGGCGTTCACCGCCATGCGTGCTCGCGGAGCGCAGGTCACCGACATCGCGGTCATCGTGGTGGCGGCCGATGACGGTGTCATGCCCCAGACGCGCGAGGCGATCGACCACGTGCGCGCCGCGCGCGTGCCGATGATCGTGGCGATCAACAAGATCGATAAGCCGGACGCCAACCCGGACCGTGTCAAGCAGGAGCTCGCCGACATGGGCGTGCTCATCGAGGAGTACGGCGGCGACGTCATCGCCGTACCGGTGAGCGCCAAGCAGCACACCGGCATCGACACGCTGATGGAGATGATCCTGCTTGTCGCCGACTTGCAGGAGCTGAAGGCCAACCCGGATCGGCCGGCCGTCGGCACCATCGTGGAGTCGAAGGTCGACAAGGGTCGCGGCACCGTGGCGACCGTGCTCATCCAGACCGGCACGCTGCGTACCGGCGATGTCGTCGTGGTCGGTCAAACGTTCGGGCGCATCCGCGCGCTGCAGAACGCCGCCGGCAAGCGGGTCAAGCAGGCCGAACCGGCGAGCGCCGTCGAGGTGCTGGGACTGAATGACGTGCCCGAGGCCGGCGACATCCTGCGCGTGGTACCCGACGAGAAGACCGCGCGCGACCAGGCGGAGGCAGCCGCGCGGAAGGCCGCCGGCAGTAACGGCAAGACGGCCTTCAGCCTGGAGGACATCAGCGCCCAGATCCAGGCCAGCGAAGTCAAGGAGCTGCGTGTCGTGCTCAAGACCGACGTACAGGGATCGCTGGGTGCCATCCGTCACGCGCTCGAACGGCTGAATATGACCGAGGCGCGGATCAACGTCATCCGTGAGAGTGCTGGCGACATCAACGAATCCGACATCCTGCTCGCGTCGGCCTCGGATGCCATCGTCGTCGGCTTCAACGCGAAGCTCGATCCGGGAGCCCAGCGAGCGGTCGACGCCTCCGGCGTGGACGTGCGGCTGTACGACGTGATCTACAAGCTGACCGATGACATCGGTGCGGCACTCACCGGCATGCTCGCCCCGAAGATGGTCGAGCAGGTTGAGGGCCATGCCGAGGTCCGCATGGTGATCAAGGCCGGCAAGGCCGGCTTCGTCGCCGGTTCGTATGTCACCGACGGCCGCATGCTGCGTGGTGCGAGCGTGCGCCTCTTCCGGGGCGGCGCGCTGCTCGAGGAGACGCGCATCGAGTCGCTGAAGCGCTTCAAGGACGACGTCCGCGAGGTGGCCGCCGGCTTCGAGTGTGGCATCAGCCTGGCCAGCGGCGAGATCGCCGAGGGCGACGTCATCGAATGCTTCCAGATGGTGGCCGAACAACGGGCCTGATGCCCGCTGCTCCCAGCGTCTCATGAGCCAACGTACGCAACGTCTCGATGTCCAGATTCGCCAGGAGCTGATGGACGTGCTGCAGCGGGAGATGAAGGATCCTCGGCTGGGCTTCGCGACCATCACCAGGGTCGAGACGGCGCGCGACCTCAGCTCGGCGCGTGTCTGGGTCAGCATCCTCGGTTCCGAGGACGAGCGCGAGCAGACCATGCGCGCGCTGCTGACCGCGGCGCCGTGGCTGCGCCGCAAGCTGGCCGAGCGGCTCGAGATCCGCACTGTGCCGCAGCTCATCCTGAAGCGCGACGAGTCGATCGAGGCCGGTGATCGCGTCCTGCGTCTGCTGCACCAGCTGGAGGACCAGGATGGTCCCGCGACGGTGCGTCTGACCGATGGCGAGGGCCCCGCATGAGCATGGCCGAGGTCGCTGAACTCATTGCCGGGGCGCAGCGCGTTACCACGATCTGCCACGAGAATCCGGATGCCGACACACTCGGCGCGGCGATGGCCGTGCGGCTTGCCGCCGAGCGCCTGGGCAAGCAGGCTGAGGTCGTGTCTGGAGACCCCCCGCCGTCGTTCCTGGCATTCATGCCGAGGATCGATGAGGTGCGACGCGCACCGGCGCTCGAACCTGATGTCGCGGTCATCGTCGATGCTGGCGAGTTGTCGCGCATCGGCAGCGTGGCGCGCGACCACGCCGACTGGCTGTCGCGGGCGCGCATCGTCAACATCGACCATCACGTCAGCAACCCTGGCTTCGGCGAGGCGCAGCTCATCGAGCCCGCCGCCGCCGCGACCTGTGAGCTCGTCGCGCTGCTGCTGCCGGTGCTCGGCGTGCCACTTGACGAGGAGCTGGCGACGCTGCTGATGGCCGGCATCGTCCAGGACACGCACACCTTCGCGCACCCGAATGCGACCCCGCGGACTTTGCGCGTCTCGGCCGAGCTCGTCGAGGCCGGGGCACAGCTGTCGGCCATCAACCGCGCGGTGTATGCCGACAAGCCGTTCAGCACGTTGGCGTTGTGGGGCCTGGTGCTTGCCGGCATCGGCCAAGCCTGTGGCGGCAGGATCGTGCACGCTGCCATGACCCTCGAGATGCTGACGCAGACCGGATCGGATGCAAACGCCTCGGAGGGCTTTGTCGACCTGCTCGCTTCCACGAAGGATGCCGACGTGACCGTCCTGTTCAAGGAGGCCGATGCGAACGTGACGCGGGTCAGCGTGCGCACCACCCAACGCGCCGACGCCGTGGCCATCACCGGAGCCTTTGGTGGTGGTGGCCACGCCCGTGCGGCAGGCTGCACGCTGGAGCTGCCGCTCGCGGCGGCGCGCGAGCGCGTCCTGGCCGAGTGCGAGGCCGAGCTCGCCAGGGCCGATGCTCGGGGTCGTTAACCTCGACAAGCCTGTCGGGCCGACGTCGCACGACATGGTCGGCCTGCTGCGCCGCCTGACGGGCACTCGCCGCATCGGCCATGCCGGCACGCTGGATCCGTTGGCCTCCGGTGTGCTGCCCATCCTGGTCGGCGGCGCCACTCGGCTGAGCGAGGAGCTGACCGGCGGCCCGAAGCGCTACGACGCGACCATTCGGCTCGGTTGGCGCTCGGCCACGGATGACGCGCAGGGGCCGCTGGAACGCGACGGCGCCACGTTGCCGCATGCCGACGCCATCGGGCCGGCGCTGCGCACGTTCGTCGGAACGTTCGACCAGCTGCCGCCTGCGTTCTCGGCGCGCAGACAGGCCGGGCAGCGGGCGCACCGCGCCGCGCGCGCCGGTATGCCGCTCGACCTGGCGCCGCGCAGCGTCTCGATCTTCTCCATCGACCTGCTGTCCGTGGCGCCGGGCGACAATCACATCGACGTGCGTATCGACATGCGCTGCGGCGCCGGCACGTACGTGCGCGCCTTGGCGCGCGACCTCGGCGATCTGCTCGGCAGCGGCGGCTACCTGTTCGGCCTGCGGCGTACGGAGGCCGCCGGACTGCGCGCCGAGGACGCGGTGGCGCCGGAGCGGCTCACGGAGCTTGCGGCCGACGGCCGGCTCGAGGAGACGCTGCAGCCGGTGATCGGCCTGCTCTCGCTCCCGCGGCTGCATCTCGACGATGCGGAAGCCGGTCGCTTTGTCCACGGCTCGCAGCTGCGGGTCGCCGGCGAGGGCGGCGGGCGGCACGCGGTGCTGTTCGACGGACACCTGATCGGCATTGGCACGCTGCAGGCAGGCGTGCTCCAACCCGATAAGGTGCTCGGCGAATGACGATCGAGGCATCGCGCGCGCCGTTGCAGCTCAGCGAACTTCCGCACGTCGGCCCGGCCGTACTGACCATGGGCGTCTTCGACGGCGTGCATCTCGGGCATCAGCGGCTGCTGGAGACGACACGCGCTGCAGCAGTGGAGCGAGGGATCGCCAGCGTGGCGCTCGTCTTCGACCCGCAGCCGCTCGAGGTGCTGCGACCAGGCGCGGTGTTGCCTCGCCTGGCGCCGCTGACGGCGAACCTCGAGCGGATCGAGGCCACCGGCGTCGACGTTGTGCTGCCGGTTCGTTTTGACCATGGCCTGGGTGCGTTGACCGCGGCCGAGTTCATTGCGGCGCTGAGCCCGGCATTCGAACTTCGCGCCTTGGTGATGACACCCGCCAGCAACTTCGGTCGTCGGCGCGGTGGCACGCTCGCAACCATGCGCCGGCTGGGCCTGCGACAGGGCTTCGGCGTCATCGACGTCGAGCTGCTGCTCGTCGGCGGCACGCCGGTATCGTCGACGCGGGTCCGGAGTGCCATCGCAGCGGGCGACCTGGCCGCCGCGGCCGCGCTGCTCGGTTCATTGCCCGCGGTGAGCGGCACGGTGGTGAGTGGCGATCGGCGTGGCCGGGGGCTTGGCTTTCCGACGGCGAACCTCGCATTCGCCCATGCGGTGGCGACGCCGCCCCTTGGCATCTATGTCGGTGGCGCATCGGTGCCGGAGCGGCAGGTCGGACCTGAGCATCCGGCACTGGTCAGCGTCGGCGTGCGGCCGACCTTTCACGACGAGGGCCGAGTCCTGGTGGAAGT
>JBBRXE010000060.1:0-9493 GCA_038248695.1 Candidatus Limnocylindria bacterium | reverse complement strand
CGTCGCAGCCGCGCGCCTTTTCGGCGGCCGCGATCTCGTCATCGGTCATGAAGGCGTCCGACCCACCGAAGTCGGTCGACTGCGCGATGAACTGCTCGACGCCACCGCCCGAGCCGATGGGCTCGTAGGTGATCGAGACGCCGGGGTTGGCGCCGATGAATGCGCCGATCCACTCCTGGTAGACAGGGTCGGGGAAGGTAGCGCCGGCACCGAGCAGGTCGGCGTGCAGGCTGGAGGCGCTGGAGGCGCCGGTCGTTTCCGAGGACCCGGTCGACGGGCTGGGGTTCGCACCCGACGCCTGGCAGGCCGCCAGGGCGAGGCTACCGATGAGAAAGAGGGGCAGCGCCGTGCGCTTCGCACGTCTGCCGAGCGGCATGAATCTGTTCGTCATGACGCCAGCCTGCGGCGGCTGCATCAATGTGCTGTTAGCCAAGCGTCAAGAGACGGTTAACCGCATGGTGCCGGACCCGGGGTACACTGCCTGTGCAGGTGTACCGGTGAGAGCATCAGATCCTCGGGCCGCGACCGTCACAGGCATCTCACTCTTTACCTCCTGGGCGTGGGCATCAGACTCTCCGGGAAGCGAGCACCAGACTTACCCGGATCTCAACTAAGACCTGCCGCTCGGACGGCCCGGCTGAGCACGAAACAGGGGAGCGAGGCCTCTTCCACGGGCATCGGCCTTCGGATCAGCAGGTCGGGGGTTCGAATCCTCGTTCGGTCTCAATCCGTCTCGCCTGCCCCGGCACGATGCGACGAACGAGAGGGTCCCGGCAGAATCGCCGAGGCCCTCTCGTCACAGATCGCAGGAAACGCCTATTCCTGGCCCTCGAACTGATGGTCCACGTTCGACGCATTCGGGTCGTCGGCGTGTCCGCCTGGGCCATCGGCCTCGGTTGTGGTGGCCTCGGCTCCGGCCTTCTCGGCGGATTGTTCGGCACCGGTGGCTTCGGTACCGGCCGCGTCGGCCGGAGAGTCCGAGGTGGTCTGGTCGCCCTGCTGGAGCGTATCGGTATCCTGCGCCCCCGATGGCTGCTCGACAGCCGCCTTGGGTGTGCTCGACGCCGGCGTGGTGGGCCCGGCCGCCAGCGCGACACTGGCGCCCGCGACGAGCAGCGCACCGACCGCCGCCACCAGGGGATCTCGGAATCGCTTGAGGTTCATGGCTGCGTTCCTTTCGTTCATGCGCCGGCCGATCTGGCCGGGTGCTGCATGCAGGATTGACGACTGACCATGAGCGGATGGTTAACGGCGAGGCGGAGCGAGTTCACATTCCACTCATACATGGACCGGTCTCGGTATTTCATCTGTCATTCACATCCGTCGCGCCATCCTTGACGCGGAACGGCTCAGCCCGGAGATGACCTGATGAAGATCCTGCTGCTCGAGGACGACGTGCGACTGAGCGCCCTGCTGCTGCGCGGGCTGCGCCGCGATGGGCATGCGGTCGATCATGCCGCCACCGTCGAGGACGGCCGCTGGCTGGCCACCGAGGCGCCCTATGACGCCATGGTGTTCGACGTCATGCTGCCCGATGGCGACAGCTATTGGCTCTGCGCCGACCTGCGCGCCAAAGGGCGCTGGGCGCCGGTCCTGTTCCTGACCGCCCGTGACGCGGTGGAAGATCGGGTGCGCGGCCTGGACGCCGGCGGCGACGACTACCTGGTCAAGCCGTTCGCGTTCACCGAGTTGCTCGCCCGCCTGCGCGCGCTCACGCGCCGGGGAACGGTCGAGCGACCGGCGATCCTGCGCGTCGGCGACCTCGAGATCGATCCGGCGGCACATCGGGCGCGGCTCGACGGACGCGACCTGGAGCTCACCTCGCGAGAATTCACACTGCTCGAGTTCTTCGCGCGCCACACAGACGCGGTCCTCAGCCGCAGCGCGATCCTCGACCAGGTCTGGGATTGGGCTTTCGAGGGCTCGCCCCGCATCATCGATGTTTACGTGCGCTCGCTGCGTCAGGCGCTGGGGGACGCGCCGGGGCGTCCGCGGATCGAGACCATCCGCGGCGCCGGCTATGTGCTGCGCTCGCCAATGGATCTTCCGGGTCAGTGACCATCCGAACACGCCTCGCGCTCACCTACGCCGCGGCGGTGGCACTGACGATCGCGATCCTCGGCCTGGTCGTCTGGTGGCAATTCGGCATCGCCCTCCGCTCCTCGCTGGTGCAGCGACTCGAAACGAGATCAGCGGCTGTGGCAACCGCGATGGAGAACGACTCGCAGGCGGGCCTGCAGGAGGGCAACGGGGATGGGGACCTGTTCGTGGTGCTGACCTCGGCAGACGGAACGCGGCTGGATGCCAGTGCCAATGCGCCTTCATGGCTTGGCGCGGACGCGGCGGTCGGGAAGACGCAGGAAGTCACTGCCCTAGGCAACCGGATCCTCGAACGGGTCGACGTCGCCCAGAACGGCGTGCGCATCGTGGTCGCGGCCGAGCTGGCGCCCATCGAACGGTCGCGGGCGAGTCTCACCGGACTGCTGGCCGGGGCGGGCCTGCTCGCGGCCCTGATCTCGGGAGCCGGCGGCTGGTGGCTGGCGGGCCGTGGGCTGCGGCCGATCGCCGCAATCACCGCCGAGGCCGCGGCCATCGACGCCGGAGGGCTTGGACGACGTCTGCCCCAGCCCTCGCGTCGCGACGAGCTCGGGATGCTGGCGCGTACCCTGAACGGCATGCTCGATCGGATCGATGACGCGGTGCGCCGCCAGCGTGCCTTCGTGGCCGCCGCCTCACATGACCTGCGCACGCCCTTGGCGGCGCTGCAGACCGAGCTCGAGCTGGCCGACCGACCCGATGCGGTACCCGAGGAGCTGCGCGTCGC
Organism: Candidatus Limnocylindria bacterium; assembly: GCA_038248695.1. Taxonomy (GTDB): domain Bacteria; phylum Chloroflexota; class Limnocylindria; order QHBO01; family QHBO01; genus JAICUY01. The sequence continues at coordinate 6,669 of JBBRXE010000060.1, read as the reverse complement.
CCTGCACGCCGCGCGGGGCGACGCGGCTCGACTCGCTGAGCTGGCCGGCGACCTGCTCCAGCTGGCGACCATGGCCGGCGATGGCCGGCAGGTTGCGCTCGAAGAGGTGAAGCTCGACGATCTGGTAAGGGCCGTGGAGCGTCGCGTGGCACCGATCGCCGCGCGTGCTGGCGTCCGCGTCGAACGCGCCCTCGATGCTGGTTTCGTCCGCGTCGACCGCGTCCGCATGGAGCAGGCGCTCGCCAACGTCCTGATGAATGCTGTGAGCTACTCACCAACCGGCGGTGAGGTGGAGATCAGTTCCGCGCCGAAGCCCGACGATGGGAAAAGCCTGGTGATCGAGGTGCGCGACCGGGGACCGGGCGTGCCTGCCGGCGACCGCGAGAGGATCTTCGAGCCGTTCTGGCGGGGCGCCCGAGCACGGGGCAACGGTGCGGGACTCGGCCTGGCGACGGTGCGCGCTGCGGTCGAGGCCCATGGTGGCCAGGTGACGGTTCACGACCGTCCCGGTGGGGGAGCGGTCGTCCGCCTCGAAGTCCCCGGCGCGAGAACCCGATGATGCGACCATGCGGATCCTGGTCGTAGAGGACGAAGCCGCCATCGCGGCGGCAGTCCGAGACCTGCTCGCGGGCGAGGGTCACGCCATCGATGTCGCGTCCACGGGACCCGAGGCCATTGAGTTCTCCCGGGCATACCCGTATGACCTCGTGGTGCTCGATGTCGTCCTGCCCGGTATGGACGGTCGAGCTGTGGCCCGAGCACTTCGCTCGCAAGGAAACCACGCGCCGATCCTGATGCTCACCGCGCTCGACGAGGTCGAACAGCGCGTTGCCGGTCTCGATGCGGGTGCCGACGACTACCTGGCGAAGCCGTTCGCTGCCGCTGAGCTGCACGCGCGCGTTCGTGCGCTGCTGCGCCGCATTGACGGGGAGCGTCAGCCGGTGGCGCGCGTCGGCGACCTGGAGCTCGACCCCGCGACGCATCGGGTCGAACGCGGCGACCACGCCGTGCAGCTCACGGCCAAGGAGTTCGCCCTGCTCGAATTCCTGATGCGCCATCCCGGACAGCTCTTTTCGCAGGAGCGCCTCATCGACGCGGTCTGGGATGCCGAATTCGCTCCCGAATCGAACGTCGTCGAGGTCTATATCCGCAGCCTCCGGCGCAAGGTCGATGACGGGTCGCGCCATGGACTGATCGAGACCGTGCGCGGGGTTGGCTACCGGATCGTCGACCCCGGCATCGAGAGGGGCTGATGTTTCAGGGCGCCAGGCGGCGGCTGGCATTCCGCTATGTCGCGCTCTTCATGCTGGTGCAGGCTGTCTTCAGCCTGGGGCTGCTGGTCGTTCTTGCCATCGCTCTGCGACCAACCTTCGATCTCGCACCAGAGCTTTCCAACGCCGAAGCCGCCCGCCAGGCGTATGGGTCCACGCTGTGGACGATCGGCATCGCGCTCGGCATCGCCGACATTACAGTGCTGAGCCTGGTAGCTGCCGCCGCCTACCACCTGGCGGGGCGCACATTGCAGCCGATCCAAAAAGCGCACGAGCGTCAGCGCCGTTTTGTCGCCGATGCCTCCCATGATCTTCGTAATCCGCTCACCGCCATTCGGAGCACCGCAGAGTCGGTCCTTGCCAACGGAACCAGCGTACAGGCGCGCGAGGAAGCGCTTCGCAGCATTGTGGTATCCGCCGAACGCCTCGGATCGCTCACCGCGGATCTGCTCCTGATGGCCCGCTCCGAGCGCGGATTGCTGGAGGAGGCCCGCGAACCCCTCGACGTCTCCGTACTGGTCGCCGAGCTCGCCGAGCAGGTGGGCGTCCTGCACCCGCAGGTGGACGTGGCGCTCGACCTCGCCCCGGACCTGCTGGTGCGGGCCCATGGTCAACAGGTCGCGCGGATCCTCGCCAACATCCTCGATAACGCGATCCGTTACGGGGAACAGCGCGTTCGCGTGCGCACCCGGGAACTGGACGGCGACGCCGTGGTCGAGGTGGCGGATGCCGGGCAGGGCATCGCCACGGCTGACCTTGGCCATCTGTTCGATCCATTCTTCCGCGTTCGGTCTGATGCGGCTGCCCCGCCCGGCAATGGTCTGGGCCTGGCCATCGCCGACGAGCTTGCCCGCCGCAACGGCGGGCGCCTCAGCGTCAGCACCAAGGTCGGAGAAGGGTCGACCTTCCGGCTCCATCTTCCGCGTTTCAGGTAGCACTCATGTCGGTGTTCGACCCTGCATCTCATGAACGTGCATCCAGACGTGTCCCGTACCCTGTCGCTCGCCGTTGCTGGAGCCCTGCTGATCAGCGCATCCGCGTGCAGCGCAACGCATCCGGGCTCATCGGCGATAAATTCGGCGCCGATAGGATCGGCGGCCGCGACGAGCTCGGCCGCTGAGACGACGGCTGCGGGCGACATTCCCGACAACGCGGTCTTCCTCACCTACTCCGATGCCGCGCACGCGTTCTCGATTCAGTACGTCGAAGGCTGGCAGGTGAGCACCGATCCATCAGGCGTGACCATCCGCGACAAGGACAGCAGCGAGACTGTCTCGGTCATCAAGACGGCCGTCGACGCCGCGACGTATGTCCGCGCCACGGACCTGCCCGCGCTGAAGGCGGATTCCGGCTTCTCGCTTGTCAAGCAGGACACGGTGGCGATTGTCGGCACGACGTATCAGCATCTTGTCTACGCCATTCCGTCCCCGCCCGACGCGGTGACCGGCAAGAGGGTGCCGTCGACCGTCGACCGCTACTACGTGCCCGGCGCGGGATCGCTGGCCGTCGTCAGTCTGTCGACCCCGGACGGCGTGGACAACGTCGACGCCTTCCGCCAGATGATCGAGAGCTTCACATGGACATGACCGCCCCATCGCCGGTATTCGAGCTGACCGATGTGATTCGCGTCTACCGTGAGACTGAGGTCGAGACGATCGCACTGCGCGGTGTCAGCCTGGACGTCGTGCCCGGCGAATTCATTGCCGTCACCGGCCGATCCGGCTCAGGCAAGAGCACGCTGCTGGGCCTCATGGCCGCCGCTGACCGGCCGACCGCGGGGCGCATCGGATTTCGTGGAGTCGACCTCGGCCGGCTCGACGAGCCGGCCCGCGGCAGGATCCGCGGTCGCCAGATCGGCATTGTTTTCCAGGCCCAGAACCTGTTCAGCATTCTGTCGCTCGTCGAGAACGTGGAGCTGGCCGCGCGGTTGGCGGGGAGGAGCATCTCGCGCGATGACGCGCTCGACATCCTGGCGTCGGTCGGACTGGCACTGCGGGCGGATCACCGCTCGGATGCCCTCTCCGGCGGCGAACAGCAACGTGCGGCACTTGCCTGCATTCTCGCCGCGCGACCAGACGTGCTGCTGGGAGACGAGATCACCGGCGAACTCGACAGCCACACCGCGGACGAGGTCCTCGGCGTTGTGACCAAGATGCGGAGCGAGACCGGCATGACCGTCATCCTCGTCACGCACGATGCCGACGTTGCAAGGCGCGCAGACCGCGTCGTGCGGCTGGACGACGGCCGCGTCGTGAGTCCGCGCCTTGCCGCGTCGGCGCTGGCATGACGCCGGTCGTCGAATGCATCCGCGCCACGCGCCGCTTTGATGCGGGAGGCGCGGTGTCGGTGGTAGCGGTCAGCGACGTGGATCTCGTGGCCGCGCCCGGCGAGTTCGTGGCGGTGCAAGGTCCGTCCGGGTCCGGCAAGACTACCTTGCTCGGCCTCCTCTCAGGGATCGATCGGGCGGATGCGGGATCGGTCCGCGTGCTGGGACACGACCTTGCGCGCCTTTCGGAGGCTGAGCGCTGCGCGTTGCGTCGCTCGCACATTGGAATCGTCTTCCAATCGTTTGGGCTCGTCCCGTCGCTCACGGTCCTCGATAACGTGGCACTCCCGCTGATGCTGGCCGGCCTCGCGCCGAATGCTCGGCGCGAGCAGGCAAGGGCAGCTCTCGAGGAGGTTGGCCTGGCCGACCGCCTCGAATCCGCGATCGATGAGCTCTCTGGTGGGGAGCGCCAGCGCGTCGGCGTCGCCCGCGCGATCGCCGTCGAGCCGGCGTTGATCCTGGCCGATGAACCAGCCGGCAGTCTCGATGACGAGAATGCGGACATCGTGCTCGATCTGCTGGCCCGCACCAGCCGGCAACATGCGGCGGCGCTTGTGCTCGTGACCCACGACTCGGGAAGCGCTGAGCGTGCCGATCGGCGCTACCAGATGCGGGATGGCCATCTCGTTCCCGAGGCTCGTTGATCCGATGCTCATCAGCCACGTCTTTCACCTCGTCCGCCGAGAGCCACGCCGATCCGCGGCGGCAGCCCTCGGGGTGGCGATCGGGTCCGCGCTGCTCGTCTCGGTGACCCTCTTCGGAGCGGCTTCGGGCACAACGGTCACACGAAGGGCGTTGGCCGGGATTCCGATCGACGCGCAGGCGGTGCTCGCCCCGAGCGCCGATCCGGCGAAGGCGACTCGCCTGCTCGACTCGGACCCCAACGTTCGACGAACGCTCCCATTTGAGCTCGTCCATTTCGACGCAGCGTCGGCGACCACGGCCGGCGGCGCGACTCGCACCAGCACCGGAGTGGTGGTCGGGGTCGATGCCGCGTATTCGGCGGCAACCGGCCTGTTTTCTTCCTCCCAGGGCGCGGCGGCTTCCGGTCAGATCGAGGTCAGCCGTGACCTGGCCACGAATCTCGGGGTGACACCCGGGGACACTGTCGGATTCACGTTCCCGGGCGGCAAGACCGCCGATCTGAAGATCTCAGGCATCGTGGACATCACCGGCGCCGACCTGCTGCTCGGCCCGTTGGACGCTGCGCACCGAGCGGCTGGCTCGAACCCGCCAACGAACGTGGCGCTGACTGACCGCGCGACCGCCAACCGGTTGGCGGCGCTGGTACCGACGGGCGCAATGGCCACGGCGGCGCGGACTAGCTCCCCAACTGGCGCAGCGCCGGTCACCGGCACCGACGAGCCTGCGGTACGCAACGAGATCCAGCTCCAATACAACCTCGACCAGCTCCCGGGCAACCCAACCGATGCGCAGCTCTGGCTCGACACCGTCCGTCGCCGCATCGAACGCGCCGCTGCCGGCAGTCTCACAATCGCCGACGACGCTGCGGCATCGCTCGAACCGATTGCCTCAGATCTCGCCTGGGGTCAGATCCTGTTCGTCTTCCTGGCCCTTCCCGGGATTGGGCTGGCGCTCACCCTTTCTCGCTTTGCTGCCGAGTCGAGTGCCGACGCCACGAGACGGCACGCAGCGCTGCTCCGCGCACGCGGTGCCTCTCGCCGCGAGTTGTTCGGCGTCTTCATCGGCGCGGCTGGCATCAATGCGCTCACGGGCTCAGTGATCGGTGCGGCCGCCGGAGTGGGAGTGGCTGTTCTCGCCTTCGGTGCCGAACTGCGGGCAGCCGGCTCCGCGGTGCTCGTCCCCATTGCACTGGCCGTGATCGGGTCGGCGCTGCTGGCCACCATTGCCGCGGCGGTTCCCATCCGCGGACAGCTGGCGAGCGAGGTGGCGGAGGGACGGACCGAGCTCAAGCGAGCACGCCGTCCGCTGTGGCAGCGGCTCTACCTCGACCTGCTTGCGCTCGCCGCGGGCGGGGCCATCTACTTGACCATCGGCGGCGCCGGTGTCCACCCGGTACTCAATACTGAGGGTAATCCGACGGTGACGCTGGCACTCACCTCCTTCCTCCCAGCACTGCTGCTGTGGACTGGAGCCACGCTGCTGCTGCTGCGCCTCATCGGTGGTGCGGCGACGCGCAGCCACCGACTCGCCAGGTTCCTGCGCCGGCCGTTCGGTGCCGGCGGTGAGCTGGCGGGACATGCGATCTCGGCACGCGCGGCCGCCACTTCGAGGGCGATCGTGCTGTTGGCTCTGGCGGTTTCATTTGCCACCAGCGTTCTGATCTTCGACGCGACCTACCGTCAGCAGCAGCAGGTTGACGCCGAGCTCACCCTGGGTGCCGACCTGCGAGCGACGCCGACATCGGTCACCGATGTGTCGGCGCTCGCGGCGGTCGACGGTCCCGGGATCGCTGCGGTCACGCCGTTCGTGGACCGCGTTGTCTACGTGGGCTCAGAGGCCCAGGACCTGCTGGGCATCGACCCGTCGACACTGTCAGCCGCGACTCCGCTGGCAGATTCATTCTTCCAAGACACCACCTCGGCTGGGGCGCTGCGAAGCTTGGCAAAGAGTCCGGATGCCATATTCGTCTCGGCGGAGACAGCCAAGGACTACAGCCTGGTCGTCGGAGACCGCCTACGGATCCGTGTGCCGGATGCGCACGGCAACCTGCGCGCGGTCGACTTCCACATGGCGGGCGTCGCACTGGAATTCCCGACCGCTCCCAAGGACGCCTTCCTCGTCGCCAACCTTGATTATGTCGCGAAGCAGACGGACAACCCGGCGATCAGCTATCTCCTGGCCCGGCAGAGCTCTGACGGCGCACGCTCACAACTCCAGCGGCGACTCGGCAGCGGTTGGAACGTGATCGGCCTGTCGACGGCGACTGCCCAGCTTGCTAACAGCGTCACCGCGATCGACCTTTCGGCGCTGGTAATGCTCGATATTGGCTTTGCCATCCTGATCGCCGGCCTTGGTGTCGCTCTGTTCCTGCTGGCTGGACTTTCCGAACGGCGGCGCGAGCTGGCCACAATTCGCGCCATCGGCGCG
>JBBRXE010000059.1:0-9528 GCA_038248695.1 Candidatus Limnocylindria bacterium | reverse complement strand
CGGTAGAGCGGCCAGGATTGCCTGGCTCACCGGAATGATGTTCTCGCGCTCGTCGTAGGTCGGCAGCACGACCCACACGCCCCGCCCCGCTGCCAGGCCGACACGCGGTTTGGCCTGCGCTGGCTCGCCGACCTGCCGGCTCGGCTCAGCCGTGGTGACCGATCCCGATGTAGCGCACGCCAGCGGCCTCGAATGGCTCCGGATCGAGCGCGTTACGGCCGTCGACGAACAGCTCCAGTCCCGGAAGCGAGGCCGGATCGAGGTGGCTGTACACGTCGTGGGCCGCCTGCAGCACGGCCACCTTGACCGGCTCAGGATGCGCCAGGTCGTACGGCTCGAAGCCGAGCCTGCGAATGTGGTCGGCGTCGAAGTACGGATCCGATCCGAAGACCTGTGCGCCGGCCGCCAGCAGCTCGTCACGCAGCCGGAAGGCACTGCTGAACGCGTCCTCGCGGACGTCGCCGCGGTAGGCGATGCCCAGCACCAGCACCGGCTGCCCATCGAGCGAGCCGACGGCGTCCTCGACGCGGTCGACGGCCCATCCGGCCATCGCCTCGTTGATCTCGCGCGCAATGGGCGGCAGACGCAGCTCGGGTGCGTCGTTGAACAGGAAGTGAGGGTAGACCGGGATGCAGTGGCCGCCAACGCCGACGCCTGGCTGGTGAATGTGGCTGTACGGCTGTGAATTCGCGGCGTTGATGACTTCGAGCACGTCGATCTCGCGGGTCGCGGCGTAGCGCGCAAGCTCATTGGCATAGGCGATGTTGACGTCGCGGTACGTCGTCTCGGCAAGCTTGATCATCTCCGCGGTCTCGGCGGTCGCCACGGCACGCACCTCGGTGCCCTCATCCAGCACGGACCGATAGAACTCGGTCGCCAGGCGCGTGCTCTCGGGGCTCGTGCCTCCCACGATCTTCGGATAGCGGCGCAGGTCGAGGAAGACGCGGCCGACCAGGACACGTTCCGGCGAAAATGCCAGGAAGAAGTCGCGGTCGACGGCCAGGCCACTGCCCTCTTCGAGCAGCGGACCGAACCGATTACGCGTCGTGCCGACCGGCAGCGTCGTCTCGTAGATGACCAGCGTGCCGGGCTGCAGGCCCGCGGCGATCTCACGCGTGGCGGCGTCGATCGGCCGGAAGTCGATCTGGCGCTGGGCATCGACCACGACCGGCACGATGACGACGACTACCTCCGCCTGTCGCACGCCGTCAGCGTCGTCGGTGGTCGCCCGCAAATGCCCGGCCGCGACAAGCTCCGGCACCCGGTCGATGAGCGTCTGTTCATCCTGGTGTGGCGACTCGCCGCGGTTGATCGAGTCGACGATCCAGGTCGCCGTGTCGCAGCCGATGACCTCGTGGCCGGCGGACGCGTACTGCACCGCCAACGGCAGCCCGATGTGTCCCAGCCCGACCACCGCGATCCTCATGACAGTGCCTCGCGCAGCGCGTCGCCGGCGATGACCTGCCCGCTCTCGGCGGCCTCGACCATCTTGCGCGCCAGCAACAGGGCGACCATTGCGTCGTGCGGGTCGACCGGCGGAGCCGCGCCGTCGCGAACCGCCCGCGCGAACTCTGAGAGCTCGACCGCCAGCGGCTCGTCACGCCGGATGTAGCGACGCGTCATCTCGCCCTCGGCCACCGAGGTGATGGGCGGCGCGTCGATGTCGCCACGGTTCTGCCAGGTGTGCGTCGCCTCCGTGTTGGCATAGAAGACCAGGTCCTGCCCGATGTAGTCGGCGTGGTACATGCCGCGCTCCCCGGTGACTGTCAGCGTGCGACGCTTGGTGGGGGTCAGCCAGTTGATATCGAGGATGCCGATCACTCCGTTGCCGAACTTCATCATGCCGTTGAACAGGTCCTCGTGGTCGGTGTGGATGCGCCGCTCGGTCTCTGCATAGATGCGCACCGGGTCGCTGTCGAGCAGGTAGCGCATGATGTCGAGGTCGTGCGGCGCAAGGTCGACCACCACGCCCACGTCGCGTATGCGCGCCGGAAACGGACCCAGCCGCGTGGCATGGACCTGGAAGATGCGACCTAGCTCACCGTCATCAAGGCGCCGCTTGAGCTCGCGGATCGCCGGGTTGAAGCGCTCGATGTGCCCGACCGTCAGCATCCTGTCGGCACGCTGCGCCGCGTCGATCATGCGCTCCGCTTCGTTGCGCTCCCCTGCGATCGGCTTCTCGACGAGCACGTTGACGCCCGCCTCCAGCGCGGCCAGGGTGACGGCGACGTGCAGCGACGTCGGCGCGACCACGCTCACGAGATCCAGCCGCTCCTCCGCGAACATGCGCACTGGGTCGTCATAGCCGCGCGCCGCACGGCCGGTGGTCGCCTGCCGCAGCGCGGCGGGATCCGGGTCCGCGACGGCCACAAGGTCAACCTCGTCAACGAGCTCGTCGTAGACCCGGACGTGGTTGCGGCCCATCATGCCCAGGCCTACCACGCCGGCGCGCAGGCGACGCGGCGCCGCGGCGCTCATGCGAGCGCCGGCGCAGTCGAGTTGACGGAACCGGGCTGGCCGCCGGCCTGGAGACGCTCGAGTGCGGCAACAATGCGATCGGCCGCATGTCCGTCGCCGTACAGCTGCGGCCGAGGCCGTTCTCGCGACATGAAGGCATCGTCCTCGAGCGCGGTACGGATGGCATCCGCGGACGGTCCGACGAGGCAGTTCCAGCCTGCATCCACCGTCTCGACCCACTCCGTCTCGGTCCGCAGGGTGATGCACGGAACGCCCGAGAGGTACGCCTCCTTCTGAACGCCGCCCGAATCGGTCAGAATCGCGCGGGCATGGGCTTCAAGCGCGGCCATCTGCAGATAACCGACAGGCTCAAGCACGCGGACGTTGTTCGGTGGCCGGACGCCGGCGCGCGCAAGCGCCGCCATGGTCCGCGGATGAACGGGGAAGACAATCGGCTGCGGCAGATCAAGCGCCATCATCCAGGCACGCAGACGTGCGGGATCATCCACGTTTTCGGCGCGGTGCAAGGTCAGCAGGAGGTAGCCGGGCATCTCCCGCGCCTCGGCCGGGATATCCGTTCGCTGCGAGGCGAGCCGGTGGCTGTCGACCATCACGTCGCCGACCAGCTGAGCGCGGTCTCCGAGGCCCTCGTGCTCAAGATGCTGCATGGCGGCCGGCGTCGGGGCGAGCAGCAGATCGGCCAGGTGATCAGCCACGATTCGGTTGCGTTCCTCTGGCATGGCACGGTTGAACGAGCGCAGTCCCGCCTCGACGTGCGCCAGCCACGGTCGGCGGCCGTCGGGATACTGCAGTTTGGCGGCGACCACCGCTCCGGCCAGTGTCGAATTCGTGTCGCCGTAGAGCAGCACGCCATCCGGCTCATGGGCGAGCACGACCGGCTCCAGGCGTCGCATGATCTCGCCGGTCTGCGTGGCGTGACTGCTGCTGCCGACCTCCAGGTTGAACTCGGGCTCGGGGATCAGCAGCTCGCGGAAAAAGGCGTCGCTCATCGCGTCGTCGTAATGCTGACCGGTATGCACCAACAGCTCCTGGTGGCGTGCGCGCAGCGCCGCGCTTACCGGCGCGGCCTTCACAAACTGGGGCCGCGCGCCCACGACGGACAGGACCTTCATCCGGCCTCCCCGGAAAACGCGCGACCGCAGCGTGGGCAGGGCCCGCTGAACAGCGTGCCATCGGCGGCATCGCGCAGCGACTGGCCGCACACGCACACGCTCCCGAGGCGTCTCGCCGGATTGCCGACAACCAGCTCCTGCGCAGCGACATCGTGGGTGACGACACTACCGGATCCGACCATCGCCCATGGACCGATCGTCACTCCGGCCACGATGGTCGCGTTCGCGCCGATCGACGCGCCATGGCGCACACGGATGCGGCTGACCTCCCAGTCATCGGCGCCCTTGGGGCTGCCATCCGGGTTGACGGCGCGGGGCAGCCTGTCGTTGGTGAAGCATGCGTGCGGACCGATGAAGACGCCGTCCTCCACGCTCACGCCATGAAACAGGCTGACGTTGTTGCCGACCTTCACATTGTCGCCGATGTCCACGTCAACATCGATGTAAGTGTTCTTGCCGATGACGCAGCCCCGTCCAATGCGAGCGCCTTCGCGCACCTGCGCCTGGTTCCAGATGCTGGTGCCCTGGCCGATGCTCGCCTGTGCAGAGACCTCGGCTGTCGGATGGATGCGCACGGTCGTGGGCGCGGTCATGATTCCTCCAGGGACGGCGTCATTCTAGCCGAGCGCCCATCGCGGCTGGACTGAGCTGCCGCTGCAGCCGGCGCAACGGTTGAAGACAGACAACGCTCGTCGCCAGGACCGCCAGCAGGAAGATCAACAGTCGCCCGGGCAGGCTGGCCGGTCCTTCGCCGAGGGCCGCACGAGCCAGCACGACCGCACCAACCGTGGCCGCGGCCACGATGGCCACCCTCCGCGGGTCGAGATGCAGCACACCCTCACGATGCGCGGCATACACCGTCAGCGCGGCGAGCACCAGGTAGGCCGCAAGCGTCGCCCAGGCAGCGCCCATGATGCCGATTCGCGGGACGAGCACCAGGTTCAACGCGAGGTTGGCGGCGGCCGCGGCAAAGGTCAGCACTGGCATGATGCGCGTCCGCCGGCGAAGGTAGAGGCCGCTGGCCACCATCAGGCCGGCACCCTGTGCCGCCGAAGCAAATGCGACGACGACGGTGACATCAGCGGCGGCGGCCCACTCCGCCGGGGCAAGCAGTCGGACGAGATCCGGCGCCAGGATGGCCAGTGCGCCGGCACCCAGCGTGAAGGCCGCGACCGCGAGCGTGGTGCTCTCGCGCACGAAGGCGCCGCCGGCCGGTCCGTCGCCGATCCGATACAACACGGGTAGCCAGGCGGCGTTTACGGACACGGCGCCGAGCGCCACGACATAACCGAGCTGGTAGCCCAGCGAATAGACCCCGATGGCCGCCAGCGCATCGGTCGCGGCAAGTCCGAGCAGCAGGCTGAGCAGCCAGCGGTCGCTGACACTCAACACCCAACCGGAGACGGTCTGCGGCAGCAGCGGCAGGCCGAAGGCGAGTGCCTCCCGCGCGTAGCGCAGGCGCAGACGCCACGGTCGCATCGACCAGAGCAGCGCACCTGCGGCGATGGCCACCACCAGCGCTCCTGCCAATTGTCCGGCGAGGCTGCCAACCGCTCCGGTTCCGGCCGCGACCACCAGCACAAGTGTCACCGCTGCCATCGCGGCGAACGCCACCAGCGCCAGCAGCAGATAGGACCCCGATCGGTCCGTCGCTCGCAGCCAGACCGACGGCAGGTATTGAACGCTGTTCGCCAGGCCAATGCCGAGCGCCAGAAGTCCGGCGAGGCGCATCTCGCCGGGGAGCAGCAGCAGCACCAGCAGCCCGACGACGACCAAGGCGATGGCAGCCACGATGGTGACGCCGGTCACGCTCGCATACAGGTCGCTGCGTGCCTGGCCACGATGATCGTGATGCATCCGCAGGAGTGCGGCGTCGAGGCCCAGACGGGCTGTGATCGCGAGCAGCAGGCCAACCGAGCTGGCCAGGCTCACGATGCCAAAGTCGCCACGGCTCAGGTAGTGGGTGTAGATCGGTAGCAGCAGAAACGTGCCTGCCCGCGGGACCAGGTTTGCCAGGGTGACCATGACGGCGCTCCGGGCGAGCGTGCGGAGGCTCACCGCCTCACCGATCGGTCATGCACCCGGCGATTCTAGGGGTCGCACCCCACGACGGACCGCGGACTAACAGCAGTCAGTCGCCGAACGCACGGTGCAGGAAGGCCGCCATCTGCTCACGCGTGACTGCGACGTCGGGGCAGAACCCGCTGTCGGAGCAACCACCGGTGATGCCGGCGGCGGCCAGCCGGTTGATGTTCGATTCGTGGATGCTCGACGCATCATCGCTGAAATAGTCTCTCGTGGCGGCCGGAAGCCCGAGCGCCCTGGCCAGGAAGCTCGCCATCTGTGCCCGGGTGACGGTGTCGCGCGGACAGAACCGGTTCGGCGCGCAGCCACCGGTGATGCCCGCCGAGGCCACGCGGTTGATATTCGCCTCGTGGATGCTCGACTCGTCGTCGCCGAAATAGTCGCGTGTGGCGGCCGGGAGCGCGAGCGCCCTGGCCAGGAAGCTCGCCATCTCCTCGCGCGTCACGTTGGCGCGCGGGCAGAAGCGATCATCACCGCAGCCGCCGGTGATACCCGCGTCGGCCAGCCAGGCGATGTCGTACTCGAACGGTGATCCGATCGCGTCACTGAAGCCGGAGATGCCGGTCGTGACGGTCCACGCGACGGGGACTATCGCGTTCCCGGCGGTGTCCGTGAGCCCGGAACTGACCTCGACGCTGTACGCATGCTTCGCACTCAGCTTGGCGGCGGAGGTGAGGTGCGCCTCCCGCCGCGTCGAGTCGTAGGTCACCGCACCCGCCACCAGCGCGCCGCTGCTGGCGTCGCGGAGTTGCAGCGAGCTGGCGTTGACGTTCGATACGGGCTCGTTGAAGGCCACGACGACGCTGGGGAATCGACTGATGTTGACGGCACCCGGGCCCGGCGTGCGGGACGTGATCAGTGGCTTCACGTTGTCGACGAACGCGCTGGTGAGCGTGTACGCCTGCTTCGTGCCGTTGGGCAGCCAGTTGCGCACGCCGAGTATCACCGTGGTCGGGGCGGCGGCCTGGTACGAGACGCGCTCGATGGTGGCCGAGCTGGTCGGGTCGTCGACCTTCTCGACCAGCGCGCCATTGACCCACAGGTCGAGCATCGGGTCGAACGATAGCGAGCTCTTCGGCAGCCGGGCGGTGTCGATGACCGGCGTAACGGCCAGGTCGATCCGGCCGGCGCGCGGCGCGCTGAATCTGAAGTAGTCGACGTCGCCCGCGGGGTAATTGTTCGGGTGCGAGGTACCGAACGGCAGGGCGTAGGAAGTCGTCGGGCTGTCGTTGCGCTCTGCCCCGTCACCCGTCTGGGGCGGCAGCGACGCGGGGTTGCCGCCGACGGCGCGGAATGCGTTGACGCGTCCCTGGCCGTATCGGTCATCCCTCCCGGGGAAACCGAGGTCGTCGGTCGTGCTCAGCAGCCGGTCGACGACCTGTTGGTTGGTGTAAGCCGGGTAGCGCGCCATGATCAGGGCGATCACCCCGGCCGTGTTCGGCGAGGCGAATGACGTACCGCTGATGTCGGTGTACGCGCCCCACGTGTTGCATGTCGTGCAGTTGGTGGTGGTCACGGCCGCGCCCGGCGCGCTGACATCCACGGTCGAGCCGAAGTTGGACCAGTTGGTGAACTCGTCATCAGCCTGCGTGGCCGAGACCGAGACGACGTGATCGTAGGCCGCCGGATAGGAGGGCTCGCTGGTGCGATAGTTGCCCGCCGCGGCCACGATGACGGCGCCGGCGGCCCATGCACGATCGACGGCCGCCTTCACCGCGATGCTGTACTCAAACTCGCCGATGCTCATGTTGATGATCCTGGCACCCTGGCTGACCGCGTAGTCGATGCCCTTCGCGACATCGGACGAGTAGCCATGGCCGGTGGAGTCCATGACCTTGACCGGCAGCACCTTGTCGCTCCAGCTGACGCCGGCGGAGCCGATGCCGTTGTTCGGCGTGGCAGCGATGATTCCCGACACCCAGGTACCGTGGCCGTTGTCGTCGGCCGCGGTCGTGTCGAGATTGACGAAGTCGTAGCCACCGCTGGAGATGCGGCCGACGAGATCGGGGTGGCTGAACTGGACGCCCGTGTCAAGCACGGCGATCAGGCGCGAGCCGCCACGGCTCAGTGCCCAGGCGTCGCGGACGCGCATACGGTCGAGCGAATACTGCTTCGAACCGAGCGGGTCGTTGACCGCGACCGCATCGACCTGCATGACGTAGTCCGGCTCCACCCAGGCGACCGCCGGATCGGCCCCAAGCTGTTTGACCAGCGCGGCGACCGGCGTGCCGTTGGCCCTGACTACGCTCGGGCCGCCCGAGCCGCCGACCGAATCCGAGCGCAACAGACCGCGCGCGCGTTCATTGGCCGTGCCGCTGGCGGGGTCTTTCCACTGCACGATGACCCGATCGGTGGCCTGCTCGGGGAGGTCCTGGCCGGAGCTCTTGCCGCCAGGCGTGGCGGCGAGGGGCGACGTGGTTCCCGGGTGCTGCCACGACGCCGCCGCGCTGGGTGCAACCGACGCGGCAAGTAGGACGAGCGACAGAAGGATCGGGCGGGTTCGCGGCAACATGGGGCTCCGGGATGCGACGGGACCCCAACGCATGCCCACGCTCGGGAGGCCGCCGACTCGGACGACGGTATGCGCGGGCAGCCCCGGCGCCAAGTGGACCTTGGTCCGGGCGTCACGCCCCGTACCGATGGCCGCTGCAGCGACCGGGCTAGCCGGCCAGCAGCTCGATCAGTCGCGGGCGGGCGGCGGCCACCGCGCGGCCACGGTGCGACACGCGGTCCTTGTCGCCCTCGGGCAGCTCGGCGGTCGTGACGCCGGAGGGCAGAAGGAAGACGGGGTCGTACCCGAAGCCGGCGCTGCCCCGCGGCGCTTCGGCGAGACTACCCTCCATGACGCCGCGAAACAGCTCGATGCGCGGCTCGCCGTCGGCACCGGGGATCGCCACTGCCAGCACGCACACCATGCGCGTCCGTCGGTCGGGATTTTCGCCGATGGCGTCGACCAGCCGCTGGCTGTCATGGCCGTCGCGTTTGCCGAAATGTGCGGTGTCCACGCCGGGACCCCAGTCGAGCGCGGCCACCTCTATCCCGGAATCATCGGCCAGGGTCAGCAGGCCGGAAGCGCGACAGTAGGCATCGGCCTTGACGGTGGCGTTCTGCTCGTAGGTGTCGTAGGGCTCCTCGACGTCCATCGCCACACCCACGTCGCTCGGCGTGACGAGCCGTCCCGGAAGGCCGGCCAGCAGGCGGGCGAACTCGCGCTGCTTGCCCGCGTTGGTCGTCGCCAGCAGCAGGTCCGTCACTCCGCCGGGGCTGCCTCGATGGCCGCGTGCTGGATCTCGAACAGCTGCCGGATGCCACCGGCCGCCAGCTCGACCATGTGGTCCATCTGCTCGCGGCTGAACGGCTCCTGCTCAGCGGTGCCCTGCACTTCGACGAAGCGGCCATCGCCCATCATCACCACGTTGAAGTCGACCTCGGCGGTCGAGTCTTCCGCGTAGTTGAGATCAAGCAATAGCCGGCCGGCGTGAATGCCGACGCTCACGGCGCCGACCTGCCCGGCCAGCAGCTGGCTCATGCCGTATTTCTTCAGTGCACGCGCCAGCGCGACGTAGGCGCCGGTGATCGATGCGGTGCGCGTGCCACCATCGGCCTGGATGACGTCACAGTCGAGCGTGATGGTGCGTTCGCCGAGCTGGCTCATATCCACGCAGGTGCGCAGAGAGCGGCCGATCAGGCGCTGGATCTCGTAGGTGCGTCCACCCGGATGGCCCTTCGACGACTCGCGCTGGCTGCGCTCGGTGCCGGCCCGCGGCAGCATGCTGTACTCCGCGGTCACCCAGCCCTTGCCCTTGCCCCGAAGAAAGCCGGGCACGCGGTTCTCGATGGTCGCGGCACAGAT
>JBBRXE010000058.1:0-9594 GCA_038248695.1 Candidatus Limnocylindria bacterium | reverse complement strand
GCATCAGCGAGCCGGGTCCGCTCGTCTTGGACTCGACCGTCTCAATGGGCGACCTTTGCTCGTCAGCGCCGTGCTGCACGTCGGGATGATCCTACGCTCGAACGATGGCAGACCCGGCTTGTCGTCTCCCGTGGTTGCCGTTTGCCTTTCGACGTCGCGCTTTGCGGGGCCTGCCAATAGCGACGAAGTTCGCCCAATTCCGGGGCCCTTGGATGCCGCCGTGTGCATCCCGCGCGAGCCCTGGCGAAGTTGGCGCCTGGCCGAGCTCTCCGCCTCCGTTACGTGCCGCAGGAGCAAACGGAGGTAGCGTGGCGCCGGCGACAGGGTAGGATTCGAGGATGCAGGCCGAGTCCCTACGCCTGGTCGGCCAGGACGCGCAGGTCCCGCTCGTCACCGGCGAGACCGTGCCCTACGTCAACCTCGACTACGCCGCCAGCGCACCGGCCCTCCAGACGGTGGCCGATGCCGTCGCCGAGTTCCTGCCCTGGTACAGCAGCGTCCACCGCGGCGCAGGCTACAAGTCGCGGACCGCGACGGCCGCCTACGAGGGGGCCCGCGAGGCCGTGCGCGCCTTCGTCAACGCCCGGCCGGATGACAGCGTCGTCTTCACCCGTAACACCACCGACTCGATCAACCTGATGGCCTCGGTCCTGCCGGACACGGTGCGGGTGATCGGCTTCGCCGGCGAGCACCACGCCAACCTGCTGCCATGGAAGCGTTGCGCCGCCACGTTCCTGCCCGTCGCCACGTCGCCCGAGGAGCTTCTCCAGCGCCTGGAGGAGGCGCTGCGCGACACCGCGTCGGACGAGACGCTGGTCGCCATCACCGCTGCCTCGAACGTGACCGGCGAGATCGTGCCGATCGGCGAGGTGGCCAACCTGACGCATCGGTATGGGGCTCGCGTGCTGCTGGATGCCGCGCAGCTGGCGCCGCATGCGCCCATCGACATGCAGGCGAGCGGAATCGACTACCTGGCCATGTCGGGCCACAAGCTGTACGCGCCGTATGGTGCCGGCGTGCTCATCGGTCGTTCCGACTGGCTCAACGGCGGTGAGCCCTTCCTGCGCGGCGGCGGCGCGGTGAAGCTGGTGACCGTCGACGAGGTGGTATGGGCCGAGATGCCCGACCGCCAAGAGGCGGGCTCACCGAACGTCGTCGGCGCCGTGGCGCTGGGGGTCGCCTGCGACACGCTGCGTGCCGTCGGCATGGCGCGTCTGGCAGCTGAGGAGCATGAGCTGTGGACCTACGCGCGCTCACGCTTCTCCACCGTGCCGGGCTGGGAGCACTATTGCATCTGGCCTGCCGAGCACCCGCGCGTCGGCCTCTTCACCTTCAACCTGGCCGGTTACGGCTACGACCAGCTGGCAGCCATCCTGTCGGCGGAATACGGGATCGGCGTGCGGCATGGCTGCTTCTGCGCACATCCGCTCATGATCCGGCTGTTGCATGTCGAGCAGGCGGAGGCCGATGCGCTCATCGGCGCCACCAAGCGCGGCGAGCATCCGCGCCTGCCCGGCGCCGCCCGCATGAGCTTCGGGCTTGGCACCACCCGCGAGGAGATCGATCGCGCGGCCGATGCGCTGGCCTCGATCGCCGCCGACGGCCCGCGCTGGACCTACCGCTGCTCGACCGTCAGTGGCGACTGCGAGCCCGATCCGGATCCGCGCTCCCTCCCCAACCTTCCGCTGCGCTACGCAGCTCCCGGACGGGGCAGCGAGGCTTCCTAGCGGCCAGCTGACGGAGCCGGGCAGTCATCCCGTCGTCACGGTATCGTCACGATTCGTTGGCAGGATATGGGCATGGAACCGTCTGGACGCCGCGTGGCTGCCGCCTCGGTCCTGACCGGCGCGGCCGCGGGACTCGTCGGCGGCTTGGCGATGTCGCTGCTGATGCTCACCCTTCGCCTGCTGCTCGGCGTGGCCACCACGTCGGAGCTGCTGGGCGATCGCATCGCGGCGATGCTGCCCGTCGACTTCTTCCTTTCGCTGCTCTCATTCTTCGGCGGTTACAACCAGCTCAAGCAGCTGGGTGCCGGCTCAGTGCTCGCCGGGCAGCTGGCCGCCGCGATGGCCGGTGGCGCGCTGCTCGGCTATCTCGTGGCACGCGAGCGTCGCGCGCGCCCGGAGGCCGTCCTGACCGCCGGCATTGGGATCCGACCGCTGCGCGTCGTCATCGGCCTCACCATCGGAGCCTGGATCCTGCTGGTGGCAGCCCTGTGGCCGACGCTGGCCACCGAATACGCCGGCCTGCCCTCCGGTCCTGCGACGCTGGTCAGCATCATCGGGCTCGGCGTCGACCTGGGAGCCTACCTGGCCGTCACCCTGCTCGCCTTCGCCTGGCTCAGCCGCACGCCGGCCCGCGGCTCCGATGCTGCCGGGCCCACCCGAACGCGCCGCTGGGTGCTCGCCGGCGGCGCCGGCCTGGTGCTGGCCGCGGTGTCGGGCGGGCTGCTGAAGCGGCTCTTCGAGATGGCCACCTTCAGCTACGACGGCACGCAGTACAGCGGCTCGAACCTGGAGCCGATCACGCCGAACGATCGCTTTTACCAGGTCACCAAGAACCTCATCGACCCGATCGTCAACGGCGGACTGTGGCGCCTGGAGGTGAGCGGGCACGTGGATCGGCCGGCGACCTACGACCTGGCTGCCATCGAGGCCATGACATCGGTCGAGCAGGAGACGACCCTGATGTGCATCAGCAACCCCATCGACTGGGGCCTGATGAGCAACGCCGTCTGGACCGGCGTGCCGATGGCCCGGCTGCTCGAAACCGTCGCCCCGCGAGCGGGTGCGGTCGAGGTCCTGTGTCACGCCGCCGACGGCTACACCGACTCTTTCGCATTCGAGAAGGCGATGGACCCGACCACCCTTGTCGCCTACCGCATGAACGGGAAGACCCTGCCGCAGCACCACGGGTTCCCCGCACGCCTCATCGTGCCGGGCATGTACGGCGAGAAGAACGTGAAATGGGTGACGCGCATCGAGGTCGTCGACCAGCCCGCCAAGGGCTTCTACGAGCAGCAGGGCTGGGGGCCCAACTTCGAGGTCCCCAACCGAACGCGGATCGATGGTCCGGACCTGGGCCAGTCGATCGCCGCGGGCAGCGCCGTCCGCCTGCATGGGGTGGCGTTCGGCGGCGATCGCGGCGTCCGCCAGGTCGAGGTCAGCACCGATGGCCAGCGAACCTGGCAGACGGCCGAGCTGACCTATCCCGGAACAATGCTTACCTGGGCCTTCTGGACCTACGGCTGGCGACCGCAGCGTGCGGGCAGCTACAAGCTGGCGGTGCGAATGACCGATGGCACCGGCCAGCAGCAGACCGCCGAGCGCCGCGGGACGGCACCGCAGGGCGCAACGGGGTACGCGCTGGCCACGGCAACGGTCAGGGCCTGAGCCACGAGATGACCGCCGATGCCGGCCTCGAAGGCTCGGTCAGCCTGTTCGACCGATGCGACTGGTTGTACGCCTTCATGCGCGAGCACTGCTTCCGCGACGACACTCGTCTCATCGCGACGGCTCTGTGGCCGGACGGTGAGCCGCCTCGGGGGGCGCTGGTCGTGGATCTCGGCTGCGGGCCGGGGACCTATGCTCGACGGCTGGCCACCGCTCACCCGCAGGTCCACACGCTCGGCATCGACAGCTCGGTGCGACAGGTCGCCCGCGCACGGGTGACCGTCGCGCGCCAAGCCCTGGACAACTGTACCTTCGTTGAAGCCGATGCCCAGCGCCTGCCGCTTGCCGATGCTCGCGTCGACGCTGCCGTTGCCTCGCGCCTGCTGATGGTGCTGCCGGACCCGGCTGCGGCACTCGCCGAGGCCCATCGCGTGCTCAAGCCGGGCGGTCGCTGTTTCATCGCCGAGCCTCGCTCCCCATTGCGGGGGAGCCTGCCGCTGGTCGCCATGCAGCTGATGGGCGGCCACGGGGGCGCGGGTGCGCACGTCCACGTGCTGCCAGACCGGGATCTCGATCGGATGCTGGCTGCCGTGCCCTGGCGCATCGTGAGCCGCCACCGCGACCGGTGGTACAGCTATGCGGTCTGTGAGAAGCAGCGATGAGTGATCAAGCACGCGTATTCGTGACTGGCGGGGCGGGCTTCATCGGCTCCGCACTCGTCAGGCGCCTCCTCGAAGAAGGCCGCGGCGTGACCGTCTTCGACGATGAGTCGACCGCCGCGCCGGACTGGCGCGAACCGTTCGCTGCCGAGTTGGACGACAGACGGCTGGTCTTTGTGCGCGGCGACGTCGCGAAGCTCGAGGAGGTCGAGGCTGCCATGGCCGGACACCACGAGGTCGTCCACCTGGCGGCCAGCACCGACATTCCCGGAGGCTTTGACGATCCGCTGCTCGACCTGCGTGGTGGCGTGATCGGCACCTGGAACGTCGCGGAGGCGATGCGGCGCCACCGCATCCGCCGGCTGCTCTTCGCGTCGAGTGGCGTGGTGTACGGGACCGTACCCCGCGGGCCGACGCAGGAGGGCTTCGGTCCCATGGGTCCCGAGTCCCACTATGCCGCGGGCAAGCTGGCCGGCGAGGCGATCCTCTCCGGTTTCGCCCACCTCTACGGCTGGCGGGTCCTCGTCTTCCGTTTCGGCAACACGATCGGCCCAGCGAGCAACCACGGCGTGGTCCACGACTTCGTCGTGAAGCTGCTGCATCAGCCGAGCCGGCTGCAGGTGCTCGGCGACGGCTGGCAGGCCAAGCCATTCCTGGCGGTCGACGACCTGGTCGACGGCATCGGGTGCGCCGTCGACCGCGCTCCCGTGGCGCCGTTCGTGGTCTACAACGTCGCCGGCGCCGGCACGCTCACCGTTCGTCGGGTGGCCGAGCTGGTGATCGAGGCGCTGGGTCTCGATCCGCGCCGTGTCGAGCTGGAGTTCGGCGGCGGCCGCGGGGGCTGGGCGGGCGACACGCCCGTGGTCGAGCTAGACGCATCGGCCCTGCGGGCGATCGGCTGGCAGCCCGGGCGAGATGCCGAGGAGGCGGTTCGCTGGGCGGCCGCCGGTCTTCGTCGCCGGCTGGCGGCGGCCGATCGAGTTGCGGCGCCGGCATGAACGCCCGACCGCTCGACGCCCCATACAGTCGTGCCGGACAGGCCGTGCGGGTGCGGCCGGCCATCCGCTGGCTGCCGACCGTGCGGCGCAGCCTGCCGGCCGGCCTGGCCGTCGCGGGAGGGATCATCGGCTTCGGCTGGATGGCCATGCTGCTCCTCAGCCGAGCGAACGGATTGGCCACCCCGGCCTACGACCACGCCTTCTTCGAGCAGGTCGTCTGGAACGCGTCGCAGGGTAACGGTTTCGTCTCGAACTTCAGCCAGGGCAGCTTCCTGGGCCTGCACTTTTCGCCGTTGCTCGTCCTTCCCGCCGCGCTCGAGCAGGTCTGGGCCGATGCGCGCGTGCTGAGCCTGCTGCATGTCGCCGCGCTGGCATTGGCCGGGCCGGCGGCCTTCCTCTTTCTGCGGGCGGCGCTCTCACCGTCGCGCGCCGGGCCATGGCTGGCCGCCGCCCTCGCGGCACCGCTGCCCGTCTGGAGCGCCGTGCAGGAGGCGGCACGGGCCGACTTCCATACCGAATCGCTGGCGCTGCCGCTCGCCCTGCTCGCGGGCTGGGCCGGCCTGCGTGGCAGGACCGCCCTGCTGTGGATCCTCGCCGGCGTTGCGCTGCTCGCCAAGGAGGACCAGGGCTACACCCTGCTGGTGCTGGGGCTGTTCCTCGCCGCCCGTGCGCGCGGCCGGCTGTGGCGTGGCGGCCTCCCCTGGCGGGGCGGGCATCCGGTCGCCGGCCCGCGACTCAGCGGTGCCGCTATCGCGCTGCTCGGTCTGGCGTGGACGCCGCTGGCGTTCGGCGTGATCATGCCCTGGCTGCGTGCCGGCGGCCGCCTGGAGACGGACTGGTACTACGCCTGGCTGCTGGCTGGCGACGGGCCGGCATCGCAGCTCGGACGGATCTGGTCCCAGCTTGCCGGCTTCGCCGGCTGGCAGGCGGCACTGGGAATCCTGCTCAGCGTGGCGCTGCTGCCCGTGCTGCGCCCTCGGTGGCTGCTCCTCGTCATTCCGCCAATCGTCGCCGATCTGCTGAGCGCCAACTCGGCGCAGGCCGACCTCAAGCTGCACTACACGCTGCTTCCGCTGCTGCCCGCGATCGTGGCCGCCGCGATGGGCGGCCGCCGTCTCCTGGCGCTGATGGCGCGACGCACGCGACGATCGCGATCGTCGGCGCGACATCCGGCCTGGGGACCGCCGCTCCTCCTGACCTTGGCGCTGCCGGCGCTGGCAGTGGCGTGGCTCGGCGGCGGCCTGCCGCCGACGACGCGGACCGATCGCGGGCAGTGGGACTGGCCGGCCGCGATCGATGAGCTGCGAGCCGTGGCTCGGCAGGTGCCGCCCGGAGTGCCGCTGGCCGTGGATGACGGGCTCGCCGCCCCGCTCGCCGCCCGCTCGCAGCTGCGGCTGCTGCCCACGGGGGAAGCCGATGCCTGGGTCCTGGTCGATCGCCACGCCTACCTGCCCGGCTACACGGACGTGGACCGGCGCAGGGCGTTCATCTCGATCCTGCCGCGGTCCGGGCGGCCGCTGATCATCGACGATGGTCGCTTCCAGCTGTGGGGGCCGCAACGATGATCAGGACCTTCGCGATCGTGCCAGCGCTTGACGAGGCCGCGTCGATCGGGCGGGTCGTCGACGGCCTGCTCCGCGGCGGCGCCTGTTGCGTGACGGTGGTCGATGGTGGGTCCCACGATGCAACGATCGAGCGAGCGGCCGCCGCGGGGGCGCGGGTCGTGCCGCAGTCGGGGCGCGGATACGGGGCCGCATGCCTCACCGGCGCTCGCCTCGCCAATACCGACCATAAACACGAAGCCGTCGCGTTCCTGGACGGTGATGGTTCGTGCGACCCGGCGGACCTGCCAGGGCTGCTGCATGAGCTCGCCGACGCCGACCTCGTTCTGGGCCGCCGTGATCCCGACCGGCGGGAGGCGGGGGCAGTGGCATGGCACGCAAGCCTCGGGAACGCGCTCGTCGCCCGCTTGATCCAGGCCCGCACCGGTCGCCTGCTGGGCGATCTCCCGCCATTCAAGGCGGTGCGCACGTCGCTCCTCGAGCGGCTGGCACTCGACGAGACGGGCTATGGCTGGACCGTCCAGCTCATCGCCCGAAGCCTTGTTCACGGCATTCGGGTCGCGGAATGCCCGGTCAGCTTCCGACGTCGGCAGGGTGGCGTGAGCAAGGTCTCCGGCTCGACGTCGGCATCCGTGCGTGCTGGCCTCGCCATGCTGCGCACGGCATGGCGCGAGACGCGGCGGCCGGCCGTTGTGGCCCTGGTCGCCAAGGCACCGCGTTCGGGAAACGTCAAGACCAGGCTGGGCGTGTCGGTGGGAGACGATGCCGCCGCCGAGCTGTGGGAGGCATGCCTGCGGGATGCGGCAGCCAGCCTCCTGGCGGCCGCAAACCAGATGCGAGCGCGGCCCCTGGTCGTGGTGCCCTCAGCCTCAGAGGCCGTGGAGGTCTCGCAACGCATCGGTCACGCCTGGGAGGCCGTCGTTCAGCCACGGACCGGCCTGGACGGAGCCATCCTTGCGGCCTTCGCCGCGGCAGCCGCACACGGCGCTGATCGCGCCATCGTGGTCAGCGGCGACAATCCGGACCTGCCTCCCGAGCACGCGGTGGCGGCCCTTGCCGCGCTGCGACACCACGACGCGGTACTGGGTCCGACGCTCGACGGGGGTTACCACCTGATCGGCCTGCGCCTCGGTCGGTCTCGCGGCCGCCGAAGCCTGGAAGAGCGGCTTGTGCGCGCGTTCGGGGACCTGCCGCTGGGCGGGGCAGGCGCGGCCGAAGTGACGCGCCGGTCGCTGCAGCGTGAGGGCTGGCACCCGGTCGATGTTGCCGGCTGGCCGGACCTCGACACGCTCGGTGACCTGCAGCACGCTGCGCAGAGGCTGCAGCGGGCGGATGCCGCGGTGGCGCCCGCCACTCGCGCCTGGCTGGCGAGCCACGCCTCCGTGCTGGCACGCCCCTCGCGGGAAGGTGCCTGACGTGCCGCAGATCGTCCTGCAGGCAGAGCCCGGCGAGTACGCTCCGATCGTGCTGCTGCCCGGAGACCCACAGCGCGCCGAGCGGATCGCGCGCCGCTTCGACGGTGGCCTGGAGGCTGCAACCCAGGTGGCCGCGCATCGCGGCCTGCCGGGGTGGACGGGAACCTTCGATGGGACGCCGATCAGCGTCCAGACCACGGGAATGGGCAGTCCCTCGATGTCGATCATCGTCGAGGAGCTGCTGCGCCTCGGCGCGCGCACGCTCGTGCGCCTGGGAACCTGCGGTGGCATCGGGCGCGGGATCTCGACCGGCGACCTGCTGGTGGCGACATCGGCCGCACCGGTCGACGGCGCCACGCGGACCCACCTGCGCGGCGACCCGTACGCGCCGACCGCCGACTTCGAGCTGACCCGCTGCCTGGTGGACGCGGCGCGCGCCGCCGGCTGCGAACCGCATATCGGCCCGGTTGCCACCGTGGACCTGCTCTACAACCCGCATGCCGATTACCTGCCAACCTGGCGAGCCCGCGGCATCCTCGCCTTCGAGATGGAGGCGGCGGCGCTCTTCTACCTCGCTTCGCGGGCGCGAGCGACCGGCGTGGACGTACGTGCCGGCTGCCTGCTGGTCGTCAGCGACGTTCTGACCGATGAGCTGACCAGCGAGCAGACCTACCTGCCGCTCGATGTGCTGGCCGCGGCGTCGGACCGAATGATCGGGATCGGCCTTGCGGCGAGCGCGACGTGCAGCTGAGATATTCTGGAGTGCCATGGCGACCGTGCTGATCGTGGACGACGATCCCAAGATCCGCGACCTGCTGCGCCTGTACGTCGAGCGTGAGCGCCACACGGCGCTGTTCGCGGCGGACGGCCAGGCGGCTCTCGCCGCAGCGCAGCAGCATCGGCCGGATCTCGTGCTCCTCGACGTCATGCTCCCAGGCCTGGATGGCTTCGAGGTCTGCCGGCGGCTTCGCGAGGAGAGCGAGGTGCCAGTCATCCTGCTGACGGCGCGCAGCGGTGATTCGGACAAGGTGGTCGGCCTGGACCTGGGTGCCGACGACTACGTCGTCAAGCCGTTCTCGCCCAGGGAGCTCATGGCACGCGTTCGCGCGCAGCTGCGACGTCATCGGCCTGATGACGAGGACCAACCCATTCTCGTCAGCGGCGTGCTGGTGGTCGATCCGAACCGCGTCGAGGCGACGCTCGGCGGACGGCCGCTCGACCTGACGCCGTTCGAGTTTCGCCTCCTGCGGGGTCTGATGCGTCGGTCCGGCCGCGTCTTCACCCGCGACGACCTGATCGACGCCATGCACGGCGGTGACGACCCGGGCATCATCGACCGCACCATCGACGTGCACCTGGGCCGCTTGCGTCGCAAGCTCGGCGACGACGCCGATGACCCGACCTTCATCGCGACCGTTCGAACGGTCGGCTACAAGTTCATCGGTCCGGTCGAAGAGCGACCGGCATAGACCGATGTTCACGCTTCGGCTTCGCCTCATCGGCCTCTTCGTGATCCTGGCGCTGGCAGTCGCCGGCGTGATGATCGTGGCCGTCCAGCAGTTCAGCTC
>JBBRXE010000057.1:0-9666 GCA_038248695.1 Candidatus Limnocylindria bacterium | reverse complement strand
GGTGCAGCAGATCTTCGCGATCATCCGCGAGATCAATCGGCAGGGCATGACCATCCTGCTCGTCGAGCAGAACGCCCTCCAGGCGCTGAAGGTCGCCAACCGCGGCTACGTGCTGCAGACCGGCAACATCATCCTGGCCGACACGGCGCCAAACCTGGCTGCCAACGAGCAGGTTCGGCAGGCCTACCTCGGCGAGATCTGAAGGCCGGCAGACCGATGCCCGCGGAGCCGCCTCCGCCACCACGCCAGCCTCGGGACTATCGGCCCGACCTCCGTCCAATGCTCATCCTGGTGGCGCTCCTGGTGCTGGTCGTGCTCGCATGGCTGTTCATCGGTCCGCTCGTCCTGCCGCACGCACGCTGAGGGTCGTCGGCCTGGCCCTTGTGCTGGTCGTGGCGGGCTGCGGCACGCCGTCGCCCTCTTCCTCGGCAACGGCCGCATCGTGGGCGCGCGGCTCCGTTGAGCAACCGGAGTCGGTGACCGCGGAGCCGTCGGCGACGCCTGCCTACTGCGCGCCGTGCCATCCGGGCGTCATCACCCAGATGCGCGACGTCGCCGCGAGCGATGACGGATTCGTGGCGATTGGCTCGCGGACACCCAACACCGCGATGATCTGGACCTCGCCCGACGGCAGCGCATGGAGCATCGTTGACGGCCCGCCGGATCCTGTCGGGCTCACCCTCGACGCCGTCGCGGTGCAGGGAGCAACGGCGGTCGTGACCGGTCGCGGGCCGCATGGCGTCGCGGCGTGGGTCTCGACGGCACCGGGGCAGTGGCGCGCCGCGAAGGTTCCCGTTGCCGATGGGGCAATGACCGCGGTGCTCGCCACCGACGCCGGCTTCATCGCCGGCGGCTACCTGGGGCCGGAGTTCGGCGTCGCCGAGGCCGCTTTCTGGCGATCCGGCGACGGAGCCTCGTGGACACCGGTCCAGGACGATCGCGGCTTCGCCGACGGCAGGGTCGACGCCCTGGCCGCGACCGATTCGGGGCTCGTGGCAGTCGGCATCTCCGGCTCACCGGGCAGCGACGGGGTCGACGCCGTGAGCTGGACGTCGTCCGACGGCCTCGCCTGGCAACGTGCGCCCGCTCAGCGGTCGCTGGAGGATGCGGCCATGCTGTCCGTGGCAGTCACGCCCGCAGAGATAGTGGCCGTCGGGACGACCGGCAGCGGGGATGCGGCGGCGGCATGGACCTCGTCCGACGGCCTCGCCTGGACGCGTGCGCCCGATGCAGCGGCGTTCGCCAGCAACAGCACTTACGCGCCGCACGCCGAGATGAGCGACGTCCTGAGCACGTCCGCCGGGCTCCTCGCCGTCGGCTGGAACTCCAGCGCCGCGAATGGCAGCGCGGTGATATGGACCTCGACGGACGGCATGACCTGGATGCGCGCCGCGGACGCCCCGGGCCTGTCGGGCGGTGGAATGAGAGCGGTGACTCTGCGGGGCTCGGTGGCCGTCGCGGTCGGCAGCACCGGCTGGCCGGACACCCACGCGGCCACCGCCTGGCGCCACGACCTTCGCTAGGAGAGGGGCCTGCGCCGGCTCCACGTGAGTGGCTGAGTGCGCGCCGCGCGATCCCGGATCGGCGGATTCCCACCATCTGGCGCTATCCGCCAACGGGCCGCCGGGGAAGGCGCGATTCTGACGGCTCGCTGGCCCCGCGACCCAAATGCTGGGAATACCGCCACCGAACGGTATGCCGATAGTCCATAGCCCCAAATGGTGGGAATCTCGGCACCTCAGCCCCAGACGCTATGTCCGCCTGGTGCCAAAGCCCGTCCCGGCGCCATACAGCACGAGCGCAATGCCGACGGCCGCGACCGCCAGGCCCGGCGAACGCTGCGGCAGCGGCAGGTAGCCGACCGACCACAGCTCGTAGGCTCGGTAGCCGAATGCAAGCCCGGCGACAAGGCCAAGCAGCAGGTACACGAGCGGAGCATCCAGCACGAAGCCCCATCGACCGCGCATGTAGCCGATGTCGAGCAGCACCAGCGCGGCGAGCGCCGTGCCGTAGATCACCAGGCCAGGTCCCTCGAGCCCGATTCCAGACGAGGCCGGCACCGAGACGCCGCTCACCGACTCACCGCCGGCGTGCCACCACGGCAGGAAGCCCGAGACGATCATCAGCAGGCTACCGAGCAGCACCATGAAGCGGAAGCGGCCGCCGGATCGGTCGCCCATGGGTTCAGCCCTCTGGCGCAGCCGCCGAGTAGACGGAAGGTCGCAGCACTCCGATGTACGGCAGGTTGCGGTAGCGCTCGTCGTAATCCAGGCCGTAGCCGATGACGAATCGGTCGGGAATCGTGAAGCCGCGGTAGTCGATCTCGATCTCGGCCAGCCGGCGCGCCGGCTTGTCGAGCAGGCAGCAGACACGCAGCGTGGCGGGGTTGCGCTCGCCCAGGTAGCGCAGCAGGTAGTTGAGCGTCAGGCCGGTGTCAATGATGTCCTCGACCACGATCACCTCGCGGCCCTCGATCGAGCGCGACAGGTCCTTGAGGATGCGCACCTGGCCGCTCGTCTCGGTGCCGGCGCCATAGCTCGAGACCTCCATCAGGTCGACCGACAGCGGGATCTCCATTGAACGGATCAGGTCGGCCAGGAAGACGATCGAGCCCTTCAGCACGCTGACCAGCACCGGATCGCGCTCAGCGTAGTCGGCGCTCAGCTGCCGCCCGAGCTCCGCGACCCGTGCCTGCAACGCGTCGGCGGAGAGCAGCTCCTCCTCCACGTCGTCGTGGATCGTGCGCACGGCCGACAGGTTCATGAGCCGGCGCCGTTGGCGACGGCGACGACATCGGTCAGGAAGGAGAGGCGCCCGTACTTCAGCATGAGGGCCTTGAAATCACGTGCGTAGAAGAGCTTCACTCGGACCTCGGGATAGAGCTGGCGCAGATGGCGCAGCTTGCGGTTCTTCTTGCGGACCAACGACTGCTTCAGCGTCGTCAGCTCCACGTACAGGTCGATCTCGGGGAGATAGAAATCGGGCGCGAACGACTCGACGACCGCGCCGTCGGCGTTCCAGGAGATGGGGAAGGTGACCGGTTCGTAGCGCCACGCGACACCGTAATAGTCGAGGATTCGCGCCAGCTCCGCTTCGCTCTCGTGAGCGAACCGAGGTGGCGAGCCGTTCAGGATTGCCGCCACTCGACCTCGATCCTAGCCGTCGCGAACAGGTACGTCGCCATCGAATTCGAGTATAGGCGGACGACTTATCCACAATCTGTGGAATCGACCGAACGTTCGTGGATAACCCGCTTGTCGCTCGATGGGCCGCCCTGCTAGGCTGACCGTCCTGCTTCCACCGGCGGCCGAGTACGGTAACCGGGTGTCGACGGGGCCGATGCGAAAGCCGGCCACCTTAAACCGTCCGCGCTCGAGAAAACCGAAACGCTGCCGAGGGAGCATTTTTCGTTGTCGCAGACCGATGTGGCCGCTGCCGCGGCGCGCGACTCCCTCGCCCGCCTGCTGGATCCGTTGCCTCGCCTTGCGTTGCCCGCCGGCGCGCTCGACGCGCTGCAGCACTACGTCGCGCTGCTGCTGTCAGCCAACACGCGCCTGAACCTGACGCGCGTGGTCGAGCCGGACGACGTCGCCCGGCTGCACCTGCTCGATGCCCTCGCCGCGCTGCCGCTCCTCGACGCCGCGCCCGCGTCGCGTGCCGTCGACATCGGCTCGGGCGGCGGCGTGCCCGCCCTTCCGCTGGCCATCGTCCGGCCGGCGATCGCCTGGACGCTCGTCGAGTCGGTCGCCCGTAAGGCCGTGGTGCTGCGCTCGTTCGTGGATGCGTTGCGCCTGGGCAACGTGGTCGTCGTCGCCGAGCGCGCCGAGACGCTGGGTCACGACCCGGCGTACCGCGAGCAGTTCGATGTCGGTACCGCGCGGGCGTGCGCACCGCTGCCGGTCCTCACCGAGCTGGCGCTTCCGCTGGTGCGCCCCGGCGGCCGGCTCATCGCCTGGAAGGGCCCGCTGACCCCTGCCGACGACGAGGTGCGTCGTGGCCGCGCGGCCGCCGCGGAGCTGGGAGGCGCCGAGGTGGAGATCGTTGCCTCGGGCGTCGACCGCCACACCTTCGCGGTTGTGCGGAAGATCGCGGTCACCGCGGCGCGCTTTCCGCGGCGTCCCGGCCAGCCGTCGCGACGCCCGCTCGCCTGAGCCGCCGCGGGCGGCATCGGTATACTCGGCGCGCCCATGCGCATTGCCGTCCTGTCGGATATCCACTCGAACCTCGCCGCACTTGTCGCGGTGCGCGCCGACCTGCCCGCCCACGACGAGGTGTGGGCACTCGGCGACATCGTCGGCTACGGCCCGCAGCCGAACGAGGTCATCCGCACACTCCAGGAGATGGGCGCCCGCAGCGTGCTGGGCAACCACGATGGCGCCGCCATCGGCACCGTCGACCCGCATGACTTCAACCCTGAGGCGGCGACCGCCATCCGCTGGACCGCTTCGGTCCTCGACGACAACGCGCGGGCCTACCTGGCCAGCCTGCCGGAGGTCCGTCGCGAGGGCGACCTGACCGCCGTCCACGGCTCGCCCCGCGATCCGGTCTGGGAGTACATCACCAGCACCTCGATCGCCATGGCCAACCTCGATGCCTTCGAGACGCGGCTGTGCCTGTTCGGCCACACGCACCTGCCCATCGTGTTCGCCGCGCAGGAGGGGCGCGGCACGGCGCTGGCCGCCCTGCCCGACGAGCCGGTGCCACTCGCGGCGCAACGCATGTTGCTCAACCCGGGCAGTGTCGGCCAACCGCGCGACGGGAATCCGACCAGCTCCTACCTCATCGTCGACACCGATGCGAACGTCGCCGAATTCCATCGCGTCGCCTACGACGTCGCCGAGACGCAGCGCCTGATGCGCCAGGTGGGCCTGCCCGCCCGGCTCGTGGAGCGTCTCTCGTGGGGCCGATGATCGTGCGCACCGCAACCCGAAAACGCGCCGTAGGATAGTCGCCATGATCTTCGGCCGACGCCCCGAAAAGCGTCCCACACTGCTCAGCTACGAGCGCATCCTGGTGCCGCTGGGTGGCACCGAGGCGGACGAGACAGCGCTGCGCGCCGCCGGCACGCTGCTGGCTGGGACCAGCGGCCACGCGCACCTGCTGCACGTCATCGAGGTGCCTTTTGATCGTCAGCTCGACAACGAGGACGACAAGGCGATCGCGTTCGCCGACGAGGTGCTGGGCCGCGGCGAGGCATTCCTGATCGAACAGGAGGTGCAGGTCGAGATCGGCGTCGTGCAGGCGCGGGCCGCCGGCGCCGCGATCGTCGATGATGCGGTCGAGCGCCGCGCCGACCTTATCCTGATGGGGCTACGCTATAAGAAGCGCTTCGGCGGACAGTGGGACGCCGGACGGACCGTCCCCTATGTGATGCGCAACTCGGCGTCGCCGGTCTGGTGCCTGCGCATCGAAACGGAGGACCTGGCACAGACACCATGAAGGTCATGATCATCGGCTGTGGCCGCGTCGGCGCGCTGACGGCGGCCGAGCTCGACCGACGCGGCGAGAAGGTGACCGTCGTCGATGACGACGCACGCGCCTTTGGCCGCCTGCCGACGACGTTCGGCGGCGTCACGGTGCGCGGAACCGGCACCGACGAGGACGTGCTGCGCGGCGCGGGGGCCGAGCTCTCCGACGTGCTCATGGCGCTGACCGAGGGCGACAACCGCAATGCGCTGGCGGCGCAGCTCGGCAAGCACACCTTCGGCATCCCGCGGGTGATCGCCAAGATCAACGACCCGCTGCGCGCCCAGGCGTATCGGTCGCTGGGGCTCGAGACCATCTGTCGCACCAGCATGCTCTCGGATGCGCTCGTCACCGCGGCGATCGAGGGCGCCGGTGCGACGGAATTCGTCGAGGAGCCGACCGCCGAGCCGCTGCGTGGCGGACCAGCCCACGATTCGCCGGCGCACCAGGAAGCGCGCGGCGCCATCCAGGCCGAAGAGGAGGACGCCTGACCGATGTACGTCGTCGTCATCGGCGGTGGGACCGTCGGCTTCTATCTCACCCGTGAGCTGCTGGCCGCCGGGCACGAGGTCGTGATCATCGAGGAAGATCCGCATCGGGCTCGCGAGATCGCGGACGAGCTGGGCAGCATCGTGGTCGCCAACGACGGCTGCGAGGGACGCTACCAGGGTGAGGCCGGGATGGCACGTGCCGACGTGGTCGCTGCCGTCACCGGTGACGACGCGGTCAACCTGGCGGCCTGCCAGGTGGCCAAGATGCGCTTTAACGTCCCGCGCGCCATCGCGCGCGTCAACAACCCAAAGCACGAGCATCTCTTTCGGCAACTGGCCATCGATGAGACGATCAGCCCGACGCGCACGATCCTGGGCGTCATCGAGCATGGGATCCCGGTCCACGACCTGCTTCACCTGACCGAGCTCGAGGGCGGCGAACTGCAGATTGTCGAGGCGCACCTCACCGACGACTCACCGGTCATCGGCAAGGAGCTGCGCGAGGTTGACCTGCCGACCGGCACGACCCTGGCGGTCCTGATCCGCGACGAGCACGCCATCCCAACCCGTCCGGAGACGCGGCTGCGGACGGGTGACCGGCTCCTGGCGGTCACCTCCGGCGAGCACGAGGACGAGCTCCGCGGCCTGCTCATCGGCGAGTGACGCCCGATCCCGGTACGGTCCTGCGACGCTCGATGCTTGCCTGGGGGCTTGGCGATCGGGCACTCGGCGATCGAGCCGGCGGCGCCGCCTGGCTCACTGCCGAGCTGATCGGCCTGGCGGTCGTGGCGTACAGCGTCGTCGCCTTCGCCGACACTACCTGGTATCTGCTGCCGTTTCTCCTCGGCACCGGATTCATCGGCCTGTGGGCCCTGCAGGCCATCCGCGCCTTCCGTCGTGCCGAGCGCATGCAGGCCGCCCGTCCCCCGACCCCGCGCGGCTCGCCGGCCGCCGCGATCGCCTGGCTGACGCTGCCGCTATTGGTGTGGGGCACCGGCTTCTGGCTGATCGGCGCGGATGGGGTCTCGCCGGCTGCCGTCCTGGACCGCTTCGTCAGTGACTGGCCGAATGTCGCGACCGGCGACGGCGACTGGAAGTCGGGGCTCGTGGCCGATGGCACCGGCCTGACCGATGTCGCCGGCGCCGCCCTCGCCGAGCTTGCCATCCAGTGCCGAGCCGGTTCATTGAACGCCGACTGCGCGACCGCGCCGGCCAACCTGCTGCACGACGTCCGCCTGCGCATCACCGAGCAGACCGATGCCTCCGCCACGGCGGTCGCCGAAGCCGTCGACTACGTCCAGCGGCCGACCAGCGTGCTGTTCGTCTTCAGCGGCACCGAGCTCGCACCCGTCGCGCGCGAAACAGTGCTGCGCCTGGAGCTGGTGGCCAACCCGGTCCACGGCCCGCTGGGCATCGAGCTCGGCGCGCGCCACTGGCAGATCGCCTCCGCCTCGCGCTGACCCTCGTCGTTCGGACCGGGTATCGGCGCCGCGGGCGGAAGTGCCGCGGGCGGTAGCGCCGCGGGCGGGAGCGCCGCGGGCGGCAGTGCCGTGGACCGCCGGTCGGCGCCGAACTCCCCCGGTTTTCGCTCCGGATCCCGCCCGACTTGTCACATGTCGCTGTCAGCCATCCTTAGACCGGTCAGAGACCGGCGCTGGTCCCCGCCATGGGCTCGCCTGAACGTGGACCAGCCCGAATGACACCGCCGGAGCCGTTCCCACCGGATTAGCGCTGATTACAGCGACATTTGACCAGTCGAGACCACGTCGCGCTCCGCCCACGACCAGCGGCTACTCCGTCAACGGCAAGGCTCTTGACAACGCCATTGTCAGAGATTATGGTCGTGGCATCGTTAACAAACCCACCACCTGGCACGCCAGGAGAGACACGAAATGGCAAACGACGACAACCTGTACCGTGAGCGCCGCTTCGGCAGCAGCCGGCAGCTCGAGCTTCCGGTCCGCGTGCGGGGAGACGCCGCGACGGCGGGCTTCGAGAACGGCCTGCTGACCCTGACCATTCCCAAGGCCGAGGAGGTCAAGCCCCACCGGATCGAGGTCAAGACAGCAACCGGCGCGACGCAGACGAATCCAGTCGAGGCATATGGCGGCGCGCGGGCGTGACCTGCCCCGCGTGGCGGCACCCAACCTGCCCCGCGTGGCGGCACCCAACCTGCCCCGCGTGGCGGCACCCAACCTGCCCCGCGTGGCGGCGCGAGGCCTGCACCAGCACGCGGGGGAGCCGATGAGCTCCCTGCGCGATCCGGACAGGCCCCGCTACTTCATCAGCATCGCCGCGGAGCTCACCAGCGTCCATCCGCGCACGCTGCGCATCTACGAGGAGGAGGGCCTCCTCTGTCCACAACGCCGTAACAACCTGCGTCTCTACTCAGAGGCCGATATCCGGCGGGTGCGTATCATCCGCTTTCTGACCCGTCGCCAGGGGGTGAACCTGGCGGGCGTCAAAGTCATCCTGCAGCTCGAAGCGCTGGGCAAGATCCGCGTCTACGATCTGTTCGAGGCCGACGATGTCGAACGATTCGTCGAGGAAGGCGTCGGCAACGACGACGATTCTGACCGAAGGGACATGTGACAAGAGTGGCATCCGAGATCCGCGACAACGACAACGAGAACAGCGAAGAGCCAGAGGCCGCGGTGGAGCAGATCCAGGTCCTGCCGCTGGTGGCGCTGCGCGACACCGTCATCTTCCCGGAGATGATCGTGCCGTTGCAGGTCGGCCGCGAACGCAGCGTCAAGGCGCTCGATCGCGCCGTCCGCACCAACCAGCCGGTCGCGCTCATCACCCAGCGCAGCGCCGATACCGAAGAGGTCCAGAACGTCGACGAGCTGTACCCCATCGGCACGCTCGCCAAGATCGCCCAGGTGATCCGGCTGCAGGACGGCACCATCCGCGCCATCGTCCAGGGACAGCGCCGCATCCGGCTCCTCGACGTGGTGCAGACCGATCCGCACCTCGAGGCGCGGGTGCAGATGATCGAGGACGACGCCAGCAAGAGTCTCAAGGTCGAGGCACTGATGGCATCGGTCCAGGGCCAGATCGAGGCGTATGTCTCATCCGGCGCCAGCGTGCCGCCGGAGGTGGCGGTCGCCGCACGCAACATCACCGATGGTGGGCTGCTGGCCGACATGGTCGCCTACAGCCC
This sequence comes from Candidatus Limnocylindria bacterium, assembly GCA_038248695.1. GTDB lineage: Bacteria > Chloroflexota > Limnocylindria > QHBO01 > QHBO01 > JAICUY01. Next base: position 546 of record JBBRXE010000057.1, on the reverse strand, counting down.
GGACATGGACACCGAACTTCGTCAGGACCTGCTCGAGACGATCGACGTTGCCGAGCGGCTGCGCAAGGTGAGCGGCTTCCTGGCCAAGCAGATCGAAGTCCTCGAGCTGAAGGGCCGCATCCAGTCCGAGGTCAAGTCCGAGATGGACAAGACCCAGCGCGAGTACATCCTGCGGGAGCAGATGAAGGCCATCCAGAAGGAGCTCGGCGAGGACGATCCGGCCGTGGCCGAGGCGAACGAGCTGCGCGAGCGGGTCGAGCAGTCGGCGATGCCGCCGGAGGTGAAGGAGAAGGCCACCAAGGAGGTGGACCGCCTCTCCCGCATCCCCAGCGCCAGCCCGGAGCAGGGCGTCATCCGCACCTACGTCGACTGGCTGGTGAGCCTGCCGTGGGGCATCGAGAGCGTCGATGACCTCAACCTGACCGATGCGGAGCAGGTCCTCAACGACGACCACTACGGCCTCGACAAGCCCAAGGAGCGCATCCTCGAGTACATGGCCGTACGCAAGCTGGCCGAGAAGATCCGCTCGCCGATCCTGCTCTTCGT
>JBBRXE010000056.1:0-10325 GCA_038248695.1 Candidatus Limnocylindria bacterium | reverse complement strand
GCGCGCAGCGTCCGCTGCTGGACATAGTCGCCGATGACGATGCGCGCCCCGTTCACTCCGTGGACCAGCGCCAGCAGGAGCAGCAGCAGGTCGTAGATGCGCCAGAAAGGCGTGCCCCAGCGACTGGTGATGAAGGCGTAGTCGATCTCGTGCCCGGCGAGCTGCACCAGGACATGCATGATGAACATGTGGCCGAGCGCCAGCAGCACCAGCAGCAGCCCGCTGATGCGCATGAAGTACCACCAGAAGCGCTCGCTGCCGGGCCGCTCGGGCCGCGGTCGAATCCCCGACGGGTGGCGGCGGCGCTCGTGCGCAGCGTCCTGTTCGTTCCAGATGGTGCGTCCGACCGCCATCAGGCGGGATTCCAGGGTGCGTACGGTGTGATCATGATGATCGACAGCGGGATCATGGCCACCAGCGTGGCGGCGATGACGCCGTAGGTCACCGGCTTGTACCAGACCGTGGTGCGCGGCCAGAAATCCATGACGATGACGCGCAGGCCGTTGAGCGAGTGGTAGACCAGTGCGGCCATCAGCAGGATCTCGCCGAGTCGTGCCGGCAGGTTGTGATAGAGCGTCTGCGTCCAGTTGTAGACGTCCGGGCCGAGGGCCACGGTGGCAGTCTCGACCACGTGCAGGAATACGAAGAGCAGCACGCCAATGCCGCTCGCGCGGTGCCCGAAATAGGCGAGCTGCGCCCACGAGACGCGGTAGCCGAAGACGCGGATCAAAGTTGCCTTCCTCTATCGCCGGACACCGCGCCACAACGGTGGTCGGAGGCTGACGGCGCCCCGATTCTAAACCGACGCGCGGACCCGCGAGGCAACCGCTTCGCCGAATTCGCGAGTGCCGGCACTGCCGCCCAGGTCGTAGGTGACCGTCTCCCCGGCGGCCACCACCTCGCGCACGGCCGATTCGACGGCGTCGCCCGTGGCGGTCTCGCCAAGATGACGCAGCATCAGCGCCCCGCTGAGGATCAGCGCGGTGGGATTGGCCTTGTTCTGGCCGGCGTACTTGGGGGCCGAGCCATGCACCGCCTCGAAGACTGCTGCGTTCTTGCCGATGTTGGCGCCGGGGGCCACGCCCAGGCCGCCGACCAGGCCGGCGGCGAGGTCACTGATGATGTCGCCGTACAGATTCGGTAGCACGAGCACGTCGTAGAGCTCCGGCTTCTGGACCAGCTGCATGCACATGTTGTCGACGATGCGATCCTCGAAGCCGATGCGCCCGTCGTACTCGGCGGCGATCTGCGCGCAGCTCTCCAGGAAGAGGCCGTCGGAGAGCTTCATGATGTTGGCCTTGTGCACTGCGGTCACCTTGCGGCGGCCATTCCGCACCGCGTATTCGAAGGCGTAGCGCGCAATGCGCTGGCTCGCGGCGCGGGTGATGATCTTGATGCTCTCCGCAGCATCGTGCCCGACCCGGTGTTCGATGCCGGCGTAGAGGTCCTCGGTGTTCTCGCGAACGATGATCAGGTCGACGTTCTCGTAGCGCGTCGTGACGCCCTTCATGCTGCGCGCCGGTCGTACGTTGGCATACAGCTCGAGCGCCTGGCGCAACGCAACGTTGACGCTGCGGAATCCGGTGCCGACCGGCGTGGTGATGGGTCCCTTGATGGCGACCCCGTTGCGCCGGATCGAGTCGATGACGCGCTCCGGCAGCGGCGTTCCCTCGGCGGCGATGGTTGCTTCACCGGCCTGCTGGACATCCCATTCGAAGCCGATGCCGGTCGCCTCCATCACTCCGCGGGTGGCATCCGACAGCTCGGGGCCGATCCCGTCACCGGGAATCAGCGTGACAACGTAGCTCACGCGTTCCTTGTTCACCTCGTCTGGCGCCGGTCAAAGCGCCGGCGTTGCGGACCTGAGTGTAGGACCGGCGCTACGCTTGGCGCATGCCAGAACAACCGATCACGGTCGCCTACTTCTATCGCGTGCGCTGGGGGTACCACGATGAGTGGGCGCGTCTCTTCCGTCGCAACCACTACCCCGTTCTTGCCGAGCAGCTGCGCAGCGGCCGGCTGCTCTCGGTCCGCCTGGCGCGGCCGAGGTTCCACGGTGACGGTGGCGCTGCCTGGACCTACCTCGTCACGATCACCTTCCGCGACTGGGCGGCCATGGAGGAGCATTCAGACGCGGAGATCGCCGCGCGCCTGTTCCCCGATAGCGAGCGCTACCGCTCGGAGGAGCAGCGCCGCTTCGAGATCGTCGAGGCCCACTGGGACGTGCCGCTCGAAGACGTGGCTCTCGAAGACGTGGCTCTGGAGGAGCTGGCCCCCGGCTGATGTGCCGCCTGGCTGACGCTCGCTCTCGGGCCAGTGGGTAGAATCGGACCGTTCCCGAGTTGACCGTCCGCATCGGCACGTACCGCGCGCACCGGGAGCCGGAACGAAGCAGGAGAACTCATTGAAGCTCCAGGAGCATCGAAGCAAGGAGATCCTGGCCGCCCACGGCGTGCCGCTCCTCGCCGGCGAGGTCGCGACGACGCCGGCAGAGGCACGCAACGCCGCCCAGAAGATCGGCGGCGAGGTCGTGGTCAAGGCGCAGGTGCTGGTCGGCGGCCGCGGCAAGGCCGGCGGCGTGAAGCTGGCCGCTGACCCGGACGAGGCTGAGCAGCGCGCCCGGGAGATCCTGGGGCTCGACATCAAGGGCATCACGGTGCGCACGGTACTGGTGGCACCGGCCGCGGACATCGCCGCGGAGTACTACCTGGGCCTCATCCTGGACCGCGCGGCCAAGGCGATCACCGTCATCGCATCGGCCGAGGGTGGCGTCGAGATCGAGGAGACCGCGAAGACCAACCCCGACGCCATCCTGCGCCTCCCGCTGCATCCGCTGCTCGGCCTGCAGGACCACGACACGCGGCGGGTCTTCTATTTCCTGGGGCTCCCTGCCGAGCTGCGCAAGGCGTTCGCATCGGTCATGGGGGGCCTGTATGCCTCCTTCGTGGAATCCGATGCGGACCTTGCCGAGATCAATCCATTGGCGGTGACGACCGGGGGCGAGCTGCTGGCGCTGGACGCCAAGATCGTGCTGGATGACTCGGCGCTGTACCGCCATCCGGACCTGGAGGCGATGCGCGACCTGAACGAGGAGGAGCAGTCCGAGATCGAGGCGCGAGCCGCTGGCATCAGCTTCATCAAGCTCGACGGCGACATCGGCTGCATGGTCAATGGTGCCGGCCTGGCGATGACCACCATGGACCTCGTCAAGCTGGCCGGTGGCGAGCCGGCGAACTTCCTGGACATCGGCGGCGGGGCGAAGGCGGAACGCGTGGCATCAGCCTTCAAGATCATCCTGTCCGACCCGCACGTGAAGGCAATCCTGGTCAATATCTTCGGAGGCATCACGCGCGGCGACGAGGTGGCGCGCGGCATCGTCGAGGCGCGCTCGACGCTGGAACGCGAGGTGCCCATGGTGGTGCGCATCGTCGGAACCAATTCGGAGGAGGCGAAGCCCATCCTGGCGCAGGCACAGCTCATCACCGCCGACTCGCTCGATGACGCAGCGGCCAGGGCGGTCGCGGCAGCCAGCGGCGTCGCCACATGAGCATCCTCATCAACGCCGACACGCGGCTCCTGGTGCAGGGCATCACCGGACGCGAGGGCGCCTTCCACTCCGAAGCGATGCTCGAGTACGGGACCCGGATCGTCGCCGGCGTGACCCCTGGCAAAGGTGGGCAGACCGCGCTCGACGGCCGTGTGCCGGTGTTCAACACGGTGGTCGAAGCTGTCGCGGCAACTGGCGCGAACGCATCCTGCATCTTCGTGCCCGCCGCGTTCGCGCCGGACGCCATGCTCGAGGCCGCGGACGGCGGGCTGCCGCTCGTCTTCTGCATCACCGAGGGGATCCCCGCGCTCGACATGCTGAAGGTCTACTGGGTGCTGCGCGACCAGGGGGTGCGCCTGGTCGGCCCGAACTGCCCCGGAGCCACCTCGCCCGGCCAGGCAAAGGTCGGCATCATCCCCGGCAACATCCACGCGGAAGGCTCGGTGGGGCTCGTCTCCCGTTCGGGCACGCTCACGTACGAGGTGGTCCAGGCCATGACCGATGCCGGCATCGGCCAATCGACCTGCATCGGCATCGGCGGAGACCCGATCGTGGGCAGCAGCTTCATCGACATCCTGACCCTCTTCAACGAGGATCCAATGACCGATGCGATCGTGATGATCGGCGAGATCGGCGGCGACGAAGAGGAGAAGGCGGCAGCCTACATCGCCCGCGAGGTGCGCAAACCGATGGCGGCGTTCATCGCCGGCCGAACAGCACCGCCCGGACGTCGCATGGGCCACGCCGGTGCGATCATCTCCGGCGGCGCCGGGACCGCGGAGTCGAAGCGCGCCGCACTGGAGTCCGCCGGTGTGCACGTCGCCGACTCGCCGTCGCACATCCCGGCGCTGCTGCGCGAGGCCGGCGTTCGCTGACTCGTCGACCTCCGTCGCGGCATCGGCCTGCTCACGCTCCCTGGCGAGGTAGGCGCTACCCGGTCCTTGGCGGCGGCCCGTCGCCCAGCAACTCCCATAGGACCCCGTTGAGCGTGCGCGGATGGACGAACGCGACCTGGCCCTCGGCGCCGGGTCGCGGCGCCGCGTCGATGAGTTCGACTTCGCGGGCCGCAAGCTGCGCGAGGTCGGCAGGCAGATCGTTGGACGAGAAACACACGTGGTGCAGGCCCTCGCCGTGGGCAGCCAGGAAGCGGGCAACGCCGCTGTCGTGATCGGTCGGCTGCACCAGCTCCAGGCGCGCCGCTGGCGAAGGGCCAGTTGGCAGGAAGCAGACGCGCGCCCGCTGCACCGGCAGCTCGTGGATCGACCCCGCGGCCAGACCGAACAGCTCGCCGTAGCGTGGCAGCGAGGCTTCGATGGAGCGCACCACGATTGCCACGTGATCGATGGGGCCGAGGGTCACGGGCGGTACTCGCCCCAGGCGTCGCGCAGCGTGTCGCTGATCTCGCCGAGCGTGACGCTGGCATCGACGCAGGCACGGATGCGCGGCAGGACGTTCTCGGTACCGCGGGCCGCGGCACCCAGCGCGGCGAGCGCCTCTGCCGCGACCGCCGCATCGCGCCCGTCGCGGACCGCACGCGTGCGCTCGATCTGGCGACGCTCCGCCTCCGGATCAATGACCTGGGCCAGAGGCCGCTGCTCATCCCCCGCCTCGATGAATGCATTGACGCCAACCACGAGCCGCTCACCGGACTCGACCGCGCGCTGGAAGTCGTACGCTGCCTGGCCGATGGCGTTTTGTTGGTAGCCATCCTGCAGCGCGGCGAGCGTGCCGCCGCGGTCATCGATCTCGCGCAGCTCGGCCCAGATGCGTACCTCCAGCGCATCGGTCAGGGACTCCAGGTAGTAGGAGCCGCCGAGGGGATCCGTGGGAGCCGTCACACCGGACTCAAAAGCCAACACTTGTTGAGTTCGGAGAGCCAAACGCGCCGTCGAGGGCGTGGGCAGGCCGAGCGCCTCGTCGAGGGCGTTGGTGTGCAGCGACTGGGCGCCGCCGAGAATGGCCGCGAGGGCCTGGACGGTCGTGCGTACCACGTTGCTGTCGGGCTGCTGCGCGGTGAGCGTCGAGCCTCCGGTCTGGACATGGAAGCGCATCTGCATCGAGCGCGGGTCCTTGGCACCGAAGCGATCGTGCGCCACACGTGCCCAGACACGGCGCGCAACCCGGAACTTGGCGACCTCCTCGAGCAGGTCGTTGTGCGCCGCGAAGAAGAACGAGAGGCGCGGCGCGAAGTCGTCGAAGGCGAGGCCGGCGGCCAGCGCCGCATCGGCGTAGGCGATCGCATCGGCCACCGTGAAGGCGACCTCCTGGACGGCCGTGGCGCCGGCCTCTCGCATGTGGTAGCCGCTGATGCTGATGGTATTGAAAGCAGGCAGCTCGGTGCGGCAGTAGGCGAAGGTGTCGGTCACCAGGCGCATCGACGGCAGCGGCGGGAAGATGTACGTGCCGCGCGCGATGTACTCCTTGAGGATGTCGTTCTGCACCGTCCCGCGAAGCTGCGCGGGATCCACGCCGCGTCGCCGGCCGACGGTCTCATACAGGACCAGCAGGATCGCGGCAGTGGCGTTGATGGTCATGCTGCTGCTGACCGTGGCCAGGTCGATGCCGTCGAACAGCAGCTCCATGTCAGCGACCGTGTCGATCGGCACGCCGGTCCGTCCGACCTCACCGGCGGCCATCACGGCGTCGCTGTCGTATCCCATCTGGGTCGGCAGGTCGAAGGCGACGCTCAGCCCCGTCTGGCCACGGTCGAGCAGGTAGCGGAAACGGCGGTTCGTCTCCTCGGCGGATCCGAAGCCTGCGTACTGGCGCATGGTCCACAGCCGGCTGCGGTAGCCATCGGGGTGGAGGCCGCGGGTGTACGGGAACGCACCGGGTTCGCCGAGTTGGCTCGCCGGGTCGAAGCCGGCCAGATCCGCGGCATCGTAGACGGGCTCGACCGGGATCCCGCTCGGCGTGACGGTCGGGATGGGCTTCATCTGGGTGCGATTGTACCGGTGAGCCGCGCAGGACCGATTGCAGCCGCGCGCGGGGGCTGGCACACTCCTGTAAGTCATGCCTGCGGCCGCCCTTTCGCTCTTCGCCCTGTTCGTCGGCGTCTCGATCGTCACCGGCCTGATCGCCTGGCGGATCATCATCCCCGGCCAGCGCTGGGGTTGGATCGTCCCGATCCTCTTCTCGTTCGGTGCGCTCTACGTCGGTGGGCACCAGCTCCGGATCGCGGTGGGGCCGATGATCGGGCTCTTCGGATTCCAGGTCGCCCTGCTCAGCGACATGGCGCTGGCTGCCGCCGCAGCGCTCGTGGGCGCGGCCGTTTGGCGACTGCTCGCACCCAGCGCTCGCTAAGCCATCAGTCGAGTCGCAGCAGCAGGATGCCCTTGGTGACCGTCTGACCCACCGCCACCGCAACCGAGGCGATGCGGCCTGCCCGAGGTGCGCGCACCTCGTTCTGCATCTTCATGGCTTCGATCGTCAGCAGGCTCTGGCCGGCGGCCACCTCGGCACCTTCCGCGACGTCCACGGCCACGACGAGACCCGGCAGGCTGGCATTGATGTTTAGCGGACCGGCGCTGGCGTGGCTTGCCACCTCGGCCTCGGCCAGCGTGCGCTCGCGCCAGGTGCGGACCATCGCTGGCAGGCGCCGGCCATCCACCGTCACCACCCAGGCGCTTCCACTCCCCTCGACCAGCAGGGTGGCGCGCGTCTCGTCGCGCGACAGCTGTGCCACGCCATGCGCCTCATCAATCCAGGCGAACGTCCAGCCGTCCGACGGCTCGACGGATTGACCGTCGATGACGACCTCGAGGTCGCTCATCGGCGGATGGCTTCGCGGCGGGCGAGGCGCCCCCAGGCAGAATCAGCAGCGGCACGCTGCGGAGGCGGCGGCGGAGATGTGACCCGCGCACCAACGGCGGCGGCTGACGCCAGCTCCAGCCGGTCGCTCGTTGGCGCCGGACCGCTGCCCCAATGATCACCGATCAGGTCGGTGTCATAGGCGCCGGACACGAAACTCGGCTGGTCGACCAACCAACGGTGGAAGCCGAGATCGGTCTGCAGTCCGCCGATCAGCGTCTCGTCGAGCGCGCGCCGCAGTCGAGCAATCGCCGCCGGACGATCGTCGGCGAGGACCAGCAGCTTGGCCAGCAGCGGGTCGTACTCCGGCGGCAGCTCGGTGTCGGCGACAACCCCCGCGTCGACCCGCACGCCCGGCCCGTCGGGCATGCGCCAGGCGCCGACTGCACCCGAGACTGGTCGGAAGGCGTCCCACGGATCCTCCGCATACAGCCGCACTTCGATGGCGTGCCCATGCGGCACGATGTCGACCACATCCCGGCCGAGTCGTTCGCCCGCCGCGATGCGGATCTGCCAGGCCACCATGTCGACGCCGGTGACGAGCTCGGTGACGCCGTGCTCGACCTGCAATCGCGTATTCATCTCCAGGAAGTAGTGCTCGCCATCGCGGTCGAGCAGGAACTCAACGGTGGCCGCGTTGTGGAACTCGACCGTGGCCGCAATGCGGCGCGCGCTGTCGAACATGGCCGCCCGGATCTCTGGCGTCACCGCTGGGGATGGGGACTCCTCGACCAGCTTCTGGTGGCGCCGCTGGACGCTGCAGTCGCGTTCCCCAAGACAGACCAGCGCGCCGTGACGGTCGCCCAGTAGCTGCACTTCGACGTGGCGTGCCGGCGCCACCAGTCGCTCGACGTAGACCGTGCCGTCACCGAAGGCCGAGATCGCCTCGCGCCTCGCGGTCTCCAATGCCGCCGCCACCTCGTCGGGACCGTCGACCTGCCGCATGCCCCGGCCGCCGCCACCGGCCGCCGCCTTGAGCATGGCCGGGAAGCCGACCTCGCCGAGGTCCACGGTTGCCGGATCCTCGAGCGGTACCAGCAGTCCCGGAACGACCGGCACGCCGGCCGCGACCGCCGAGCGGCGCGCGGCCAGCTTGTCGCCGAGCGAGGCCAGCGTGGCCGGCGGCGGGCCCACGAAGGCAATCCCTGCCTGCTCGACCGCCCGCGCGAACGTGGCGTTCTCCGACAGGAAGCCATACCCCGGATGAATCGCCTGCGCGCCGCTTCGCCGTGCCGCATCCAGGATGGCCGGTATCGACAGGTACGACTCGGCCGGCGAGGCGGGTCCGATACGCACCGCCCGGTCGGCGGCCTGGACATGCAGCGCGTCCACATCGGCGTCGGAATAGACGGCAACCGACTCGATCCCCAGTTCACGACAGGCGCGGATGATGCGGATCGCGATCTCGCCGCGGTTGGCGATCAGCAACCGCTCGAAGGGCGGCGTCACGCGGCCGGCCGCGGTGTCTTTGCGCACGGACAGTCGCGCCTAGAGCGGCAGATTGCCATGCTTCTTCGACGGAACCGACTGTCGTTTTCCTTCGAGCATGCGCAGGCCCGATGCGATCTTGCCGCGTGTCTCTGACGGGATGATGACCTCGTCGACGTAGCCACGAGCGGCCGCGACATACGGATTGGCGAAACGCTCCTCGTACTCGGCCACCAGGCGGGTGCGCTCGGCGTCTTGATCCTCGGCGTGCGTGATGCGGTCGCGGAAGACGATGTTGACTGCGCCCTCGACACCCATCACCGCAATCTCGGCACTTGGCCACGCAAAGTTCAGGTCACCGCGGATGTGTTTGCTGCTCATCACGTCGTAGGCGCCGCCGTAGGCCTTGCGGGTGATGACCGTCAACTTCGGCACGGTCGCCTCCGCGTACGCGTACAACAGCTTGGCGCCGTGGCGAATGATGCCGCGATGCTCCTGGTCGACCCCGGGCAGAAAGCCGGGGACGTCGACCAGGGTCAGCAGCGGAACGTTGAAGCAGTCGCAGAAACGCACGAAGCGCGCCGCCTTGTCGGACGCGTCTATGTCGAGCACGCCGGCCAACACCTCGGGTTGCTGTGCCACGACGCCGACACTGCGACCCTCGATGCGAGCAAAGCCGCAGATGATGTTGCGCGCGAACAGGGCGTGGACCTCGCAGAACGAATCGCCGTCGACGATTCCCTCGATGACGGAGTGCATGTCGTAGGAGCGTTGCGACGAATCGGGGATCAGGCTGTCAAGCGCTGAGCCATCGATGGTCGGCGGCTGCCACTCCCCCGCCATCGGCGCCGGGTCGACGTTGTTCTGCGGCAGATAGCCGAACAGCCGGCGCGTCGTCTGGATGGCCTCGGGCTCGCTGGCACTCAGGAAGTGCGCGACGCCGCTCGTCTCGTTGTGGATCCGCGCACCGCCAAGGCCCTCGAAGTCGACCTCCTCGTGGGTCACCGTCTTCACCACGTTCGGCCCGGTGACAAACATGTAGCTAGTGCCCTCGACCATCAGCACGAAGTCGGTGATCGCCGGCGAATACACCGCGCCACCGGCGCAGGGGCCCAGCACAAGCGAGATCTGTGGCACGACACCGGAGGCCAGCGTGTTGCGCAGGAAGATGTCGGCGTAGCCACCCAAGCTGACCACGCCCTCCTGGATGCGCGCGCCGCCCGAATCCGACAGACCGATGATCGGCGCCCCGTTCTCCATTGCCAGGTCCATGACCTTGCAGATCTTCTCGGCATGCGCCTCGGACAGCGAACCACCGAATACCGTGAAGTCCTGGCTGTAGACGAAAACCAGCCGGCCGTCGATGCGGCCGTAGCCGGTCACTACCCCGTCGCCGGGATAATGCTCGTCCTCCAGGCCGAAGTCGCTGGCCCGATGCGTCACCAGCGCATCGAGCTCCTCGAAGCTCTCCTCGTCGAGGAGCAGCTCCAGGCGTTCCCGTGCCGTCAGCTTGCCGCGCTCGTGCTGCTGCTCGATGCGT
>JBBRXE010000055.1:0-10385 GCA_038248695.1 Candidatus Limnocylindria bacterium | reverse complement strand
CGCTTCCGCAGCCGGCGGCAGCCGGACAGCTACGCCGATCGCGTGCTGGCGGCATTGCGCAACGAGTTCGGCGGCCACGCCATCAAGGCGGCTTCGGCCACATCCGCGGTTGAGAAGGGCGGTCACTGAGCCGATGCCGACCAGCGATCCATCCGACCGCAGCGTCACCGAGCCGGACGCCCCTCCGCGCGATCCTGATGCAGCCTCGCGTGCCGGAACATCGGGCGGTGGCGGCCGCGGTGGCGCGACGGCCACGACGGCACCGCCCAACCCGCTGCGCGAGGGGCTGCGGCTCGAGCGCATGCCCGAACCGTGCACCATGGTCATCTGCGGTGCGACCGGCGACCTGACAGAGCGGAAGCTGGCCCCAGCGCTCTACAACCTGATGCTCGGCGGCTTCCTGCCGCCGGAGTTCACGGTCGTGGGCTTCGCGCGACGCGACCTGGATCCGGAGGCTTTCCGCACGCACCTGCGCGAGTCAATCGACCAGTTCAGCCGTAACCGGCCCGCCAAGGAGTCAGTCTGGGGTTCGTTCGCGAAGGGCATCGAGTACCACCACGGCGACCTCGACGACCCGCAGGCGTACGTCGAGCTCGGCAAGCGCCTCGAACGCATCGACCGCGACCGCGGCACAGCCGGCAACCGGCTCTTCTACCTGGCCGTGCCGCCAAAGCTGTATCCCGAGATCGTCGAGCGGTTGGGAGAGGCCGGGTTGGCGGGGCATCGGCGCACCGACGGTGGCCGGCAGGGCTGGGTGCGGGTCATTGTCGAGAAGCCGTTCGGCTACGACCTGGCATCCGCGCGCGCGCTCAACCGCGAGCTGCGCGAGGTGTTCGACGAGGACCAGATCTACCGCATCGATCACTACCTCGGTAAGGAGACGGTCCAGAACCTGGCGGTCTTCCGCTTCGGTAACGGCATCTTCGAGCCCATCTGGAACCGCCGCTACATCGATTCGGTGCAGATCACCGTTGCCGAGACGGTCGGCGTCGAGGGGCGTGGCGAGTTCTATGACCAGGTGGGGGCGCTGCGAGACATCGTGCAGAACCACGCCCTGCAGTTGATGGCCACCTTCGCCATGGAACCGCCAGTGGAGTTCAAGGCGCAGGACCTGCGCGACGAGAAGGTCAAGGTGCTGCGCGCGGTCAAGCCGGTGCCGATCGGCGAGGTCGCGACCCAGACGGTGCACGGCCAGTACGTCGCCGGCTGGGTCGAGGGTGCCAAAGTGGCGTCCTACCGTGATGAGCGGGACGTTGCACCAGACAGCGAGACAGCGACCTATGTCGCGCTCAAGCTGGCGATCGACTCGTGGCGCTGGGCCGGCGTGCCTTTCTACATTCGCACCGGCAAGGCGCTCGCCACGCACGTCACCGAGATCGCGGTGCAGTTCAAGCGCGCGCCTCTGGCGCTGTTCGCGGGTGCCGGCACCCCGATCATCGAGCCGAACGTGCTGGCCATACGCATCCAACCCGACGAGGGCATCCTGCTGCGTTTCGGCGCCAAGGTGCCCGGCCAGGGCCTCCAGATCCGCACCGTGAACATGGACTTCCGCTATGGAAGCTCCTTCGCCGTCGATTCGCCGGACGCCTACGAGACGTTGCTGCTCGACGCCATGATCGGCGATGCCTCGCTCTTCACCCGCGACGACGAGGTCGAGCGCGCCTGGGAGATCCTCGACAAGATCCTGACCGCATGGGCCGCCGGCGACGGTGGGCCGCTGCACTTCTACGCCGCCGGCACGTGGGGGCCGCCCGCCGCGGATGAGCTGATGGAAGGCGATGGCCGCGAGTGGAGGCATCCGTGAACAGCGAGCGCACCGTCGGCCACGAATCCACCGTCGGCCACCAGCGTACTGTCAGCCGCCAGCTGGCTCGCCTCGCCGATGCGGAGTCCCTCGCCACGCCGGTCTGGGAGCAACGCGGCACGAGCGTCTCCGCCATCGAGGCACAGCTGTCCCATCTGTGGGCCAAACCGGTCGATGACGGCGGCAGCCAACTGGTCACCGAGAAGGGCCTGCCGCACGCGCGGGCATCTGTCCTGAACCTGATCGTGACCGTCGTCGACACCGAAGCGGCTGACCGCGTGGTGCGCACCATGATGGACCTCGGCATCCGGCATCCATCGCGTGCCATCGTGCTGGTCGCTGATCCGGACGGCCATGGCGATCCGATCGATGCGCGGATCAGCACGCACTGTCATCCGAGCGGCAGCGACAGCGAGCGAGTGTGCTACGAAGAGGTCGTGCTCACCGTCCGTGGCGACGCGGCCCGGCACCTGTCCGGCATCGTCGCGCCCCTGCTCATCCACGACCTGCCGACGCACGTCTGGTGGCCGGGCGACCCTCCGTTCGGCCATCCGGTCTTCGACCAGCTGGTGGGCATGGCGGATCGGCTCATCGTCAACAGCTCGGACTTCGGCGAGTTGTTGACCGGCTATCGGCGGCTGGCCAAGCTGCGACGCCGCAGCGGCGTTGGCGACCTGCTGTGGGACCGGCTGGGCTGGTGGCAGGAGCTCACCGCCGAGTTCTTCGACGTTCCTCGTTTCCGACGTTACCTGCCCAACCTGAATCGGTTGTGGGTGCGCTATGCCATTGCCCCGAACGGGAGTGTCGCCGTCGACGCGTCTGAAGATGCCGCGCCGGACGTGCGCTCTCCGATCAGCCAGGCACTGCTCTACGCCGGCTGGCTGGCCTCGCGCCTCGGCTGGAAGCGCGACCGTGCCATCGAGGCGCTGCGCGACGGCGGCCTGCGACTGCGGCTCGAGGGACGCTACGAGATGATCGACCTGCAGATCGAGCCCGTCCTGACCGCGGCCTACGTCCCCGGCGAGCTGATCAGCGTCCACCTTCGCGCGCTCGGCGAGATGGGCGCCGCCGAGTTCATCATCGATCGTGAAGGCGATGAGGCCACGGTGGCGACCAACGCCGACGGTATGACCGCCCAGCTGCGCCGCGTGCCCATGGACCAGCCGCGCGAAGCCGACCTGCTCAGCGCCGACCTGATCACCCATCGCAACGAGCCGGTGTACGAGGCGGCGCTGCGCGCGGCGGCCGTCTTCCTGTCCACCGCCCAGCCGATGGAGGGTGCCGCATGAGCGCCGCCGAGTTCATCGTGCAACCGGACCTTGACGCCGTCGCCGAGGCTGCCGCCGACTGGCTCGTCGCGTCGGCGCGTTCGGCCCTTGAGCAGCGCGGCGTCTTCCGCGTGGCGCTCTCGGGCGGGTCGACGCCAAAGGCCGTCTACCCGCTGCTGACGGCCGAGCCGCGCGTCGGCAAGGTAGATTGGAGCCGCGTGGAGTTCTTCTGGGGTGACGACCGATCCGTGCCGCCCGACGATCCGGAGTCGAACTTCGGCGTGGCGCAGCGTCTGCTGATCTCGCGGCTGCCGGGCGTGCGGTCCGAGCGCGTGCATCGCATGCCGGCCGATGCGGAGGATCGTGATGGCGCGGCGCGCGCGTACGAGGCTGAACTGCGGGCCGTCTTCAAGCCGGCCGACGGCGAGCTGCCGGCCTTCGACCTCATCTGGTTAGGGATGGGCCCCGATGGCCACACCGCGTCGCTCTTTCCCGGCAGCGAGGCACTCGGCATCACCGATCGCTGGGTCGTGCCCAACTGGGCGCCCGATCTCGCGACCTGGCGCATGACCTTCACCTTCCCGCTGATCGACGCCGCGCGCCAGGTGCTGTTCGTGGTATCCGGTGCGGACAAGGCCGCCGCACTGGCCGACGTCCGCGGCGGCGACAGCCACCTGCCCGCCGCACGGGTGCGTGCCGAGCGCACCGTCTGGCTCATCGACGCGGATGCGACTCGCGGCATGCTCCGCTCGGCGTGATCGCCTGGATCTGGCTGCTGGGCGCCGTCCTCGCCGGCGCGGCAGCGTACCTCGTCGGCTGGCGCGCCTGGCAGCAATATCGTCACCGCGACGTGCAGGATGCCAACGCCGACCGCTACATGGCCTGGCGGGGCCGTGCCATGCCGCCGTCCGGTCGACCCCGTGAGGGCATGACCCGTGAGGAGCGACGGCACATGTACGCCGGCATCGCGCTGGGCGTCGTCGCCGTCTTCTGCCTGGTCGGCTTCTTCACCTACGCCTGAGGTCGCGCCCGGATACCGGCATTGACCGATGCGGCCGGCCGCGGGCCGGCCGCTTTCTATACTTCGGCCCGTGCCAATGCGCGTCGAGCTGCTCTATTGGGATGGCGATCCGGAGTACATGACGGCGCGCCAAAACCTCGTCGAGGTGCTCACCGAGGACGCCTTCGAGACCACGATCCAGATGGTCGCGGTCGGCAGCCCGGCGGACGCGGAGCTCCTCGCCTTTCGAGGGTCGCCGACCATCCGCATCGACGGCCAGGACGTCGAGCCGGACGCGGCGCAGTCGATAGGTCTGTCACTGCGCCGCCCGTTGCCCTCGAAGGAGAGTATCCGGCGCGCGGTCGAGTCTGCCCGCGGCTGGAGCCACAGCCGCCGCTGACGGGCGGCTACACTCGGCCCGATGCTCGCCTCGCTGCTTCGCGGCTTCTTCCTGTGGCTCAGCAACCGCCGCTGGGTGGCGAGCATCGCGCTACACACGCCGTTGCTGCGTCGCGTGGCGCTGCGATTCGTGGCCGGCACGACGCTGGACCAGGCCGTCGTCGCCGTGCGCGCCCTTAACGAGACGGCGGCGACGGCGACCCTCGACGTGCTGGGTGAGAGCGTCGACGACCGCGCGGCGGCGGATCGTGCCGCCGCGGCGTACGTGGCCACCGTCGAACGCATCGAGGCCGAGCAGCTGGACGCCAACGTCAGCCTCAAGCTGACCCAGATGGGCCTCGACCTCGGCCTCGACACGTGCGTCGAGGTCGTGCGACCGGTCGTCGAGGCGGGCAAGCGGCGCGGCATCTTCGTGCGCATCGACATGGAGGGCGCCGCCCACACCGAGCGGACGCTGGAGGTGACGCGCCGCCTGCACGTCGAAGGCTTCGACGTCGGCGTGGTGCTGCAGGCATACATGCATCGGTCCAAGGCCGATGCGCAGGCGCTGGCAGCCGAGGGCATTCGGGTGCGGATCTGCAAGGGCGCCTACGCCGAGCCCGCCGAGATCGCGTGGCATGAGCGCGAGCGCATCGGTCAATCCTTCGTCGAGATCGCGCAGTTGCTGCTGGAGGCGGATGCGTATCCCGCCATCGCAACCCACGATCCGGACATGATCAGTGCGGTGACCGACTTCGTTACAGAGCGCGGAATCGGTCCCGATCGATTCGAGTTCCAGATGCTGTACGGCATCCGGCGCGACCTGCAGCGGCAGTTGCTGGAGCAGGGCTACCGGGTGCGGATCTACGTGCCGTTTGGCACCGAGTGGTATCCGTACTTCATGCGACGCCTCGCCGAGCGGCCGGCGAATGTCCTGTTCGTCCTGCGCAGCGTCTTCGGCGAGCGCGGCTGAGCCCAGCGGAACCGAAGCCTGGTGCTTCCAGGCGGTCGACCTGCGCACCCAGGGCGAGCGGGGTAGACTCCGCGGATAGTCATGAGCGCCAGCAAGCGGCCGAGCACCTCGAGCCTTCGCCGATTCATCACCACACGGCCATACGTCACCGTCGCGGAGCTGCGGAGGCGTTTCTGCCTGGACGACCCCGATGCGGTCTGCCGCGTTCGACGCAATGGGACGTCGGCGTTCGTCGGCCTGCCGGAGCGCGAGGCGGCCAAGCTGCAGGAGCTCTGGGAACGCGAGGAGATCGGCCTTGAGCTGTCGGTCGAGGTGCACGCACCAGTCGTGGTCGGGGTCTACCCCATGCACATCGCGCGCTTCATCCAGGAGCACAATTCGAATCCGACGCCGTCCCCGGCTGCGTATGGGCATGCAACCGGGCACGCCAATGGGAATGTTCCCGCCAATCTCGCCGGCTTCGTCGCCCCGCGCCCCTTGGTGCCAGCCCCCGATCGCGCGCCCGTCGAGTGAGGCTGGCGGCGCTGACCGACGATCTCATGCTGTTCAGCCGCATCGAGGCGCTTGCCACCCGTGCGGAGGCGCCACTCAGCTGGCTGCATCGGCCGAGCGAACTGCCTCCCGCCGATGACCTCGATCTGCTGCTCGTTGATTGGTCCGAGCGTGCTGATGCGTGGGGCGCCGAGCTGACCGCATGGCGGCGCGGCTCGCGCGCCAGGGTCATCCTCTTCGGACCGCACACCGATCTGGAGGCGCACGCTGCAGCGCGGGCCGCCGAGCTGGGACCCATGTGGGCGCGCTCGCGCCTCTTCCGGGAACTGCCCGGTCTCCTGTCGCAGCCGTCGTGACCGCGCGGCGGCCGGACTTCTTCATGGTGGGCGCCCCGAAGTCGGGGACGACCGCGATGTACACGTATCTGCGGGCGCATCCCGACCTGTACCTGCCGGAACGGAAGGAGCTGCGCTTCTTTGGCAGCGATCTCGAGATCCGGGATCGGCAGGCGTTGACCCTCCAGGACTACCTCGCCTGCTTCGCGGATGCTGGCGAGGCGCAGCGCATCGGGACGGCGTACGTGTGGTACCTCTACTCGCACGACGCCGCGGGCGAGATCGCAGCCTTCGCGCCGCAGGCGCAGATCATCGCGATGCTGCGCAACCCGGTTGAGATGCTGCACGCCCTCCACGGGGAAAATCTGTCGAACGGCAACGAGGAGATCGACGATTTCCGCGGGGCGCTCGATGCGGAGCCCGATCGGCGTCAGGGCAGGCGGATTCCGCCGCACGCTCACCTGCCGCAGGGCCTGTGGTATTCGACCATCCCGCGCTACACCGAGCAGCTGGAGCGTTACGTCGCAGCGTTTGGCCGCGAACGGCTTCACGTGATCCTGTACGACGACTTTGCGTCCGATACGCCCACCAGCTACGCGGACACGCTGCGCTTCCTCGGTGTGCGCGACGATGTTCGACCGGCAAGCTTCGAGGTGGTGAACGCCAGCAGGCGAACCCGCAGCGAACGGTTCCGGCATTTTCTGGCCCGTCCTCCCGATTTGCCTCGACGGGTCATCCGTCGCGTCGTCCCGGGGCCGCTGCGACGAGCAATCTACGAGCGCGCCAAGCGGCTCAACGTCCAGCCAACCGTCCGCCCGCCGATGGCCCCCGTGACCCGCGAGCAGCTGCGGCGCGAGTTCACCGAGGAGGTCGAGCGACTGTCCGCATTCCTCGGCCGCGATGTCACCGCGTGGAGCGCAAGCGTCGCCGGCGTCGACGGTCAGCCGTCGAGGTAGCGCTCGCAGACCGTCAGCAGCTGCTCGATGGCGAGGCCCGTCGGCGCCTCGATGGTGCATCCGGCGCGCGTCGCGTGGCCGCCGCCCCCGAACTCGCCTGCGATCCTGGTCGCATCCACGCAGTCACTGACGCGCAGGCTGACCCGGGTCCGCTCTGGGCCGATCTCACGGACAAGGATGCTGATGTCCGCCCCTTTTGCCTGCGAAATGAACTCGGCGAGTCCGTCTGCGTCGTGGTTCCGAGTTCCCGTGGCGTCGAGCATCTCCTGCGTGAGCGTTGCGTACACGATCCGCCCATCGCGGCGCTGGCCAAGGCCGTTGAGCATGCGTCCCCACAGCGCCAAGGTCGCGAATGGCAGCTCCGCCAGCACGCGGCGATGGATGAGGGTGATGGGCGCACCGGCCTCGACGAGGCTCGCAGCGATGCGCAGTGTCTCACCTCGCGTGCTGGGATCCGAGAAGCCGTGGCTGTCTCGCACGATGCCGGTAAGCAGCGCCGTTGCGATCTCGACATCTAGCTCGACCTCGAGCGCCGGCAGCGCGGCGGCAATCACCTGGCAGGTGGCGGCGGCGGTCGGGTCGACGAGATTGACGTGGCCGAAGCGCGAATTGGTGATGTGGTGGTCGACGTTCACGAGGCGCGCGCACTCGAACCACGAGGCATGTTCGAAGCGGATGCGGCCCACACGCTCGAGGGTCGCCGCATCGCAGATCACCGCAACGTCCGGTTCGAGCCGTGGCTCGGCACCAAAGCGGTCGTACCACGGCAGGAAGTCGAATGCCGGCGCGGGTGCATCGACGCTCACGATCTCGACCTGCTTTCCCAGCCGTTCGCCGATGAGCGCGATGGCCACCGCTCCGCCGATCGTGTCGGCGTCAGGATTCTCGTGGCACAGTGCCGTGATCCGTCGAGCGTTGTGCAACGCTTCCGCGAACAGCCGCTGGTCCTGGCCCATCTGATCCGTGATCACCAGCTCCTCCCTCCGCTATTCTCCGCGCGACAAGCTCCTCGTTCGCGGTGAGTGAGGACGGATTCTAACCGGCATGGAGAGGCGATGGGTTTTCAGGCCTGGCTGACACTTGCCACGGTCGTGGTGCTGATCGTGGTCATGGTGCGCGAGATCGCCCCGCCTGCGTTTGCCGTCCTGGGCACGACGATCTTCCTGTTCCTGGTGGGCATCATCGACGCGCGGCAGGCCTTCGCCGGCTTCAGCAACGAGGCTCCGATCATCGTTGGATCGCTGCTGGTCTTCGCTCGTGCGGCCGACATCTCCGGGTTGCTGCAGCCGCTGCTCGACCGGTTCATCGGCCACGGCCCGCCGCCCCGCGGATTGCTGGCCCGGATCGCGTTCCCGTTGACGTTTGCGTCCGGCTTCCTCAACAACACCACGCTCGTCGCCATGTCGATCCCGGCGGTCGTCGACATGTGCAACCGCAAGGGCCTTTCGCCATCGCGCTTCCTGATTCCGGTGTCCTACGCGGCGGTGCTCGGTGGCGTGATCACCACCATCGGCACGTCCGCCAACCTGACCGTCTCCGGTCTGCTGCGCGAGTCCGGCTACAGGCCCCTGGGACTATTCGAGCTCACCCCGGTGGGGTTGCCGATCGCGCTGGTGGGCACGCTGGTGCTGGTCCTGGTCGCCGGCAGGCTGTTGCCCGAGCGCGGCCCGGAGCGGCCGGATGCCATTGGCGGGCGGGACTATTCGGTGAGCATGGCGGTGCAGCGAGACGGTCCCATTGTGGGGCGAACGGTCGAAGCTGCCGGCCTGCGCCAGCTGCAGGGCGTCTACCTCGTGGCCATTGAGCGTGGCGGCGAACGTATCGCGCCGGTCAGCCCCACCATCGAGCTGCACGCCAACGACATCCTCACCTTCGTTGGCCGCGTCGACGAGGTCGTCGATCTCCAGCGGATGCGCGGCCTGCAGTCGACGCATCGGCGGCAGATCAAGCAGCTCGAGGGCGACCGCCACGCGTTCAACGAGCTCGTACTGGGTGCCGGGTTCGCCGGGCAGACGCTGCGCGACATCGGCTTCCGGTCGAAGTACGGGGCCGCGGTGCTCGCCATCCATCGGGCGGGTCAACGCATCGAGGGCAAGCTCGGCGAGCTGCCCCTGCGGATGGGTGACACGTTGCTGGTGCTCGGAGAGCCTGACTTCCGCACCCACTATCGCAACTCCGGCGACTTCCTGGTGATCGCTCCGCACCGTGGCATTTCGCCGACGCAGCCTCGCAAGGCGAAGCGGGTCGCCCTCATCGGCCTTGGCTTCATCGTGCTCAGCGCGAGCGGCGTGCTGCCGATCCTGCAGGCGGCGCTGCTCACCACGTTGCTCCTGGTGGCGACCCGCGCGCTGACAGTGCGCCAGGCGCGCGAGGCCATCGACCTGAACGTAGTGGTCCTCATCGCCGCGGCGTTCGGGCTGGGCGCCGCCGTGAGCAGCAGCGGCCTGGCCAGCATGATCGCCGGGCTGCTGCTGACCGTCTTCCTTCCACTTGGCCTGGTGGGGGCGCTCGCCGGCGTCCTCCTGGCGACGATGGCGTTGACCGAGGTGATCAGCCACAACGCGGCGGCGGTGCTCGTCTTTCCGGTTGCGATTGCAACGGCGACCGCCACCGGTTCGGATCCACGTCCATTCGTGGTGGCCGTCACACTGGGTGCGAGCCTCTCGTTTCTCACGCCCATCGGCTACCAGACAAATATGATGGTCTACGGGATCGGGAACTATCGATTCACCGACTTCACCCGGGTGGGACTGCCGCTCAACTTGGTTTCGATCGCGATGACCCTGCTGCTGGTGCCGATCGCGTTCCCCTTCCGACCCTGAATTCGGCGAATGTTGCGGTTTCGCAACACAAAACGGTCACGGGCCTTGAAATAGTACTTCCGTTCGGTCACCATAGCCAAGTTCTCTTATCGCCGCCCACTTCATGATTATTGGAGCGGCAAGTGCTCAAGCGAGGAAGGCGGGTGCCCCGCCACCCTCGGAACCAACGGGGTGGGAAATGGTGACTCTCAGGCGGGCGCGCCTTGCGCCGCCTCCTTCAGCGATGCCGGAAACTGGGGCCGTCAGCGGCCCGCTACCGGCCGCTCTCACATCGGCCGCCAAGCGCGCGGTCGACATCGTGGTCAGCCTCGGTCTGATGGTGGTGACCAGCCCCATCTGGCTGATTGCCGCCATCCT
>JBBRXE010000054.1:0-10444 GCA_038248695.1 Candidatus Limnocylindria bacterium | reverse complement strand
GTCGGGGTGGGCGACCCACGTCCCGTCGAAACCGTCGCCCGCTTCGCGGCGCTTGTCGATGCGCACCTGCTCGAGGGCGTTGGCCGTCACGTCCGGTTCGCGACGGTTGGGGATGAAGGCACTCATGCCGCCGATCGCGTGCGCGCCGCGACGGTGGCAGGTCTGCACCAGCAGCTGCGTGTAGGCGCGCATGAAGGGCACCGCCATGGTCACCTGCGCCCGATCCGGCAGCACGAAGTCCGACCGGTCGTGGAACTTCTTGATGATGCTGAAGATGTAGTCCCAGCGACCGGCGTTCAGGCCGGAGGCATGCTCGCGCAGCTCATACAGGAGCTCATCCATCTCGAACGCAGCCACGATGGTCTCAATCAGCACTGTGGCCCGGATGCTGCCGCGCGGAATTCCGAGCCGATCCTGCGCGGCGATGAAGACGTCGTTCCACAGCCGCGCCTCGAGGTGCGACTCCAGCTTGGGCATGTAAAAGTAGGGCGCCGTGCCGCGTGCCAGGCACTCGGCGGCGTTGTGGAAGACGTACAGACCGAAGTCGAACAGGCTGGCCGAGATGGGGGAGCCATCGACCGTGACGTGCGCCTCGTCGAGGTGCCAGCCACGCGGGCGGACGAGCAGCGTCGCGATCTCGTCATTCAGCATGTAGGCCTTGCCGTCGGGATTCGTGAACGTCAGCGTGCGGCGCACGGCCTCGCTCAGTGCGACCTGGCCGCCGACCACGTTGCTCCAGGTCGGTGACAGGGCGTCCTCGAGATCCGCCATGAAGACCTTCGCGCCCGAGTTCAAGGAGTTGATCATCATCTTGGCCTCTGCCGGACCGGTGATCTCCACGCGGCGGTCATCCAGGTCCGGCGGCACCGGTGCCACCTGCCAGCCGCCGGCACGCACCTCGGCCGTCTCCGCGAGGAAGCCCGGCAGCTCACCGGCGTCGAGCCTCAGCTGGCGCTCCTGTCGCGCCAGGAGCAGCTCCAGGCGGCGCGGATTGAAGGACCGATGCAGCTCGGCAACGAAGGCCAGCGCCTCGGGCGTCAGGATCTCGGCCGAGCGCGGCAGCTCGGCGCCAATGACGGAGATGCCGGGTAGCGAATCGGACATGGACGACAGCCTAGCGTGCCGCGACAATGTGCTGCCGCCTTCGCTGTCGAAATCGGGCCGGCCGATGCGTAGAAGGGATATCACCTCACCATCCGATCCAGGAGGAGCACCCGTGAAGTACGTCATCATGTTCACCAGCCGGCCGGAGCTCGACGCAGCGGTCCCCGCCGAGCGCCGGGCCGAGGTGTACCAACAGATCTTCGCATGGTTCCAGGATCACGACGCCGAGATCAGCGACGGCGGTGCCGAGCTGCAGGCGTCGACCACGGCGACCACGGTGCGGGCGACAGATGATGGCGGCCAGCCGGTCGTGGTCGACGGGCCGTTCTCCGAGGCCAAGGAGAGCATCGGCGGCTTCTCGATCATCGACGTGCCAGACCTCGACGCCGCGATTGCGCTGGCACGAACGTGGCCGTCATTGACCTTCCCCGGCACCTCCGTCGAGATCCGGCCGATCGTCGACCACTCCGGCGACATGTAACCCCCGCATGATCGACAGCCCCTCGGACGCCGCGCTGGCGCTGCTGGTTCGTCGCGAGGCAGGAATCATCGCCGCCTCGCTCAGTCGGCGGCTGGGCGATTTCGACCTCGCCGAGGAGGCAGTCCAGGATGCGATCGTCACGGCGCTGCGCGTGTGGCGCCGTGACGGCATGCCACCCAATCCGGCTGGCTGGCTGACCGTTGCCGCGCGGCGCAATGCCATCGACCGGCTGCGGCGTCGGGCGAGCGGTGAGCGTGCGGCGCACGCCCTCGCCGCCGAACCCGTGCCCGATGCGGCACAATCGGACGACCCGGCCGATGTCCGGCTGCCGATGCTCTTCGCCTGCTGCCATCCGTCGCTGGCTCCCGAGGCGCGCCTGGCGCTCACGCTGCGAGCCGTGGTGGGCCTGACCACGCCGCAGATCGCGCGGGCGTTCCTCGTTCCGGAGGCGACGCTGGCGCAGCGCATCGTGCGCGCCAAGCGCAAGATCGTGCAGGCTGCCATCCCACTCCGCGTCCCCGAGGGACCGCAGCTCGACGAGCGATTGGATGACGTGCTGACCGTCACCTACCTGACCTACAACGCCGTCTACCTTGCGCCCGCGGACGCCCGCGAGCCCGACCTGGCGGCGGATGCCGTGTGGCTCGCCGAACTGCTGGTCGCCCAACTGCCCGACGAGCCGGAGGCAATCGGTCTCCTGGCGTTGGTGATGCTCCTTCAGTCGCGCGCAGCAGCTCGCTTCGACGCCGCCGGAGGGCTCATCCCGCTCGCCGCGCAGGACCGCTCGACGTGGGATCGCGGATTGATTCGGGACGCGGACGGGTTGCTTTTCCGCGCGGCATCGCTACATCGGCCTGGCCGCTACCAGCTACAGGCCGCGCTGGGTGCCTGTCACGCGCAGGCCAGGAGCGCCGGCGAGACGGACTGGCTCCAGATCCTGACCCTGTACGACATGCTGCTGCGATTCGACCGATCGCCCGTGGTGCTGCTCAACCGGGCCATCGCGCTCGCCGAAGTTTCGGGGCCGGCCGGAGCTCTCGCCGAAGTTGATCGACTGCGCGACCGGTTGCGCGAGTACCACCTGCTGCACGCCACACGCGCGCAGCTCCTCGCCGCATTGGGCCGCAACGTCGAGGCGCGCGAGGCGAACCTGCGGGCGCTGAGCCTGACCGGAAATCCGGCCGAGCGTGAGCTGCTGCTGGGTCGCATCGGGCAGACCGGCCCGTGACCAGTCGGGCGCCGGCGGATTTCATCGGCCTGCGATGAACTGCCTGACCCTGCACCCGGCGGCGGAATCGGCCATGAGCGTCTCGAACCGACGTTCGCGCGTCGCCGCGCGTTTGGCTGCCAACACCCAGTGCGTGGCGGTGCGCCGGTAGGACGGCTGTTCGGATTGCCAGTATGGCCAGGCCGTTGCATCGGTCTGCAGGCGCGCCATCCATTCCGAAGGAAGCTCCTTCGGGGCCGATTCGTACGAGTAGGTCGCGTCCTTGCGCCGATCACGCGTCTCGAAGGAACGCAGGCCGGCCGGATGCATCCGTCCGGCCGCCGTCAGCGTGGCGACCTTGGCGATGTTGACGGCGCTCCAGCTGCTGGTGGGCCGTCGCGGCGTCCAGCGATTGGCGACGATCTCGTCATCGATGCGCCGCACCTGTCCGTCGATCCAGCCGAAGCAGAGTGCCTCGTCCACCGCCTCAGCGTAGGTCATCGCCGTTTTCGCTACGCCCCGCTTGTAGTAGCCGATCCACAGCTCAGGAGCCGTGTCGTGATTCACCTCGAGCCAGTCCCCGAAGGCCCGGGCGTTCGGAAAGATCGTCGCGTCGGGTGGCAGCCGATCAGCCATGTGGCGATGATCGCAGACGACACGCGGGCTGTCGCCCAACCGACAGCAGTCGCTTGCGGCGGGGCCGTATGATCGCGGCGTCTTCCGCTATGGAATATCGCAAATTGCCACTCTTCCTTGATGAGCACGAGCACATCCAAGGCCTCACCGGCGCCGGCGTGGCGCAGGCGCATGCTCGCGACCTCGAGGTCGGGCCGAAGTACGGCGTCAGCTATCTGCGCTATTGGTACGACGAGGCGACCGGCAAGGTCTTCTGCCTGGTCGATGCGCCAACGGCCCAGGCCGCTGAGGACGTGCACCGCGAGGCGCACGGACTGCTCGCGGACCGACTGATGCCCGTGCTGGAGGGAGCCTAGTCGCTCCCGGCTGCGCGCTCGAGGATGGCCAGCCACGAGGCGGACCGCCCTTCAGCGAACGCCGCCTGGATCGCGTCCGGTCCGTCGCGCGCGCCAAGCTCGGCCACGAACTGTTCCACGCGCGCCGCGTTGGCGGCTGACAGGGGAGCGCCTGCCGCCTGGCGGATCGCCGCAGCGCCGCCGAGCAGTGCCGCTGCGCGACGTGGTTGATCCTCGCTGATGCCGGCCAACCGCTCCAGCGCTGCGGCCACGCCGACCCTGTCGCCAAGCTCGCCGCGCGTGGCGATGCTGGCCCGATACAGCCGCTCGGCATCGGCGAAATCGCCGTCCGAGGCGGCAAGGTCGGCGAGACGGGCCGTCAGCCGCGCCTGCGCGTGGCGGTCGCCGGTCTGCTGGTGGAGGGCGATCGCCTCTCGATACTTCGCGCGGGCCGTCGTTCGGTCGCCCCGCTGCTGAGCCGCCTGCGCCATCCTGGCCGTCGCGTGGGCCATTCCCCAGTGATCGCCGCTGGCCTCGAAGGTGCCGATGCTCTCGGCGTAGAGGCGGTCCGCTTCCTGGTCGTCGCCCTGCCGTGCGGCCACATCGGCGAGATTGATGAGGCTGAACGCCACACCCTGCGCGTCGCCTCCGTCGCCGCTGAGCTGGATGGCCTCCGCATACAGCTGTCGGGCGCGGTCGAGGTCGCCTCGCTCGACCGCCACGCTGGCGCTGTTGCTGGCGCCGGCAGCCACTCCCAACGGGTTGCCGAGCTCGCGGTACAGCAGCAGGCTCGCGTCGTGGAAGGCCGCCGCCGATGCGAAGTCTCCCTGCTGGGCCGCCAGCACGCCGGCGCCGGTCAGCGCGTTCGCGCGACGCGAGGAGATCTCGCCCCCGACGCGCGCCAGGGCGCGCTCGAGCCAGGCGCGGCCCTCCGCGAGGTCACCACGGATCTCCCAGAAGCGCCACAGGCCGGATGCCAGGGTGAGCTCAGAGTCCGCGCCGTCGGGATCTTCGTGGGCCCAGCGCAGCGCGGCGCGCAGGTTGTCCTGGTCGTGCGCCAACCGCTCGATCCACTCGGGCTGCACCGCGCCGGCAAAGAACGCCGGACGTGCCTGGTCAACCATCGCGACGAACCAGTCACGATGCCGCACGTGCAGTGCTGGCGCCTCATCCGAATCGGCAAGGCGCTCCTGCGCGTATTCGGCGATCGTCTCGAGCATCCCGTAGCGCGCCTCCGAGCCCTCGTCGACGGACTGCAGCAACGACTGGTCCACGAGCCGCCCGAGGAGATCGAGCGTGTATTCCGCGACCACCGGGCCGCCGCTGCAGATCGCTTCGGCGGCTTCGAGCGAGAAATTGCCGCCGAACACGGAGAGCCGCGGCAGGAGGATGCGCTCGGCCGGCGACAGCAGGTCAAAGCTCCAGTCGAATGCCGCACGCAACGTCCGGTGACGCGGCAGCGACGTTCGGCTGCCGCCCGTCAGCAGCCGGAAGCGACCATCGAGCCGCGCCGCGATCTGTCCTGCCGGCAGCGAGCGGATGCGGGCTGCGGCCAGCTCGACGGCGAGTGGAATGCCGTCGAGGCGCCGGCAGATCTGGGCGATGGTGGCAGCATTCTCGGCGGTGAGCGAGTAACCCGGCGTGACGGCGCCCGCCCGGTCGACGAACAGCCGGACGGCGTCGCATTCGGCCAGCGCCGGCAGGTCGTCGTCGGCGACCGATGCAAGCGGCAGGGACATCGAGGGCACCGGCATCAGGCTCTCGCCTTGGAGGCCGAGTGCCTCGCGACTGGTGGCCAGCAGCTGCAGGCGCGAGCAATGGTGCAACAGCTCATCAGCCGCCGCGACAACCGCGTCCAGCAGGTGCTCGCAGTTGTCCAGGATGATCAGGACGGGCTTTTCGGCCAGCGATTCGATCAGCGTCTCCAGCAGGCTCGCACTGGCGTGTGGCTTGATGTTGAGCGCGGAGGCGATCGACTCGACGACGAGATCCCCCTCGGTGATCGATCCCAGCTCGACCAGCCAGACACCGCCCTCGAAGGTGTCGACCACCTGCGCTCCGATCTCGATCGCGAGCCGCGTCTTGCCCACGCCACCCGGCCCGGTCAGGGTGAGGACCGTCGCGTCCCGTAGGCGAGCCTCGGCATCGGTGATCTCGTGGCGACGGCCGACGAAGCTCGACAGCTGACGCGGCAGGTTGTTCGGCAGCGTGTCGAGCGAGCGGACCGCCGGAAACTCGGGTCGCAGGCCGGGGCCGAGCACCTGGTACAACCGTTCCGGCGCAGACAGGCCGCGCAGTCGATGCGGCCCGAGGTCGTGCAGGCTCACGTCCTGTGGCAGACCGCCGCCGATGAGCGCATGCACCGCGTCCGATACCAGGATCTGGCCGCCATGCCCCGCCGAGCAGATGCGAGCGGCGCGATGCACGTCGATCCCGACGTACCCGGTAGTGACGCTCATTGGCTCCCCGGTGTGGATGCCCATCCGTACCCGCACCTCGGCGTTCGACGGCCAGGGATGCTCGGTCAGGGCACGCTGCGCGCCAAGTGCCGCGGCGACGGCGCCCCGCGTGGTGGGGAACGAATAGAACAGGCCATCGCCCGCGGCATCCACCCGTGAGCCGCCGTGCGCCTCCGCGGCTTCGCCCAGGATGCGGTGATGGTCGGTCAGAAGCGCCGCGTAGCTGTCGCCCAGCTGCTCAAGCAGTCGGGTCGAACCCTCAATATCGGTGAAGAGTAGGGTGACAGTACCGCGTGGCAGCGCCGCGTCAGCCATGGCTTACCTGCGATCTTCCTCTCGAATGAGCCGATGCACCACACGAGTCGCAACGGCCAGGCGGTAGGCGGCCGTCGAACGCACATCGTCGATCGGATGGATCTCCGCAGCCAGGCTGGCGACGGCTCGGTCGGCGGTCTGCTCCGACGGCTGCGAGCCCTCGAGAATCTGCTCAGTCTCCCGGGCGCGGATTGGACGCTCGGCGACTGATCCGAGTGCCAGGCGCACCGCTTCCCAGCTACCGTCCGTTGCGGTACGCCAGGCGATCGCCATGACGACTTTGCTGATGGCCTGCGCACGACGCGTGCCGATCTTGCGGAAGCGGACCTGGCGGTCATTGACCAGTGGGATGCGGACACGCACGACGAGCTCGTCGGGCGCCATGGCCGTCTGCCGATAGCCGGTCCAGAAATCGTGGGCCGCGATCGTCCGCTCACTGCGCGCGCTGCCGACCACGATCTGGGCGTCGGTGGCCAGCAGCAGCGGCAGCGTGTCGCCCGCGGGCGAAGCATTGGCGATGTTGCCGCCGAGCGTGCCGCGGTTCTGGATCTGCGCCGCACCGATGGTCGCCGCCGCCTCGCCGAGCTCGGGCAGAAACTCGCCAACCAGAGGCGACTGGCGGATATCGGTGTAGGTCGTCAGCGCGCCGAGGACCAGCGTCGCGCCATCCAGCGAGATGCCGCGCAACTCGTCGAGACGCCACAGGTCGAGGATCCGGCGCGGGGCATCGCCGATCTCGCCAGTGATCTGCACCATGACGTCCGTCCCGCCGGCGATCGGTCGCAGTAAGCCGCCGGTAAGCAGCCGGTAAGCCTCGGACAACGATGCCGGCGACTCGACCGGTGGCTCGAGCGGGCGTGCCACTCGACTACTCCGTCGTTCCGGTGATGCGCTGCGATGCCAGTGCAATGGCATCGATGATCTTGGTGTAGCCGGTGCAGCGGCACAGGTTGCCGGCGATGGCCTCGCGGATTGCGGGGTCGGTCGGCTCCGCCCCGGATGCCAGGAACGCCTCGCCGGCCATCAGCATGCCAGGCGTGCAGATGCCGCATTGCGCACCGCCCGTCTCCAGGAATGCCGCCTGCAACGCGTTAAGCCGATCCTCGTGCGCCAGTCCCTCCACGGTGATCACCGAAGCACCCTCGACCTGGCAGATCGGCACCAGGCACGAGTCGACCACGGCACCGTCGACCAGCACGCTGCACGCACCGCATTCGCCCTCGCCGCAGCCCTCTTTCGTACCTGTCAGGCCGAGATCCTCGCGCAGCACGTCGAGCAGGCGCCGCATGCCGGGCACTTCCAGCTCGACGCGATCGCCATTGACGCGCAGTCCGATGCTCATCGCCGATGCTCCCAGTCCTCTTCCGCATCCGTCGGTGCGCGGAACGGCTGCGCGTCGGTCCGAGCCTCCGGAGTCGGATCGCTGCCGCGCGTCGGCTCGGTTTGATTGGCGACCGAGCCAGCCTGATCACCGGTGCTGATGCCGGGTGGCGGCGGCGGCGCGACGCCGGCCATGGCGGCCAGAATACGTTCGGGCGTGGCGGGCAGGTCGTGGATCCAGACGCCGGTGGCGTCGTGGATGGCGGCGACCACGGCGGGTGCCGCGACGTCCATTGGCAGCTCGCCGACGCCCTTGGCGCCGTGCGGAGAGCCGCTGAACGGCTTCTCGACCAGGATCGAGCGGATGGGAGGAGCGTCGAGCGCCGTGGGAATGAGGTAGGTCGCCAGGCGATCGTTAAGGTAGCGGCCGTCGCGCAGCTTGATCTCCTCGATCGTGGCATAGCCGATGGCCTGCAGCGTGCCGCCCTCGACCTGCCCCTCCGCCAGCACCGGGTGAATGACACGCCCGATCTCATCGGCCGAGACGCAGTCACGGACCGCCACCTCGGCGGTGTCGAGGTCCACCTCGACGCGGACCACGGCACATGCCCAGCCGAATGCCGGGTAGGCATCGCCGGTGTACGTCTCGTCGTCGAAGGCGACGCCGGGGTAGGGCTCGAACTGCTCGTCGACACGCATCGGTCCGACTTCGCGGTAGGACTCGGCAAACGGCCGCCCGGTGGCGGCCTCGACCTGGAGGCGCAGCCGCCCGGCAGCCCGGATCAGCAGGCCGCCGACGACCATCGCGGTACGCGAGGCGACCGTGGGCCCGGAATCGGGGACGAAGGAGGTGTCCTGCGGCGCGATCTCGACCTCGTCGTACTCGACGCCCAGCGCCTCGGAGACGAGCTGCGGGAAGATCGTCTTGGTGCCCTGGCCCATCTCGGTGGAGGCGGTCAGGATGCGGATGCGCCCCGCATCGGTCAGCTCGAGGGAGACGACGGATGCCAGCTGCACCTCGCCGGAGCCGGTGAATCCCGCGCCATGCCAGGCCAACGCCAGACCGATGCCTGACGCCAAGCGCCCGTCGTTTGGCCGCGGCGCTCGCAGCGCTTCGTCGAGGTTGACGTCGGCCGCTGCCGCTTCGAGCACCTCGATGCCGCCGACGCTCTCCCGCAGGACCTGCCCCGTCGGCGTGATGTCGCCCTCGCGATACACCCAGCGCCGCCGCAGGTCGAGCGGCGAGATGCCCAGCGCCTCGGCGATGCGATTGACCTGCATCTCAGCGGCGAACTCGGTCTGCGGCGCGCCGAAGCCACGGAAGGCACCGTTGGGTGGCGTGTTGGTGGCCATCGCGCGGCCTCGGATACGGACGTTGTCGCATTGGTACGGCCCCGCGGCATGCAGCACGCCGCGGCTGAGCACCACGGGAGTGAGCGTGCAATACGCCCCGCCGTCCATGACGACCTCGATGTCCTGGGCGACCAGTCGCCCGTCGCGGCTCACTCCGGTGCGATGACGCATGACGGCCGGATGCCGCTTGGTCGTGGCGCTGATGTCCTCGTGGCGGTCGTAGATCATGCGCACCGGCTTGCCGCACTTCTTCGCCAGCAGCGCGGCGTGGAGAGCGATCATGGAGGGGTACTCCTCCTTGCCGCCGAAGCCACCACCGGTCTCCGACTGGACGACCACGGCCTGTGTGTCGTTCAGACCGAGCGCGCGCTTGAGCGCCTTGTGGATGTAGTACGGGCACTGCAGCGAACCGTGGACGCTGATCCCGCCATCCTCGCGCGGCACGCCGATCATGGCTTGGTTCTCGATGTACAGCTGCTCCTGGTGGCCGACCCGGTATTCGCCCTCGATGACGAGGTCGGCAGCCGCGAGCGCGGCCTCGACGTCGCCGCGTCCGACAGAGAAATGGGCGAACTCCTGCGTCGACTGCAGCGGGTCGAAGACGGCGGGCAGCGGTTCGCTGCGCACGGTCACGTGCATACGCGCCTCGCGCAGCGTCGCCCAATCGGCCGCGGCGAGCAACATGAGCGGCTCCGCGTGGTGCCGGATCTCGCCACCGATGGGCACCAGCGCCGGCTGGTCGTCATCAATCAGGCTGACCACGTTCTCGCCGGGAATGTCGTCGGCAGTGACGACCACGATGCGCTTCCAATCGAACGCATCGTCGAAATCAAAGCTCAGCAGGCGTGCGTGCGGCTCGGTGGAACGGACCGTCGTCCCGAACCACGCCCCCGGGAAGACGAGGTCGTCGGCGTATTTCGCCTTACCGGTCAGCTTGGCCGGTCCCTCGCGGCGCAGGGGGGCGGCCGGCCTCGCGCGGCCGGGGACCGAGACGCCAGGCAGGACGACCACGGGCGCGGGCGCAGCAACAGTCTGGGTCATCGGTCGATGCCGTGCATGGTGCGCATCCTAGCGGCAGCCCGGCGCGCGCGCCGATGCGTGAGCGACCACCGCAAACAGAGCCGCTGGACAGGTCACGAGCGACCGTGACGGAGGGCGCGGCCGGGGAGCGCACCGGTGTGCCGGGCACCGTCGACGACGAGCTCGCCGTTGACCAGCACGTACTCGATCCCTT
>JBBRXE010000053.1:0-10497 GCA_038248695.1 Candidatus Limnocylindria bacterium | reverse complement strand
CCGGCTGCGTCACCGACGTGTCCGACATTGAACCGGAAGCCGGGTTCTGGAAGTTGTAGACGTGGACGGTGACGACGTCATCGTTGTACTCGTCCAGGGGCAGCGGCGGGCTCGAGACCTGCGTGTCCTTGCTGGTGTCGAGCTTGATCGTGCCGTCGCTGGCACTCAGCACGGCCAGGTCATCGGTGCTGGCGGGCGTGGTGCGGATGGTGCCGAATCGGCTGCCGGTTGGCGCGGTCTGCGTCAGGGTGACCGCACCCTCGGCGATCGGCGAAACGCCGGTCATGCTGACGTCCAGGCAGGTGCCGGCCGACTTGGTGCCGTCCCCATCGACGTCGAGACCGATATCGGACTCACACAACTTGGCGGGCATGAACATGCCATCGGACAGCTTGTAGCTGGCGTTGGCCGAATCGGTGATGGTGTAGTTGAAGGTCTTCTGGCCGGCACCGATGCCATCGGTCGCGGCCTGGCCATCCATCACGATGGTCGGGCAGGCGAGCACGGTGGCGACGAGGCCCGGAAGTGTTCCTTCGCCTCCGGCCTGGCCGCCGGCGCCCTTGTCCTCGACCGCCTTGAAGTCGGCCTCGCTCTGGATGTCGGCATTGCAAAGGTGCTGCATGACGACGACCTCCGGGTCGCCGCCGTGAGCGGCGAACGCCGGCAGCGCGAAGGCGGCCACCATGGCCGTCGCGGCTGTGAGTGAGATGAGTAGCTTGCGCATGAAATCGGTCTCCTGTGCGTATCTGCGGGATCCGCAGCAAGCACAGTTCGGTGCACCAGCGACGCGGACCAACTGGCGGGTTGAAGACCCGCTCACAGGGGGGATACGTGGAACCGAAGGCGGCGCATCACTCGGCGGGCATCCGCGCAGCAGGTGCGCTACTGGATGAGGGTGCCCACGAGGACCGGATCGGACGTCGGCTGGTCGACGGCGTTCTGCTCGATGGTCACCGCGAATGTCTCGGCGTCACCGACCGGGCGCGAGACGTCCGCAACCGAGACGTGAGCGTCCCGCGGTACGAAGGTGCCGGCCGGAACGGCCGCGCCCCCGGAATCGATCAGCCACATCTCGTAGACCCGGCCTCCCGACGGCGCCGTGAGACCCGCCGCCAGCAGGGTCGCATGGCCGGCGTCGTCCTGCACCAGGTAGGCCGTGCCGGCGCTGCCCTCCACGGTGTGCACCTGGTTGCCGCGCGATAGCGCCTGCGCGACGGCCTGCAGCGTCGCGTCGCGCGCCGAGAGCTGCGATGCCAGCTGGACCGCGACCACAACGAGCACCACGGCGGCCGCCGATGCCGCAACAGCGATGCCGCGCGCGAGGCCGGGTCGCAGCCAATCGAGCCAGCTGCGGCGCGCCGATTCTGCCGACGCCTTCATGGTGTCGCCGCCCGGCGCCAACACTCCGACACCCTGCGGCGTCTCCGCGATCGTGGCCATCAGACGTTCTCGAAGCTGCGGCCGCGGAGCGACCGGCAGGGCGGCGCCGGGCAGCGCATCGAGCGTGGCCAGCAGCTCGCGCGTCTCTGCATGATCCTGGGAGCAGGAGGCGAGGTGGCGCACGATGGCGGCGCCAAGTTCCGGATCACTGCCGAGAGCTGCCGCAGGCGCCAACTCGTCCGCTCGGATGCAGCTCAGCTCATTCATCGGTCGTGACCATGTTCGGCGAACCGGTCGAGGCAGGCTCCGCCTCCGAGCCGCGCAGCGACGCTCGAAGCTTGCGCAGAGCGAGTCGCAGCCGGCCATTCGCAGTGCCAACTGGTACGCCCGTCAACGCCGCGATTTCTCGATAGGTGTGGCCGCCGAAGTAGGCGAGCTCGATCGCTTCGCGCTGTTCGGCAGGGAGCTGCTCGACGGCGCCGCGCAGCTCGTGGTTGCCCATCCGGTCGATGGCGGCGACAACCGTCGGATCGGCTTCGCTGCGCAGCAGCGCCTGTTCGTCCGCCTCTCCGATCTCCATGGTCGGGCGCCGGCCACGCACCCGGTCGATGCCGCGGTTGCGCACGATCGTCAGCAGCCACGAGCGCACGCTGCCGCGCCGTCCGTCGAACGTCTCAATCCGCCGCCAGGCCGCCACGAACGCATCGTGGACGACGTCCTCTGCCCCATCGCGATCGCGCGTGATGCGCATGGCCACGCCCATCGCCAGGCCGGCATATTGATCGTAGAGCTCGCCGAGCGCATCTCGGTCTCCATTCTGGATGCGAGTGACCAGCAGCCGATCGAGCGCCGCGTCGGGGGCAGAAGGATGATCGGCCACTGATGACGGTACGAGCGCGTCGCCAGTTGGCATCATCCGTCTGGCTCGGTCGAGTTCAGCACGGGATGGCGTATGGCAAGCGGCTTGCCAACCCGCGCGGCTACCAGACGTCGCCGGGACGCCACTCGCAGCTGATCGGCAGGTCGAGGTCGAGGTCGGCCGTCGATGGCGTGCGGAGCACGAGGATGTAGCCTTCATCATCGGGCGTACGCACCTCGCCATCGCGCGTTCGCACCGATGCTGGCCCGCGCCAGTGCTCCCAGCCCAAGGGTTCGTAGAACGCGAAGACGCCCGTCCCGAGTGCGCCTAGCTCGAACTGCTCGACAATGATGTCGCGCACCTCTCGCATGACCGATGACCCATAGCCATGCCGTTGCTGTCCGACGCGCGTGGCGACCGCCTCGACGTAGCCCGTTCGAACGGGGCGGCCGGCAACTTTGAGGTCCCGCTCCACGACAGCGGCGTGAGAGAGGATCAGGCCGTCAGCCTCGAGCAGGACGTGGGTCCCGCCCAGCGCGTGCGTCCAGTCGTGCTCACCGAAGCCGTCCGCATCGTCGGCGAATGCTCCCCACAGCAGCTCGCGCAGCGACGCGATCTCGCCGGCCTGCAGCTCGCTGGTCGACGCCCGTCGAATGTCCGCCATGTCCCAGGTCACCTCGTGTCGCGTTTGGTGCGCCAATCTTGCTACGATTCGCGGTGACCACCCTTGGGCGCTCGAGGTTCCTTCGCGCCCCTTGATGCGAACCTTTGCCTGAGCGAAAAGGAGATTCCCGCGCGATGAGCATGCTCGCCGATCGCCCCACCGCCAACACGCCGAACGGACCGAAGGGCGCGAAGCTGCCCACGGCATTGTCCGTCGTCTACAACCCGCCGGCCGAGCAGCTCCAGGAGCTGACGGCCGGCATGCCGAACGCAATGAAGACGAGCTTCGGCAACTACAACGTCCAGACCAGGGTCGTCAGCCGCAGCGTCGGCTCGACCTACATCGTCGACGACGATCCGTCGAAGCACACCTCGCAGACCATCACGCGTGCCGAAGCGGCCAGGGTTGCTAGGCTGCAGGACGAGTACATCGCACGGGCAGACATGCTGGTGATCGACGGCTACATCGGCAACGACGAGGAGCATCGGTCTCGAGCGCGCCTCTACATCGAGCAGGCGAACGCCAACATCGCCGGCATGCAGCGTCAGCTCTACTTCGCGCCGGACGCATCGGCCGATGCGTGGGATCCCGAGTTCGTGATGATCTACACCCCGAACCTGCCGATGCCCGGCTACCCGGACGACCGCCTGATCAGCGTGGATCTCACCTCGGGCATCAGCCGCATCATGAACTCCGACTACTTCGGCGAGTCGAAGAAGGGCGGCCTGCGGATGTGGAACGCCAAGGTCTACGACGCCAACGGGCTGGCAATGCACGCCGGAGCCAAGGTCATCCCGACCGATGCGGGCGAGAAGACGGTCCTGATCATGGGGCTGTCCGGGACGGGCAAGACCACCACCACCTTCACCCGGCAGAACGGCAGCCAGCCGGTGCAGGACGACTTCATCGGCCTCTTCCCGGGCGGCAAGGTGGTCGGCACCGAGGACGGCTGCTTTGCCAAGACCTTCGGCCTCGATGCCCGACACGAGCCGGCCATCCACGGCGCGGTTGTCAAGCCCGATGCCTACCTCGAGAACGTTTCCCAGAAGGAGGCGGGCGGCGAGGTCGACTTCTTCGACACCTCCTACACCAAGAACGGGCGTGCGACGTTCCCGATGTCGTCGCTGGGGATCTGGCGCGATCCGCGAGAGATCGGGCCGGTCGACGACATGCTGATCCTCAACCGCAACGACAACATCATCCCGGCGGTGGCACGCCTGACCCGCGAGCAGGCGGCCGCCTACTTCATGCTCGGCGAAACGATGGGCACATCGGCCGGCGGCAAGGCCGAGGAGGGCAAGTCGCTGCGGGTGCCCGGTACCAACCCGTTCTTCCCGTTGCGCGACGAGATGCAGGCAAACCGATTCCACGAGCTGCTGGGCTCATCCTCGTTCGAGGTGTTTCTGCTGAACACCGGCCGCGTGGGCGGCGTCGAGGGATCCGACCATGCCAAGAAGATCGAGATCGAGGACTCGTCGGCGATCGTGCAAGGGATTGCGGAGCGCACGATCATCTGGGAGTCGGACCCGGACTTCGGCTACGAGGTGGCTACGTCGGTGCCCGGCATCTCGGACGCCGAGAAGCTGCAGCCGCGGAAGCTCTACGAGCGGACCGGGCGGGGCGACGAGTACCGCAACTGGGTCGAGCGCTTCAAGCGCGAGCGCGTCGAGTTCCTCGACAGCTACGAGGGCCTGCTCCCCGAGATCCGGCACGCCGTCGAGTAGCCGCTTTCGGGCAGTCGGCGCCGACGGCGCGGCGCAGTCGGGGTCGCGCACTCGGCGTCGCGCAGTCGGCGTCGCGCAGCCGCTCTGGCCCCGTCGCGAGGGCGCCGCTGACTCGTCAAATCTCGGCGTGATCCGCGTTCGTCACCCCTCGCGTTCCGCGGCGACCGTCACGCAGCCCCTTCCACGCTCGGGGCGACCGCGTGACCGATGTCGCCGACCTAACCGACTGGATTACGGCTGATCAAGGCGACATCTGACCAGTCGCCATTGCGCCGGCCCGGTCCTCGGAGTTCACCTCCTCTCCGACTTGTCAGATGTCGGTCCTCACGTGCACTAACGCACTCCAGCGGTCGTCGCAGCGCCAAATGTCGCTGGCCCCACGCTCAGAGAACGGCCGCCACGGGCCGATCAACAGACTTCCACCCGCTTAGCGCGGCCAACAGCATCATTTGACAAGTCGGCGTCGCCGGCGACCGCCCGCGGCCGCCGCCGGCCCCGGCAGCCCGCCCCCCGGCAGCCCGGCCCCGGCAGCCCGGCCCCGGACCGCCCAACCAGCGGCAGCGCGACGCGCTACTCCTCGAGCGTGGCATCCACTGACAGCTCGACGTTGCCACGCAGCGCCTGCGAGATCGGGCAACCGTCGCGCGCCGCCTCCGCCGCATCGCGGAAGGCGGTCGGCGTGCAGCCCGGCACGCGCCCCAGCACCTGGAGGTCGGACGAAACGACTTTCCAAGCGTCGTCCACCCTGTCGAAGGTGACCTGGGCGCTGACGTGGAGTTCCAATGGCGGCGTGCCCAGGCCGGCGAGGCCGGCGGAGAAAGCCATGGCGAAGCAAGATGCGTGAGCGGCGGCCAGCAGCTCTTCCGGGGACGTCTTGCCGCCCGGGTCCTCGGTGCGCGCGGCCCAGCTGACCGGCACGTCCGTGAACCGACCGCTGGATCCGGCGCTGACGCTCCCCTTTCCTGATGCCAGGTCACCATTCCAGGTGACCGATGCGCTGCGGACGGCTGCCATGTGGATCTCTCCCTGTATTCTGCGAATCATAGGAGAGCGTACTTCAGAGACCGATGCCTGACGATCAGCTGCCACTTGCACATTCGTTGCCCATCCTCCGCGGAAACCGGGTGTACCTGCGTCCCGCCGAGCGCGCCGACCTGCCCAACTTCGTTCGCTGGTTCAGCGACGCGGAGACCGCGCGCAACCTGGCCCTGCGCGCCCCGTTGAGCCTGCCGCTCGAGGAGCAGTGGTTCGAGAAGATGCTCGCCGCCCATGGCAAGTCGCAGTACCACTTCGTGATCTGCCTGTTGAGCGATGGCCGACCGATCGGCACCATCGGCTTCCAGTACGTCGACTACGAGAATGGCGGTGCGGAGTTCGGCATCAGCATCGGCGAGAAGGACGAATGGAACAAGGGCTATGGGACCGATGCGGTCAACGCCATCTGCGATTTCGGCTTCGGCGCTCTGCGCCTGGAACGCATCGAGCTGGAGGTCTACGCCGGTAATGCGCGGGCGCGCCGCGCCTACGAGAAGGCCGGCTTCGTGTTCGAGGGTGCGTTGCGGCACGCCCACTTCAACGAGGGCGAGTTCGTCGACGTCCAGCGCATGGCGCAGCTGCGCGACGAATGGCTCCAGCTGCCCCGCCGCAAGGGCTGGGAGTACGCGACGGATGCGGCCCCTGCCCGGACCTGACCGGCTCAGGTACGATGCGGCGGTGTTCGAACTGCGCCGCGACCCTGTCACCGGCTGGTGGTCCGCGGTCGTGACGGACCGGACCTTCGAGCACAGCTCCTTCGCCGTCCAGGCACAGGCCGTCGAGGGTAGCCACTGCCGTCACTGCGATGATGCGCCCGAGCACGAGGCTAGCGATGCGGTCCGGCGACGGACGCTGCGGGGCAATGCGTTTCACCGAATCGATTCGACCAAGGACAGTGCCGCGCAGCTGAGCATGTCCGAAGTCCAGACCTCGAGCGGCTCGTGGGAGATCCTGGTCGGGCCGCGCGGCCACCACGAACGGCTGGCCGACGCTCCGCCAGCCCTGGCCCGGGCGCTGATCACCACCCTCCGCGACACGATGCTGGCCCTCGCCGACGAACCGCGACCGCCCGACGAGCCGCGCTACATCCAGGTCGTGCAGAGCTATGGCATGCAGGCGGGGTCACGCAGCCAACACCTCAACCTGGAGCTGTACGCCATCCCGCAGATCCCGCACTGGGTGGCCGAGGAGATCGGCGGCGGCGCCCGCTACCAGATCAAGAGCCGCACCTGCGTGTGGTGCGGGCTTGCCGCCGCCGAAGAGGCCGCCGACGAGCGCCTGGTCCTGGCTGACGACCACGCCATCGTCTTCGCGCCGGCCGCCAGCCGCTCGGCGTTCGAGCTGATGGTCGTGCCACGCGAGCATGCGGCCGACTTCACGGCGCTCGATGACTACGGCGTCGCGGCCACCGCGGCGACGCTGCAGAAGGCGCTCCACTCACTCGACGCGCTCGGCGACCCGCCCTACAACCTGTTCCTGCACACCGCCCCGGTTGGCGAGCGGCTGGACCAGACCTTCCACTGGCACTGGGAGATCCACCCGCGCCTGCGCGTCATCGCTGGGCTGGAGCGGGCAACGGCACTCGCCGTCAACCCGGCCGCTCCGGAGTACGCGGCGGAGGTGCTGCGCACGCACCTGCATCGGTCCGGCGAGGGTGAAGGCGCTGGTGTGGGCCAGGGCGAAGGCGCGCCAACCGCGGAGGCCGTGTAACAGGTGCAACGACCGATGCGTCCGGGAACGGACTACGCGGGGAGGCATGTGTGGAGGACGAGGTGCTCTCGATGGCATTCCAGGGACGCTCGACGGTGGATGCATCGCCCATGAGTGTCCCGCGCACCGCAGAGCCGAGCCGCGAGGCCGGGTTTGATCGCCTCTTCGAAGAGTTCTCTGCCCCCATCTACAACTACGTGCTGCGCATGGTCGCCGATCGCGACCGCGCGGCTGACATCACGCAGGACACCTTCATCAAGGCCTATCGCAAGCTCGACTCGCTGACCGACCCCGCATCGGCCAAATCCTGGCTGTACCGGATCGCGACCAACACGGCAATCGACGAGATGCGCCGGCGCAAGTGGGTGGTCCGCATGGACGACGACCGGGAGCCGCACGCCGAACGTCCAGACGGTCGTCCCGGCGCGGAGGCACAGGTCATGGCGACTCAGGTCGACGAGCGACTGCAGCGCGCGCTGCTCCGGCTGAACCCAGATCGCCGCCAGTGCCTGCTGCTGAGTGATCTCGAGGACATGAGTGCGCAGCAGATCGGCGACGTGATGGGACTCAGCTACGGCGCCGTTCGCACGCTGCTGTGCCGAGCGCGAGGCGACATGCGCCGCCACCTGGCAACGGAAGGCCTGACCCGATGAACCACGTCGACGAACTCATCAGCGCATCGCTCTCCAACGACCTGACCGATGCGGAACGCGAGCAGATGAACGCGCACCTCGCCCGCTGCGAGCGCTGCCGCGACACCCTGGCCGCCTTCTCCGACCAGCGCAAGCTCGTCTCCGGCATGCGCCATGTTCCGGTTCCACGCGACCTGGCGCCGCGGATCCGGACCGGGATCGAGAACGGCCGCCGGCCCGGCGTGCCGTGGTGGCGACGTCCCGGCGGGATCATGGCCATCGCGGCGTCGGTGACCACCGCGGCCGTTGCGCTGCTTCTGGCTGTCCTCATCTTCAAGCCGAACAGCAATATCGCCGTGCTGAACTCTCCCACGACGAGCGCCAGCGTGCAGCCGAGCGCCAGCGCCATTCCAACCGAATCGGCCATCCCGACGCCGACGCAAAGCGCGCCGCCATCGTCCCCGTCGCCCGTGGCGGCCGGTGAGCCGGCCGGCCACTTCTCCTATCAGCTGCAGAATGGCGCGGCGACGCTCAGCTTCGTCCGCGGTGACGCGGCCACGCCAATCGACCTGCCGGCGTACGGCATGCCGGCCAATGCCTCGCTGTCACCGGACGGCGGCTGGCTCGCCTTCCGCATAGACGGAGAGTCATCGGGCCTGTCGCAGTACTACGTGCTCAACATGTCGGATGGCAGGCTGACCTCGCTCGGCGAGTCGTTGCCGCCTACCTACAGCCTGGGTGAGGAGCTCGCCTGGTCATCCGATTCGGCCTTCCTGGCTTACTCCCTGACGAGCCGGGACTCTAAGAGCGACGCGTGGCTCTTCACCGCCGCAGACGCCAGCGTGCAGCAGCTGACCAACACGGGCGACGCCTATTCCGGCAGCTGGATGGCCGGTGATCTTCACGTCCTGTGGGTGAGCCGCGCTGCGAGCCAGCCGACGAGCTACCTCGTCCAGGTGGAGGGCGAGGCGGTCAACCCACCATTCGATCCGTCGACCGCCGCAATCGAGACGCAGCCTGGCGTCTTCGGGCCACTCGTCGCTCCGGATGGCAAGCACGCCATCTTCTGGCGCGGCACGATGGGTACGCCGGGTGGCCATTGGTCCTTCTCCCAAGGGGGCATGCCATGGCTCGCCGAGATCACCGGCGCCGGGGTCGACTTTGCGAACGCGCGGCAGGTCTTCTCGACGCTGGCCGGCGGCCGCGAGATGTTCCGCGGCGCATCGATCACCTGGGGTCCCGACAGCGATGCGTTCGCGGTCTGGAACGCGCAGTGGACCGGCGTGCCGCAGGGTGACCGGTTCCCCGATTCGACGCGCGTGTACTTCGGTCACGTCAGCAATCAAGAGCTCATCACCGCGGCTGAGACGCTGGATACGCCGGACACCCAGGGTGCCACCTCGATCATCGACGTGGCACTCGCCGCAGACGGCAACCACCTTGGCCTGACGGTGCAGACCGCGCCAGGCGCCGAGGGCGGCGCCTACGGGCCGAGTGCCGAGCTGCGACTGATCACGAGGGGCTATGGCACCGATCCGGACAAGGTCGAGGTCATCGGCCAAGGTCAGACCTGGAGCGGCCCGGCGGTCTACCCCAACATCGCACAGCCGTAGCCGCTGGGGCCCGCTGGGGCGCCGGAGCCGCTGGAGCGCTGTAGCCGCCGCCTCACGCTCACCGTCGTTTCAGTCGTCAGCCGACTCAACTCGACGGGTTGCAGCCCTGACCAGCGCTATACTCGACGCCGACCCTTTAACGCGGTCCGGAGAGGCCGCCAAGGAGCGCCAATGAACGACCGCCTCATCCTGGACGCCGACGACGTGCGGCGCGCATTGACCCGCATCGCGCACGAGATCGTGGAGCGCAACGGCGGGACACATGACCTCGTGCTCGTCGGCCTGCGGACGCGCGGCGTCCCGCTGGCGCGGCGGCTTGCCGGGCTCATCGAGCAGCACGAGGGCGTGAGCCTTCCCGTCGGCTCGCTCGATATCACCTACTACCGCGACGACCTGACCAGGCTGGCCCACGCACCCATCGTCAAGCGCACGGATGCCATGCCCGACGTGGCCAGCCGAACCGTCGTGCTCGTCGACGATGTGCTGTTCACCGGACGCACCGTTCGCGCCGCGCTGGACGCGCTCACCGATCAGGGTCGGCCGCAGGCGGTGCGTCTGGCGGTCCTCGTGGATCGCGGCCACCGCGAGCTGCCCATCCGCCCCGACCACGTTGGCAAGAACCTGCCCACCAGTCGCGACGAGCTGGTCCATGTCCGTCTGCACGAGACCGATGGTGTCGACGACGAGGTCGTCATTGGCCACGCGCCGGCACCGGCCCCCGCACCCGCCGCGTGAGGACGAAGGTCGCCTGGCCGCACACGCACCTCCTCGACCTCGACGCCCTATCGCGCGCCGAGATAGAGCAGCTCCTCGACCTGGCGGTTGAGATGCGCGAGCGCCGCGGCACAACGGAGGAGCTGCTGCGCGACGAAGTCATCGG
>JBBRXE010000052.1:0-10526 GCA_038248695.1 Candidatus Limnocylindria bacterium | reverse complement strand
GGACCGATGTGGGGGTAGAGCACGGGGTAGGTGAAGAGCACCAGGTCGATCGCCCCGAAGGCCAACGCACCGCCGATCAACAGCGGGGCCGGCCGGAGTCGCGTTCCGAGCCGAGCTATCACCAGGGCTCCGGCCAGGCCACCGATCGCCTGGGTCGAGAGGACGAGCCCCCAGCCGGTGCTGTCCGAGTGCAGAGGACCGATGACCCACACCACGAACAAGGCGGACGTCAGCCCCTCGCCGATCGCCGTAATGCTTGCGAAGACGAGCAGCGAGCGCAGGATCGGCTCCTCGAGCACCACATGCAGGCCTGCACGCCACTCGTGGACCAGCCGGCGCCAGGCGGAGAGGGCGGCGCGCTCGATGGACTCCGTCACGGGGTGGCCGGTCGGCCTCATCCGAATCAGGGCGAGCATCCCAGCCGAGGCAACGAATGAAACCGAGTCGACGACGGTGACGGCCGACAGCCCGCCGATCGCCACCACGACCCCGCCGATCGCCGGGCCGATCAGCCGGGAGAGGTGGTGCCCCACGCCATCCAGCGCGTTGGCGGTCAGCAGCTCGTCCTTGCCACCGGTGAGGAGCAGCGGCATGATCGCCGTCTCGGCCGGCATGAAGAGCTGGGAGACGCTGCTCTCGACCACCAACACGGCATAGATGACCCACAGGCCGAGCTGCGGCACCAGCAGGAGCGGCAGGATGGTGACGGCCTGGATGAGGTTCACCACGATCATCAGCCGTCGTCGGTCCCATCGGTCCACGTACACCCCGGCGATCGAGCCGACCAGGATGCGCGGGATCAGGTGGGCGAGCACCATCCCGGCGGTCGCCAGGGTCGAGCCGGTAAGCCGGTAGATCTCATACGGCAAGCCCACGAACAGCACGAAGTCGCCCAGGTTCGAGACGAAGCCACCGAACCAGAGCAGTGCGTAGTCGCGTTGACGGAGCACCCGGAGCATCGCGGGATACCATGCCGCACGAACGGTATTCCGTGCCGCGCAACATCGCCGTCATGCACGGCGCGTGGGTCACGCTGCTCTCGTGGAAGCGAATATCGAGCGGAGTCAGCCCGGCGGCCAGGACATCGGACGGCCGCCCAGCAGGTGAACATGGAGATGGAAGACGCTCTGCCCCGACTCCGCACCGACGTTGCTGATGATCCGGTAGCCATCCAGGCCCGCCTCCTTCGCGACACGACGCAGGGCGCCGAAGAGCGCCGTGAGCAGGTCTGCATCGGCATCGGTCAGGTCTGCCGCCGACGCAAGGTGCCGGCGCGGGATGGCCAGCACGTGCGTGGGTGCCTGCGGGTTGATGTCGCGGAAGACGATCACCGTCTCGTCCTCGAAGACTCGGTCGGACGGGATCTCTCCCGCTGCGATCCGGCAGAAGAGGCAATCGCCCTGGTAGCTGAGGTCGCGATCGGCCATGCGAGGAGATTAGGCGAAGTCACCAGTCCGCGACAAGATGACCGCTGCCACCGCGACGGCCACCGTCTCGGAGCGCAGGATGCGCGGCCCCAGCGCGGCGAGCGCCAGCCCTGCGCGTCGCGCTGCGTCGACCTCGGCGGGAGCGAAGCCTCCCTCCGGACCGATGACAACGCCGCGCGGCGGCTCCAGCTCGAACAGCCGCTGACCTTCGTGCCGCTCGGACAGCAGGACCGATCCGGGCGCCGCCGCACCAAGCACCTGCGCGTAGGTCACCGGTTCGTCGACCTGCGGAACGATCCCCCGCTCCGATTGCTCGGCCGCCTCGCGGGCCACTGCCCGCAGCCGCTCCAACTTCCGCGGGCTCAGTTCACGCACGATGGACCGTGCGCTCACGAACAGCCCGAACCGCACAATCCCCAACTCCGTCCCGTGGCGGATGACCGGCTCGAGGTGATCGCCCTTCAGGAGCGCCTGCCAGACGGTGAGCCGATGTCCAGGCTCACCGGCCGCGGCGCCTCGTGACATCACAACGCAATCACCGCCATCGAGCCTGCAGCGCACCTCGCCGCCGAGACCATCGAGCAGGGCGATCTCGTCGCCGTCGCCCAGCCGCAGCACGCGGGTCACCTGGTGGGCGATCGATGCCGGCAGCGGAAACCGATCGCCACCGATGTCGTCCACAAAGAAGCGGTTCATGGGC
Organism: Candidatus Limnocylindria bacterium; assembly: GCA_038248695.1. Lineage (GTDB taxonomy): Bacteria > Chloroflexota > Limnocylindria > QHBO01 > QHBO01 > JAICUY01. The sequence goes on along the minus strand of JBBRXE010000052.1, from coordinate 8,399 downwards.
AGCGCTCCAGGCGCAGTGAGACCCACTCACCGTCGTGCAGCCGCGATCGCTCGACGAAGCCGGCGGTCGCAAGTGCATCGGTCACCTCGGAAACGCGAGGCTCGATGATGCCACTCGCCAGTAGCGTGCCGCCGGTCTCGACGTGAGCCGCCAGGGCGCCGGCCAGCTCGACCAGGATGACGGCCACCAGGTTGGCAAGCACCAGCGGGACCGGCGCTTCGCTGGGCAGGGACGTGAGCGTCCCGAGACGAACCTCTACCCGCCCGCCAAGGTCATTTGCCGTCGCGTTGGCGCGCGTCGCCTCGACGGCGATGGGATCGGTATCCAGGCAGACGGCGCGGCCCACTCCCAGCCGCAGGGCGGCCAGCGCCAGGATGCCGGAACCGCAACCGACGTCGAGCAGCCGCGTCGGCATGAGTTCGAGGTCTTGCAGCAGCGTCAGGCAGCCGCGGGTGGTTGGGTGCAGGCCGGTGCCAAAGGCCATGCCCGGGTCCAGCCGCACCGCGACCTCGTCGTCGCCGCGCGGCTCGTCGAGCCACGTCGGCACGATCAGCACCCGGCCGATGCGCTGCGCTGCGTAGGTGGCCTTCCAGCCATCCATCCAGTCGGCGTCGTCGACGCTCGTGACCTGAAGCTCCCCGACAGGGCGCAGGCCGAACGCCTGGAGGTGCCACAACGCACGCTCGGTGGCCTCGACCGACGCCGCGGCCGACGAGTCATCGGGAATGTGGGCTGTCACCAGGTACGGCGACGCGGTGTCCTCGCGGGCCGCCAGCTCGTCGCCGGGGTCGCGCAGCAGGCGCGTCGGTCGCACTGCGGCGCCACGGCCGAGCCGGCCGAAGATTTCGGAGATCGGCTCGATGGCCTCCACATCGGCCTCGACGGTCAGCTCCAGCCAGCGCATGCGGGTCGGAGCCGCTTCAGCCGAAGAGGTCGCGTATGCGGTCGAAGACGCCCTGACTGCCCTTCGGCAGCTCCGCCTGCGGTCGCTCGCCGCCAAGCTCGGCGAGCAGCTCGCGTTCGCGTTTCGACAACTTCTGCGGCACGACCACATTGACGATCACGTGCAGGTCGCCGCGGCCACTGCCGCGCAAGCGCGGGACGCCCTGGCCGCGCATGCGGATCTCGTGGCCGCTCTGCGTGCCGGGCGGCACCACGACGTCGGCGCTGCCATCGACCGTTGGGACCGGCAGGCTCGCGCCGAGCGCTGCCTGCGGGAACGTCAACGGCAGCTCGTAGAACAGCTCCGTCCCGCGCCGGATCAGCTCGGGATGCTCCCTGACCGTCACGGCCACATACAGGTCGCCGGATGGCCCGCCGCGTGGCCCTGCCTCGCCCTGGCCTTCGAGCGCAATCCGCTGTCCCGACTCGATTCCCGCCGGGATGTTGACCTCCAGTGTCCGCTCCTCACGCAGGCGTCCGTCGCCGTGGCACTCGCGGCAGGGGGTGCTGACAATGCGGCCCTCGCCCCCGCAGCGCGGGCACGCGACGATGTTCACCATCTGGCCCAGGATCGTCTGGCTCACGCGACGCTTCTCGCCGCTGCCGTTGCACTCCGGGCAGCGCTCCGGCTCAGTGCCCGGCTCGACGCCGTTGCCCTCACAGACGCCGCAGCGGGCCAGCGTGGCAAAGCTGATCTCGCGCGTCACGCCGCTGACGGCCTCGCCGAATTCGATTATCAGGTCATAGCGCAGGTCGGCGCCGGCCACGACCCGCCGGCCACGACGCGCCCCCGCCGGCGAGCCGCCGAAGAACGCATCGAAGATGTCGCCGAACGGTCCGAAGCCACCGCCGAAACCCTCGGGGCCGCCGCCCGCCGTGCCGCCATCCACGCCCGCGTGCCCGAACATGTCGTACGCCTGCCGCCGCTGGCGGTCCCCCAGCACGCGGTACGCCTCGTTCAGCTCTTTGAAGCGCGCCTCGGCGCCATCGGTCTTGTCGATGTCGGGATGGTGCTGCTGCGCAAGTCGCCGAAAGGCCCGCTTGATCTCGTCATCCGGCGCCTCGCGGACAACACCCAGGATCTCGTAGTAGTCACGTTTGATGGCCATGCGCCAGCCAGTATACAAATTGGCACTCACGGCTTCAGAGTGCCAACTGAAGCGGTACTGAACATCCGTGCTAAATGGCCACGCGTCGGCTAGCATCGCAACCTTGATGACTCAGTCGATCCGCATCTCGGCCGACCACGCCCGGCGCTTCCTGGTCCGCCGTCACCTGCTCGATCCGCCACGATCCCTTCCGGCGGAGCCGGCATCGGTCCTGCGCGTGATCGAACGGTTGGGAAGCCTGCAGTTCGATCCCATCGAGGTGCCTGGCACACGCAACCACGACCTGGTGCTGCACAACCGCATTGCCGGATACCGCCGCGAATGGACCGAGGGGTGGCTGTACGGCACCGACCGGCGCCTGGTCGAGCTCTACAACAAATCGCTCAACATCCTGCCCATCGACGAGCTGCCCTACTACCGCCACGCCTGGGACCACGCCGCGACGCACTACGACCAGGGGATCCTGCGCGAACACGTCGACGTCGTCACCGCCATCCTCGACAAGGTAGCCACCGAAGGCCCACTATCGACCGATGCCTTTCGCCACCTGGCCATGCGCGTTGACTGGTGGTGGGCCGAGACGCCGGTGGCGCGTGCCGTGATGGAGGCGCTGTTCGTCACCGGCCGGCTGGGCATCGCGCGGCGGGACGGCAACCGACGCTACTACGACCTCATCGAGCATCTCTTCCCCGCCGGGCTGCTCGGGCGGCGCGTGACGAAGGCGGAGTCGCTCAAGCACAAGCTGCTGAGCCGGCACCGGGCGGTTGGTCTGATGGCCGTCGGCGGTGCATCGGATCTCACCACCGGCACGGGCAGCGCGGCAGATCGCGCGCGCATCACCGCCGAGCTCGTGGCGGACGGCGTGCTGCTTCGGGTTGACGTCGAGGGCGAGCGGCAGGTGCGCCACATCCTCGCCGACGAGCTGCCGATCCTGGAGGCGACGGCCGCTGCCCGGGACGTGGCGGCATCGGTCTCGTTCCTGGCGCCGCTGGATCCGCTGGTGTGGGACCGGCGCCTGCTGCACAGCCTGTTCGGCTTCGCCTACACCTGGGAGATCTATACGCCTGCCGCCAAGCGGCGCTTCGGCTACTACGCGCTGCCGATCCTGTTCGGCGCACGACTGGTCGGTCGCGTCGAGCCGCGCCTCGAGCGCTCGACGCGCACCTTGCGGATCCTCGGCATCTGGTTCGAAGACAGCTTCAGTCCGATGTCGGCGCCTGGCTTCATCCCGGCGTTACATGACGCGGTCGAGGCCTACCGGCGCTTCGTTGGCGCGCGTCGCGTGACGTGGCCACGCACCAGGCCAGGGCGCCAGATCGCTGGTGCACTTCGGCGCCTGTGATGCCGTGCACGGCGTGTAACGCTGGCGATGGTCAGCGAGGGGCGTCGTCAAAGTCGACGTAGACCGGCGCGTGGTCTGATGGGATCCCCGGATACGTCGACGGCTTGCGCGCGTCGCGGTCGCGCTCGGCACCCACGGCGCGGCCCGCCAGCGCCTGCGAGACGTAGACGTGGTCGATGCGCATCCCGAAGTTCTTGTGGAAGTTCCCCGCGCGGTAATCCCACCAGCTGAAGAAGCCGGGCTCCGGATGGAACTGGCGCACCACATCGACCATCCCCCACGCCCGGAGCCTCGCCACCGCCGCGCGCTCGGCCGGCGACACATGGGTCGCGCCGTGCACCGCCGTGGCGTCCCAGACGTCGATATCCTCCGGTGCGACGTTGTAGTCACCGCAGATCGCCAGCTCGGTGGAAGGGTCGTGGTCATCGAGCCAGCCGGCCAGTCGTTCGAGCCACTCGAGCTTCTGGAGGTAGAACTCGGAGTCGACGACCCGTCCGTTCGGGACGTAGACGCTCGCCACGCGCACGCCCGCGCAGGTGGCCGCCACGAACCGCCCCCCGTCATCGGTCCAGCCGTCAGCAGCCGGGATGCCGCCCACGACATCTTGCAGACCGATGCGCGACGCGATGGCGACGCCGTTCCACTGCCCGCTGCCGTGATGCGCGATCTCGTAGCCAAGCTCGCCGAAGGCGAGGGCCGGCACGGCCGCATCGGACAGCTTGGTTTCCTGCAGGCACAGGATGTCGGGACGATGCCGATCGGTCCAGGCCAGCACCCGTTCGAGGCGGGCCTTCAGCGAGTTGACGTTCCACGTGGCGAGACGCATGCGCCACCGAGTCTACCGATGCGCGAGCTCAGCCGGCGGTCGCTCCCATCCGATGGCGCGTCTCGACCTCGACCTTCGTCTCCGAACCCTCGGTGGCCGGATGCTCGACCAGCGCGATCACACGGCTGGTCATGAAGCGGCCGGTTCGCACCGGGGTGCCGCCTCGCGTCACTTCGCTGACCTCGACGACGCCGCGCGCGGTGATCACTTCGACACGCCGACCATTGCGCGTGGCGCTGATGTCAAAGGTCCGTACGCCGCCCTGGCCGCTGTCGACCACAACCTCGACTCGATCTCCGCGCATGCCCTCTCCAATGCAAGTCTTGGACTGATCCCTTCCCCCCCACTGAAGCCTATACTGCTCCGCAGCCTGGCCAATCACCGCACCCGGAGGGCGCCCATGGTCAAGGAATTCCGCGAATTCATCATGCGTGGCAACGTCATCGATCTCGCCGTGGCGTTCGTCATCGGCGTTGCGTTCGCCGCGGTCCTCACCTCCTTCGTGGCAGACATCGTGACGCCGCTGCTTGGCTTGATCGGAGTCCCCGACTTCAGTAGCGCGGCATTCACCGTCGGCGAAGCGGAAGTCCGCTACGGGCTCTTCCTGAACGCGCTGATCTCGTTCATCCTGATCGCGCTGGCGATCTTCCTGTTCGTGGTCAAGCCGATGAATGCCATGGAGGCCCGTCGACAGCGCGGCATCGAGCAGACACCGACGAGCAAGACCTGCGCCGAATGCGCGACGGAGATTCCGTACACAGCGCGCCGCTGCCCCAACTGCACGCAGCCGCAGACGGCTGGCTGAAACAAGGAGACGAACCTCATGGCTGGAATGGAGAACGATCTCTACAAGCTGAACGGCATTGGCCCAAAGCACACCGCGATGCTCGAGAAGATCGGCGTCGACTCGATCAAGGAGCTGAGCCACCGCACCGCCGCTTCGCTCAAATCGATGATCGAGGAGCGTCACGGTCGGGTCGTGGGTCTTTCCGTGGCCCAGGTCCAGGGCTGGATCGACCAGGCCAAGGCCGCCCAGGGCTAGTCACCTCGCGCACATGCAATGAAGCCGGCCACGTTGGCCGGCTTCATTCACTCCCAAACACTCGAATGGGCAACGCCGAGGATCAGACTTCCTTGTACTCGCCCTCGATGGTCTCCTCCTCGCCGGCCTCGCCACCAGCCTCGCCCGAGGCATCGCCTTCCGGCGCCGCCCCGTCGCCGCCCGGCGCCTCGCCGGGCGCCTCGGCATAAGCCTTCGCCCCGACCCGCTGCAGCACCTCGGAAAGCTGCTGCTTGGTGGAGTCGATAGCGCCCGCATCGGTCCCGTTGAGGGCTTCGCGAACGGCTGCCACGCGGGCGTCGATCTCGGTCTTGTCCTCGTCGGCGAGCTTGTCGCCCAGGTCCTTGACCAGGCGCTCCGCCTGGAACGTGAGCGCGTCAGCCTCGTTGCGGGACTCGACCTCGGCGCGACGACGGCGGTCCTCCTCGGCATGCTCGGCAGCATCGCGGACCATCTGGTCCACGTCCTCCTTGGCGAGCATCGAGGATGCCGTGATGGTCACCTTCTGTTCCTTGTTGGTGGCCTTGTCCTTGGCAGCCACGTTCAGGATGCCGTTGGCATCGATGTCGAAGGTAACCTCGATCTGCGGGACGCCGCGCGGGGCCGACGGGATGCCGTCCAGTCGGAAGGTCGCCAGCTTCTTGTTGTCGGTGGCCATCTCACGCTCGCCCTGTAGGACGATGATGTCAACCGAGGGCTGGTTGTCCGCCGCGGTGCTGAAGATCTGGGTGTGCGACGTCGGGATGGTCGTGTTGCGGTTGATCATCTTGGTCGACACGCCGCCCAGCGTCTCGATGCCGAGTGACAGCGGCGTCACGTCGAGCAGCAGGACGTCCTTGACCTCACCGGCGAGGACGCCGGCCTGGATGGCTGCACCGACGGCCACCACCTCGTCGGGGTTGACGCCCTTGTGCGGCTCCTTGCCGTTGAACATGCCCTTGACGGCCTCGATGACGGCCGGCATGCGGGTCATGCCACCTACCAGGATCACCTCGTCGATGTCCGCGGGCTGCATGCTCGCATCGGCCAGAGCCTTCTTCACCGGACCTGAGGTCTTGGTGACGAGGTCCGCCACGAGGTCCTCCAGCTTGGCGCGCGACAGTGTCACGACCATGTGTTTGGGACCGGTCTGGTCGGCGCTCAGGAAGGGCAGGTTGATCTCGGAGGTGGCTGTCGACGAGAGCTCGATCTTCGCCTTCTCCGCCGCCTCCTTGAGGCGTTGCAGCGCGATCCGGTCCTTCGACAGATCGATCGCCTGCTCCTTGCGGAACTCCTCGATCAGCCAGCTGATGATGCGCTGGTCGAAGTCGTCGCCGCCGAGGTGCGTGTCGCCGTTCGTCGAGCGTACCTCGAAGACTCCCTCGGAGAGCTCCAGGATCGAGATGTCGAAGGTACCGCCGCCCAGGTCATAGACGGAGATCTTCTCTTCCTTCTGCTTGTCGAGCCCATACGCCAGGGCCGATGCCGTGGGCTCGTTGACGATGCGTTTCACATCGAGCCCGGCAATTCGTCCGGCATCCTTGGTCGCCTGGCGTTGCGTGTCGTCGAAATAGGCCGGCACGGTGATCACCGCCTCGGTCACCTTCTCGCCCAGATACGCCTCGGCGTCGCCCTTGAGCTTCTGCAGGATCATGGCGCTGATCTCGGGCGGCGTGAAGTGCTTGCCGTTGGCCAGCTGCACGACGACGCCGTCGGACTTGGGATCCTTGACGACCTCGTACGGCACCAGGTCCTTGCTGTGCTGCACCTCGGGGTCATCCCATCGGCGGCCCATGAAGCGTTTGATACTGAAGATGGTGTTCTCTGGGTTGGTGATCGCCTGGCGCTTGGCCACCTGGCCGACCAGACGCTCGCCGCTCTTGGCGAACGCCACGACCGACGGCGTGATGCGTCCACCTTCCGCGTTGGTGATGACCTGGGGCTCGCCAGCCTCCATGACCGCTACGACCGAGTTCGTCGTGCCCAGGTCGATACCGATGATCTTGCCCATTCGCTCAGTGCTCCTTCGGGTTGTTCGCAACTCGGACGAGCGCCGGCCGGATCACCCGGTCATGGAGCCGATAGCCCCGCTGAAGCTCGCCGATGACTTGGTTATCTGGATACTCGGTCGTATCTTCGTGCACGACCGCCTCGGCCACGTTCGGATCGAACGGCTGGCCGAGCGCCTCGATTTCGGTGACGCCCTCGCTCTCGAGCGCGGCGCGCAGCTTGCGGTCGACGAGCCGCACGCCCTCGACCCACGATTCGTGGGCTTCGGCGGGGACGTTCCCCAGGGCACGGTCGAAGTCGTCGAGGACCGACAGCAGCTTGCCGATCAGAAGGGCATTGGCGAACTGCGCCGTCGTGGCGCGATCGTCATCGGTCCGTCGCTTGTAATTCGAGAAGTCTGCGGCGCTGCGCTGCCAGTTGTGCAGGTGCTCCTCCGACTGACCGCGTGCCTCGTCCAGCTCACGCAGCGCCTGCTCGAGGCGCTCCATCAGCTCGGTGCGGCTCGGCGTGCGGATCGCGTCCACTCGTTCCTCGGCGCGCGTCTTCGGACGCGCGTCACCATCGGTCTTCTGGTCAGTCATGGGTCTCGCCATAGTCGCTGTTGATGAGCTCGTTCATGAGCGCCGCCAGGTAGCGGACCGTCGGGATGGCCCGCGGGTAGGGCATGCGCGTCGGTCCCAGCACACCCAGCAAGCCCAATGCCTGCCCGGGCGCGCCGTAGGGCGCGAAGATCAGGCTGACCTCGTGCATGGCGTCGTTCGTGTTCTCGTGCCCGATGATCACGTGCACTCCCCCGCCGCGTGCCAACACCGGCACGAGCTGTTCCAGGAAGTCACTGCGTCGCAGTACCTCCAGGATGCTGCGCAGCTTCGCTCCTCCGGCGAATTCCGGCTGGTCGACGACGTTGACGATCCCGTCAGTGAAGACCTCCTCGATGATGGCCCCATCCGACTCCTCGAGCAGCTGCGCCACGATCTCCGCCACGTGCCCCGCCAACGGCGGCAGCTTGGCGATGCGACGTCGCGCCTGTGGAGCCGACAGGTTCGCCAGCTCGTCGTTGAGCCTGGCGGCGACCTCGTCCAGGCGGACCTGGTCGACGGTCGTCTGGGGATCGACCTTCTCGAGGCTGGC
>JBBRXE010000051.1:0-10791 GCA_038248695.1 Candidatus Limnocylindria bacterium | reverse complement strand
CCATGCCGGCGGCGATGATCGCGTTGTCGTGCGGCCACACCGACCCGTCGTGGTAGGACATCGGGTTGTAGCGAGCTTCGCCCGTCGCCACGGTGCGAACGCCCCAGCCCGAAAAGCCTTCGGGTGACAGCAGGCCGTCCGCCACGCGCGCGGCCCGCTCGGGGCTGACGATCCCGGTGTACAGGCATTGGCCCGCATTCGAGGTACGCACGCGGCACGGCTGCTTCTCGCCGTCGAGCGCCTCAGCGTAGGTGCCCAGCGCATCGATCCAGAACGCTTCCTCGAACCGGATGCGCAGCTGCTCGGCCTGGTGATCCAGGGCCTCGGCACGAGCGTCGTCGCCGAGGGTGCGGCTCAGATCCGCGGCTCCGCGACGGGCAGCGTAGGCATAGCCCTGCACCTCGCACAACGCAATCGGCCCAGTGGCCAGCGTGCCATCGGCGTGGAAGATGGAGTCGGCCGAGTCCTTCCAGCCCTGGTTCGCCAGACCGCCCGACGTCTTGCGCCGATACTCCAGGAAGCCGTCCCCGTCCGCATCGGCGTAGGTGTCCATCCAGGCCAGCGCGCGCTCGACGTTGGGCCAGATGTCGCGCACCAGCTGAAGGTCGCCGGTGCGGCGGTGGTAGGCGGCGGCGAGCATGACGAACAGCGGCGTGGCGTCGACGCTGCCGTAGTAACGGCCGAACGGCACCTCGCCGAGAGCCGCCATCTCGCTGCGACGCATCTCGTGGACGATCTTGCCCGGCTCCGCGTCGCGCTCTGGGTCGACGTGCTCGGCCTGCGTGGCGGCCAGCACCGTCAGGACTCCACGGGCCATCTCGGGGTCGACCCACAGGCATTCGAGGGCGGTGACCACACCGTCGCGGCCGAAGACGGTGCTGTACCACGGCACGCCCGCATAGGGGTACTCGCCGTACGCCGTGGCTGTGGACAGCATCGCCAGGTCGGCGTCGCTGCGGCGCAGCCAATCGTTGAACTGCTCGTTGCTGGTCTGCACATCCGCGCCGCGGCGCCGCAGCTGGTCGAGGGCCTCGCTGGTCGCCTGCGGCCCGCTCGGTACCGGCAGCCGATGCGGCTCGTCCGACTCCTCGCAGGCGATCGCCAGCTCGAGCACCGTCTCCGCCTGCGGCGCGAGGTCGATGCGGTACGAAGCGCTTGCGCTGGTCATGACGTCCGGCTTCGGCTCAAAGCGCAGGCGCGTTGAGCGCGTGCGACCGTCAAGACCGTCATAGCGCAGCAGGACACCGTCGTCGTGGACCTGCGGATCACGCTGGCTGCCGCGTTGCTCGCGCTTGGCGCCGCGCACCTCGAAGATGTCGGCGAAGTCGGCGTCAAAGCGCAGCTCGATCGGCACGCTGATTGCGGCCAGCCCGTAGTTCTTGAAGGAGATGCGCTGATGGCAGACCCCGTCCCAAAGGAACGCGGTGCGGGCAACGTGCAGCGTCCCGCGCGGCACCACCAGCTGGCCATGCTCCGAGATGTCCGGATTGGTCAGGTCCACCGCCAGCAGCGCGTTGTCCTGGCGGATGGTGGAGCTGAGCAGCATCGGTCGTTCCTGTGCCAGGCGCAGCAGCATGCCCGACAGGAAGCGAGTGCCTTCGTGGTACAGCCCCTCCTCGCCCTGGCCGACGGGCTTGATGTCGCCGTACCGATCGAAGACGGCGAAGGTCTCCCCCTGCTTGAGGATGCGCTCCTGCTCATCGGCCAGCGAAGACGTGGCGAGGATGTAGTAGCGATCCTCGACCTCGAGGATGTCGCTGGGCAGGCCGGTCGCCGTCTCAGGCCGATGCGGGTGTGCGCTCATCGTCAGGATTCTGGCCGTTCGGCGCCATGCGTGCCAAGCGGGGTGACGCGCGGGCTATGTCGATGACCGGCGACCACACCGGGCTGCGGCCTACCAGCTCGCCGTAGAGCTCGAGGTAGTCGCTCGTCATCCGCCCGGTGGTGAATCGCTCCTCGAACCTGAGCCTGCAGGTGCGCCGATCCAAGTTGCCGATGGTCCCGACGGCTGCGACGGCACCGGCCACGTCGTCGACGATGCAACCGCTCACGCCGTCGTCGACGACCTCCGGAACCGATCCGCGGCGGAAGGCGATCACCGGGGTGCCGCAGGCCATCGCCTCGATCATCACCAGTCCGAAGGGCTCAGGCCAATCGATCGGGAACAGCAGCGCGAGGGCATTGCCCAGCAGCTCGTCCTTGCCCGCCTCGTCGACCTCGCCCAGGAACTCGATGAGCGGATGGTCGAGCAGCGGGGCGATCTCACGTTCGAAGTACGGCTGATCGAGCGTGCTCACCTTGGCGGCGATCTTCAACGGCACGCCGCTGAGCCGCGCGATCTGGATGGCTCGGTCGACCCGCTTCTCCGGGGAGATGCGTCCCAGGAAGGCGAGGTAGTCGCCGGGCTCGGGGCGCAACGCGTGGCTGTCGACCGGAATGCCGTGGTAGACGGTCCCGACCCAGTTCGCGGTCGCCAGTGGACGGCGCTGCGCGAATGAGATCGATGACAACGGCAGCTCCGGGAACTGGTCGACCAGTCTCCCCCAGTGAGGCCCGTCGAGACGCCCATGCGGCGTGCTCAGGCTCGCGCGCGCCCGCCGTCGCAGTACCGGAAAGGGCAGGTAGTCGACGTGGTTGTGGACGATGTCGAACTGGTCCGCCTCGCGGATCAGCTGCTCGACGAGCAACACCTGCGCCGCAAGCTCATCCATCGGCGCATTAGCCAGGCGCAGCGCCTGGGGGCTGGACGACACGAGCCGCGCCGAGGTGTGCGAATCGCCGCTGGCGAACAGCGTCACCTCGTGGCCCCGCGCCACGAGCTCCTCGGTCAGGTAGGAGACGACGCGCTCGGTGCCGCCGTACAGGCGTGGCGGCACGCTCTCATAAAATGGCGCAATCTGCGCGATCCTCACTCAGGAATGCCCCCGGGCTTTGCTCAAGGCCGATGCGTTACTGGCCACCCCCAGTGCAGTTCGCTTGCCACCGCACGGTCCCGCTCAGGCACCCGGTATTGGCCGCGTGAAGTCGACGACCACGGCACCGGCGCTGACCGTCGCGGGAAAGCGCTGCAGCGGCCGGTCCGCGCTGATTGGGACGCCGTCGAAGGTCCAGGTCGATCCCCGGCAGTCGCGCAGCCGATCACCGGCCAGCGCGACCGCGCAGGCGCCCTCGGCGCTCCACGCGTTGACCACCGCGATGCCGCCGCTCGGTGGCCGCGAGAGCACGACGCGCAGACTCACGCGCTGGCCGTTCGGCAGCTCTCCGGGGAGTCCGTGCGACTCGGTGAGCAGCAGTTGGCGTTCGACCGCGGCGGTGCCCAGGTCGGCCGCCGCCGCGACCGCGTAGTTCGCGTCGCCGCGTTCCGGCGCCACGCTGAAGATGAGCGCCCGCACCAGGAGCATGGCGCCGACCAGCAGGACGAGGCCCCCCAGGGCCGCAATCGCGTAGCGCGCGACGGGCACGATCAGCGGCCCGGCGGCACGAGTTCGACGAGCGTCGCCCCGGTGCAGTTGTAGAGCAGTGTGCCATCGTGCTGCAGGCTGCGGCCATCGAGTCCGCGCCGCACCAGTGCCGTGTGGCCGTGCAGCCAGAGCGGTGGCCGAAGCCGGTCGAGCAGCCAGCGGAACGCGGTGAAGCCACGGTGCGTCAGGTCGTTCGCGTCGTTCATGCCGCGCGGCGGCGCGTGGCTGATGACGAGGAGCGGCCGCCCGCGCCCGAGCGCCGCGATCCAGCCGCGAAGTGAGTGGAGCCACATCCCGGAGCTCGACACCTGCATATGGTCCTTCGGATGGTTGTAGACGGGCGAGCCGCTGAATCCGAGGATGGCGAGCCCCGCTTCGCGGTGCAGCTTCCCGTCGAGCAATGGCCCTGGCAGGCTGTCGAGCACCCGCGCGCGCCACGCCGCGCCGACGTCGTGGTTGCCACGCACATAGACCAGCGGCACGCTGCCGAAGGCATCCGCCACAAAGGCCAGGTAGTCGGCGCGCAGATCCCCGCAGCCGATGATCAGGTCGATCGGCTCCAGGCTGCGGCGGGTCGCCTCGGAGTCGAGCGACGCGTCGGGCTCGTCGGAGACCGCCAGGATGCGCACCGGCCGGCCATCCCGTGCCGCAAAGAGGGCCTGGTCCGGCCAGACCACGCGCAGGCGATGGGTCACGACGGCTCGCCGTGGTCGATCAACGGCTGCACCTCCTGGTCCTCCACGAGATGTTGCGCGACGGTCGGCGAGAGGCGGCCGGCTCCGGCGTCGCGCAACGCCCGATTCTCGAGCAGCGAGGTGGCCGATGATTCTGACGCTGGATCGGCGGCGATGCCGGGGATGACCAGCTCGGTGACATCGGCATCGATGCCGACCATGCCTGCCTCGCGCGCAGCGGCGACGCGGTTGTGCCCATCGGTCACGAAGTAATCGTCCCCCACCTTGATCAGGTCGACCGGGGGCAGCACCGCCAATCGATCGACCGCCGCACGGATGCGCTGCGAGCGAGATCGCCAGTTCTGCCCGCGCAGCTCGGGAAGCGGCAGGAAATCATCGGTCACCTGCGACGGGTGGCGCGTGGTGCCGACGATGCGCTCGACGGGCACGATCTGCAACCCGCGCATGCGGCGCGTGGCAGACGAGGCATGGGGATACCGGTCGTAGAGCGATGGAAGGATCGACGGCTGCCGCGTGGCGCGCAGCCGGTTGCGGACGGATCGCATGATTGCTCTTGTCGTGGCCCTTTCGTCGAGTATGATGCTCCTTCCACGCGCATCGCTGCCAGACGCTCTCCGCGTCCGGCCTGACGGGACTCGAAGGAGCGCACCTGATGGCGACCGTGACGTTCGACCACATGACCAAGCGCTACAGCGCGGATGTCATCGCCGTCAATGACCTCAACCTCGAGATCAGCGACGGAGAGTTCCTGGTGCTGGTGGGACCGTCGGGCTGCGGCAAGACCACGGCGCTGCGCTGCGTCGCCGGACTCGAAGAGATCTCGGACGGGCAACTGCGCATCGGTGACCGCGTCGTCAACGACGTGCCGCCCAAAGACCGCGACATCGCCATGGTCTTCCAGTCATATGCGCTCTATCCGCACATGAGCGTCTACGACAACCTGGCATTCGGACTGAAGCTGCGCAAGACGCCGAAGGCCGATATCAAGCGTCGCGTCGACGATGCCGCCGGAATTCTCGGCCTCGAAAAGCTGCTGGAACGCAAGCCGAAGGCACTTTCCGGTGGCCAGCGGCAGCGCGTGGCGCTGGGGCGAGCCATCGTGCGCGAGCCATCGGTCTTCCTGATGGACGAGCCACTCTCAAACCTCGACGCCAAGCTGCGGGTCGAGACGCGCGCCAACATCGCGCGTCTGCATCAGCGCCTGGGCACCACCACGTTGTATGTCACCCACGACCAGGTAGAGGCGATGACCATGGGCGACCGTATCGCGGTCATGCGCGACGGACTGCTGCAGCAGGTCGGCACTCCCCAGGATCTGTACGACCATCCCGCTAACGTCTTCGTGGCGGGATTCATCGGCTCGCCGTCCATGAACTTCGCGACGACCAGCACAGAAGGTGAGCACCTGATGCTCGGCAGTGCTCGGCTCGAGATGAGCGGTGCCCACGCGCAGGCGGCCGCCGACCGACCGAAGGGTTCGAACCTGCTCATCGGTTTCCGGCCGGAGCACCTCGAAATCGGTGACGGCCAGGGACCCGGCGCGGTGCGCATCCCGGCCAAGATCGAGGTCGTCGAGTACCTCGGCAACGAGGAGCTGATCCACGCCCAGTCCGAGGGCCACGAGATCGTTGCGCTGGTCCCCTCGGACCGAAAAGTATCGGTCGGCCAGAGCGTGGAATTCGCGATCCCGGTCAACAAGCTGCACCTCTTCGACCCTGAGTCCGAGAAGAGCCTCGCCGAATGAACGGCGGGCGTCCCGGTGTGCGTAGTACATCTGAAGAGCGCGATCAAATGCGCAATCCGTATGGAGGAACCCGAATGACTCGTTGGCAACGCTTTGGTGCCCCGTCGCTGGCACTCGTACTCCTGCTCGCTGCCTGTTCGAACGGTGGGAACACGTCGGCCAGCCCGACAACCGGCGGGGGCGGCGCCAGTGGCAGCCAGCCCGCGGGAGGCGGCGGAGGCGATCTCAAGGGCCAGACCGTGACGGTCATCGGCGCATATGGCGGCGACGAGGAAGCCGCGTTCCACCAGATGGTCAAGCCCTGGGAAGACGCGACCGGTGCGACCATGAAGTACACCGGCACCCGTGACCTCAACGCGGTCCTGACCACCGGCACCGCATCGGGCGTGCTGCCGGACATCGCCGGTCTGCCCGGCCCGGGACAGCTCCAGGAGTTCGCCACCGGCGGCTCGCTGAAGCCACTCGATGACGTCCTGGACGTCGCGACCTACAAGGACGAGACGGCACCCGCCCTGGTCCAGCTCGGCACCGTCAACGACCAGACCTACGGCGTTTTCATCAAGGCCGCCGTCAAGGGCCTGATGTGGTACAACCCGAGTGTCGTCAACTACGGCGACAGCGTGCCTGCCACCTATGACGACCTGAAGGCGGCGCTGCAGTCCAACGCGAGCAAGGCGAAGGGGCAGTGGTGCCTCGGCATCGAGTCCGGCGCCGCCTCCGGCTGGCCCGGCACCGACTGGATCGAGGACTTCGTCCTGCGCCAGTCCGGCGCCGACGTGTACAACCAGTGGTGGCAGGGCAAGGTCATGTGGACCTCCCCTGAGATCAAGCAGGCGTTCCAGGCCTACCTCGACGTCGTCAAGAACTCGCTGGGCGGCGCGACAACCGTCGCGGCGACGGCCTTCCAGAACGCGGGTGATCCCCTATTCGACAGCCCACCAGGCTGCCAGCTGCTGCACCAGGCCAGCTTCATCACCGGCCTTGGCGCGTTCAAGGACAAGAAGGCTGGCACCGACTACGACTTCTTCCCGTTCCCCGACATCAACTCGCAGTTCGCGGGCGCGGTCGAAGGCGCGGGCGACATCTTCGGCATGTTCCATGACACGCCGGCTGCGAAGTCGCTGATGAAGTACCTCGTCACGGCCGATGCCCAGAAGATCTGGGTCGGGATTGGCGGCGCCCTGTCCGCTAACAAGAACGTGACCGACTACCCGGACGACATCGCGAAGCGATCGGCTGAGCTGCTGGCGAATGCCAAGATCTTCGTGTTCGACGCTTCGGACCTCATGCCCGCGGCCGTAAGCGGTGCGTTCAACACGGCGATCCTCAATGTCACCCAGGATCCGAGCAAGCTCGACAGCGAGCTCGCGAACCTCGACCAGGTGACGAAGGACGCAGCCGGCTAACGGCGGTGAGTCCAACGCCCGGGAGGAGTTGCCACGCGGCGGCTCCTCCCGGATTCTCATAGAGGCGAGGAGGAGGCCATGGATCCTCGGCTGCTGACCGCGATCGTCGTCGTAGTCGGCGTGCCGGCCGTGCTGGTCGGCTACATCTGGGGGACCGAGCAGGCGCTCAAGTTGCTGCCGGAGCGCGCCAAGCCCCGCGTTCGTCCCTGGCTGTGGCTCACACCGGCGTTCGGATTCCTCGGCCTGTTCCTCGTCTATCCGACCATCGGCACCATCATCCGCAGCTTCCAGAACAAGACCGGCACCGAGTTCACCGGCCTCGACAACTACGCCTGGTTCTTCGGCAATTCCGCTGCGCTCTCCGCACTGAAGAACAACGTCATCTGGATCGTGCTGCTCACCGTGCTGACTGTCGGCCTGGGCCTGCTCATCGCCATCCTGGTCGACCGGGTTCGCTACGAGTCATTCGCCAAGTCGGTGATCTTCGTGCCCCTCGCCATCAGCATGGTCGCGGCTGCGGTCATCTGGCGCTTCATGTATTACTACGTGACGCCTCCCCAGCCACAGATCGGCACTCTCAACGCCCTCTCGACCCCCGTCGGCATCGGGCCGTTCGACTACATCCACATCCCCAACTTCAGCGTCGCGACCATCGCCCTGGTCGTGATCATGGCCTGGATGTGGACCGGATTCGCGATGGTCATCCTGTCCGCCGGTCTCAAGGGAATCAATACCGAGCTGCTGGAGGCGGCACGCGTCGATGGGGCGAATGAATGGCAGGTCTTCAAGGGAATCGTCTTCCCGTTGCTGCTCCCCACCATCGCAGTCGTCGCCACCACCATCATCATCACCGCCCTGAAGACATTCGACATCGTGTATGCGACGAACAACGGCGCTTATGACACCGAGGTGATCGCGAGCCTGATGTACAAGGAGATGTTCCAGTTCTCCAACTTCAGCCGCGCGAGCGCCATCGCCGTGATTCTGCTGCTGGCGATCATTCCGATCATGCTCTTCAACGTCCGACGCTTCCAGGCACAGGAGGCCATCCGATGACCGCAGCTGCGCCAGTCGCGCCGTCGGCGGACGAGGTCGTCAAAGCAACGACCAAGGTCAGCAAGGATCAGCGCGGGGCATCATGGCGCGTCCACCTCTCGCTGATCGTGCTGATGATCGTGTGGCTGGTGCCAACCATCGGCCTGTTCGTCAACTCGTTCCGGCCGGCTCAGGCCGTGGCCAGCACCGGCTGGTGGAACGGTCTGCTGCCGCCCTGGAACCTGTCGCTCGACAACTACGCGCACGTCCTGTCAACGGCCGGCATCGGCGATGCGTTCGTCAACAGCCTGTTCATCAGCATCCCGGCCACGATCATTCCCATCTTCGTTGCCGCCTTCGCGGCGTACGCCTTCAGCTGGATGAACTTCCCCGGACGCAACATCCTGTTCGTGGTCGTCGTCGGGCTGCTGGTCGTACCGCTGCAGACCACGCTCATCCCGATCCTGATCCTGTACGCGGGCTGGGGCATCAACGGACAGTTCCTGGCGGTCTGGCTGGCGCACACCGGCTACGGCCTGCCATTCGCCATCTACCTGCTGCGCAACTTCATGGGATCGTTGCCTCGTGAGGTCTTCGAGTCGGCCGCCATCGATGGCGCGAGCCCGGTGACCGCCTTCTTCCGGCTTGCCATCCCGATGAGCGTGCCGGCGCTGGCGGCGCTGGCCATCTTCCAGTTCCTGTTCGTCTGGAACGACCTGCTGGTGGCGATCACTTACATCGGCTTTACGAACCCGGAGAACCTGCCGCTGACTGGCGTCATCGCCAACCTCATCAACTCACTCGGTGGCGGCTGGCAGTTCCTGGCCGCGGCGGCCTTCATCAGCATGGCACTGCCGCTGGTCGTCTTCTTCAGTCTGCAGCGCTACTTCGTGCGGGGCATCGTCGGAGGCTCGGTCAAGGGCTGACGTTCGAGGCAGGCGGGCGATTTGCTAGGCCCGGGTAGGGTCCACTCGGGCTGCAGGCCGATACCGCCTCTTGCAGGGGCTCTTATTCGGGGCGCGCGGCCAACCCGGGGACGGCGCCAGCGATAGCGGCCCCCGGACGGTGCGGTATCGGTCGGTTGTGCGCCGGCGCCGGAGATAACGGTCCTCGGAGGGTGCGGTATCGGCGGGTGTGCGCCGGCGCAGGGGACAGCGGTCACCGGAAGGTGCGGTATCGGTCGGCTCAGCGCCGGCGCCGGAGATAACGGTCGCTGAAAGGTGCGGGCGCGGCGGGTGTAGGCCGGCGCCGGAGATAGCGGTCGCTGAAAGGTGCGGTATCGGCGGGTGTAGGCCGGCGCCGGAGATAACGGTCCCTGAAAGGTGCGGTCGCGACGTACGAGGAGGGAGCAGCCGGATAGCGGTCCCGCCAGCGATCGGTATCGGTCCCGAGGGCGAGCAGGCGCGGATTCCGCTCCCCAGAAGGCGCGGTATCGCTCAGGCGTTCGTTGGATCCTCAGGCCATGCGAGTCAGGATCTCCTCGCGGTCGAATGCCCACGAGCCGACGATCAGCACCAGCCCGATCATTCCCGCCACCAGCAGGTCGCCGGTCAGCACCTGCGACATGCTGAACGTCGCCTGGCCGCCGAAGAACTGCGCCACGGCGACCGCAATGATGGGGATGACCACGAAGCCGCCGATCTGCTGCGCCGTGCGTGCGTCGTTCACGCGGGCGCTGACCACGATCCCAAGCAGCACGCTGAAGAGGCAGATCAGCGGCACGAGCGTGAGCATCGCCACCAGCCAGACGTCGCTGAAGACGAGGCGGGTCAGGCGCGGATCGGCGATCGCGCCGTTGACCAGGCCGTACAGCGCGAAGACGCCCCATGTGGCAGTCACCGCCGGCAGGGCAGCGGCCAGGGTCTTGCCGGCAAGCAGCTCGGGAACCTCCATGGGCGTCGCCAGCTGCGGCTCAAGCGATCGTGCGACCTTCTCGCCAATCACCGACTGGCTGGCAATGGCCATCGGCACCATGGCCGGAATCAGGAGGAAATACGCCATGAAGTTGGTGACGATGAACCCCTGCGCGGCCAGCTTGGCGGGCAGGTCCGGGAAGTTCGAGATGTATTGCTCGATCTGTCCCAGCTGGTTCGGGTCCAGGTCGTTGATCTGGATGAAGGCCACCAGCCCGGTCGGGATGGCCGCGAACACCAACGCTGGCAGCCACACGGCGCCCAACAGCAGACGATTGCTGAGCAGGTCCCGCCACTCCTTGACGAAGACGGCCCATACGTAGCCCGGCCGCATCAGCTCGGCTCCTCGCCATTGACCGATGCGCCGTCGCGCTCCCCCGCCTCCCCGACCAGTTCCAGGTAGACGTCCTCCAGCGAGGCCGATTCCTCGCGGACCGCCACGATCCGTGCGCCGTCGCCAACCAGGGCGCTGACCAGATCGGGATTGTCGCCGGCCGGGTCGCGGACCTCGACCAGCAGCGTGTGGTCATTTGCCTG
>JBBRXE010000050.1:0-10848 GCA_038248695.1 Candidatus Limnocylindria bacterium | reverse complement strand
TCGGCGACGTACTGCTCCAGGCCCGCGCGAATGTCGGCCGCCACGTGGGCGTACTGCTTCACGAATCGCGGCATCTGATGCTCGTTGATGCCCAGCAGGTCGTGCCAGACCAGGACCTGGCCGTCGCAGCCCGGCCCGGCGCCGATGCCGATCGTCGGCATGCGGAGGGCCGCGGTGATCGCCTCGGCGACGCGAGCCGGTATCGCTTCCAGCACGATGGCGAAGCAGCCGGCCGCCTGCAACGCAAGCGCATCGGCGTACAGCTGGCGAGCCTTGGCGGCGGTGTGACCCTGGGCCTTGTAGCCACCCAGCGCCGTCGCCGACTGTGGGGTCAGGCCGATATGGCCCATCACCGGGATGCCGGCACCCGCAATCGCACGCGCACGCGCAAGCATCGGTCCGGCGCCCTCGATCTTGACCGCCTGTGCACCGGCGTCCTTGACCAGTCGCATGGCGTTGCGCACTGCGTCCTCGTCCGAGATCTGGAAGGCGCCCAGCGGCAGGTCGACCATGAAGAAGCCGTGCTCAGTTCCGCGGCGTGCGGCGCGTCCCAGCATCACCATCTCGTCCATGCTGATCGGCGTGGTATCTGGATAGCCGAGCACGTTGTTCGCCGCCGAATCGCCGGTGAACACGATGTCGACGCCCGCCGCATCGGCCAGTCGCGCGCTCGGATAGTCGTAGGCGGTGACCATCACGATCTTGTCGCCGCGCTGCTTCATCTCCGTGAAATCGGTGACCGAAACCGGAATGCCGTTGCTCATGACGCCGAAGCCTCCTCTTCCAGGCGCACATTGTCTATCAACCGCGTCTGACCGATGCGGACCGCCGCCGCCAGCGTCGGTCCGTCGAGATCGGCCACCGAGACATACTCGACGGTGAGCCGCTCCAGGCCACGGCAGGTTGCCGCCACGGGGTCTGCGCCGCTGCGCCAGGCTTGCCTGCCGGCTTCCAGTGCCCGCGGCAGGGCCAGCGCCCGTGCACGCTCGCCCGGCGACAGGTAGACGTTGCGCGAGGAGAGCGCCAGGCCGTCAGGGTCGCGCACGATGGGCACCACCCGGATCTCGATCGGCAGGTCGAGGTCGCGCACCATGCGCCGGATCACCGAGGCCTGCTGTGCATCCTTCTGCCCGAAATAGGCCCGATGCGGCTGCGCGATGTTGAACAGCTTCAGGCAGACGGTGGCCACGCCGCGGAAATGTCCCGGCCGCACCTCCCCTTCCAGGATGCCGCCCAGCTCCCGGACCTCGACCCAGGTTTGGAAGCCATCTCGGTACATCTCCTCGACACTCGGCGCGAAAAGCAGATCCACGCCAGCTCTCTCGGCGCTGCGCTCGTCCGCCTCCTCATCCCGTGGGTAACGCTGCAGGTCTTCCTGCGGCCCGAACTGGGAGGGGTTCACGAACAGGCTGACGATCACGGCGTCGTTCTCGGCCCGTGCAGCGGAGATCAGCGCCAGGTGGCCGGCATGCAGGGCACCCATGGTCGGCACCAGGCCGACGCTGCCGGTGAGCTGCTCCATGGCCTGGCGGACATCCGCGATGCTGTGCACCGTCTTCACGGCCGAGTCGCCTCCGCCAGCGCCCGATACAGCGGCTCGACCTCCGGGGCGCGCTCGTGCAGGGCCGCCAGGTGCGCCTCGACCGTGCGCCAGTCGCCGCGGGCGATGGGCCCGGTGAGCTGGAAGCCGTTCTCGATGGTGCGGCGCATGAGCGGGATCAACCCTTCCGGCGGCGCGCCGGTCTGCTCCAGAAGGCCTGCAGCGGCGCGGTACAGCGTCACGAGGAAGTTGCTGGCGATGGCCGCGCCGGCGTGGTAGAGAGCGCGGTCGGAATCGGCCAGCGGGAACGGACGCAGGCCGAGCGTGCGGGCCAGCCAATCGGCGTTGGTGGCGGCCGCATCGGTTTCGAAGGTGACGGCGGCATAGGCGCCGTCCAGCTGCTCTGCCCCGCGATCACGGGTGAAGGTCATCAGGGGATGGACGCTGAAGCGGTTTTCATGCGGATCCAGGGCGGCCAGCGGCGTCGCCCCGCTGATGTGGGCGATCCAGGGACCGATCAGGATGCGCTGCGCGACCTCGGCGATGGCGCTGTCCGGCACGGCCACGATGATCAGCTCCGCGTTCGGGACTGGCTGGCGACCGACGCTGACGGCCACCGCACGTTCCTGCAGCCGCGCGGCGATCGCCCCTCCGGCGCGGCCGCTCCCGACGACGTGTACGCGCTCGAACATGCAGCTCCAGTCTAGCCGCGTGCGCCCGCGGCAGGGCGGCAGCGCCGCTCAGCCCAATCTATCGATCAACCGGCCACACGGGCCGGGCGCGCCGGCGCGGTTCGCGCTGATGAGCGGCCGGTCCATCGATAAAACCGCACCGTGGCCGTTGTTCCGGTGAAGATTGGCCCGATCCATCGATCGCTCAGCCGAAGCTCGGCGGGAGCTCAACCGGCGGTCAGCTGGAGCGCAGGACCCCACGCAATGCTGACCGCGCGGCGTAGTAGCCGCACAGCCCGTGCACGCCACCGCCGGGCGGTGTTGCCGACGAGCAGACGAACAGGGAGGGATCGGGGGTTGTGTAGGGATCGACCCTGACCGCCGGCCGCGTGAAGAGCTGCGTCAGCGACTGTCTGCCGCCGTTGATGTCGCCACCCACGTAATTCGGGTTGTACAGCTCCAGCTCTGTGGGCCCGCGGACGCTGATGCCCCGCACCCGGTCCCGCGTGCCGGGCGCGAAGCGCTCGATCTGCGCCAGGATCGGCTCGGTCATGTCGGCCTCGGAACCGTTCGGAACGTGGCAGTAGGCCCATGCGGTGTGCATCCCCTTTGGCGCTCGGGTCGGGTCGAAGAGCGACTGCTGGGCCAGCAGCACGAAGGGACGCTCGGGAATGCGGCCAAGCACGACGTCGCGCTCCGATGCCGCGATCTCCTCGAGGGTGCCTCCCAGGTGCACTGTGCCGGCCTGCCGCAAATCGGGGTTGCGCCACGGAATCGGTCCATCCAGTGCCAGGTCGACCTTGAACGAGCCGGGGCCGTATCGGAACCGGCGCAGCTGTGCCGCGTAGAACCCGCCCAGGCGGTCGCCGGCGACCTCAAGCATCTGCTTCGGCGTGAGATCGAGCAGGACCGATCGATGGGCCGGCAGCTCGTCCAGGCCGTGGACCTCCTGCCCCGTCACGATCTCGCCGCCGATGCTGCGCAGGTACGCGGCCATGGCATCCACGATCGACTGCGAGCCACCACGCGGCATTGGCCAGCCGACGGCGTGCGCGCTGGCGGTCAGGGTCAGACCGAACGCCGCACTCAAGGGGCGGTCGAGGCGCAGCATGGCGTGCGCCGATGTCCCAGCCAGCAGTGCCCGCGTTCGCGGATCCGCGAACGGCATCGCCAGCAGCGTGGCGGGCAGCAGGCTGAGGAAGCCGAAGCGTCCCAGTGCGACGGGATGGCGCATGGCGCGGAAGGGCCGCAACGGGCCCAGCATCTCGTCGACGATCAGGTCCCAGTCGTCGACGATCGGCCGCATCAGGCGCCGGTAACGCCCTACGTCCGGGCCGAAACCCTCGGCGGTGCGGTCGAGATCGCGCCAGACGAGCGCGGCCGAGCCATCGTCCAACGGATGCGCGATCTGGATCGGCGGCTCGATCCACTTCAGGCCGTGGTCTGCCAGCGGCAGCGCCGCCAGGAACGGCGAGGCGCGGCCCAGCGGGTGGATGGCGCTGCAGACGTCGTGCGTGAAGCCGGGGAGCGTCAGCTCAGCCGATCGCGACCCGCCGCCGATCGTCTCGTTGCGCTCGATGACCAGGACCGAGCGACCGTTGCGCGCCAGCTCGATCGCCGCCGCCAGGCCGTTAGGCCCGGCGCCGACGATCACCGCGTCGTACGTTGCGCGCACCGAGGTCATCTGCGAACCCTAGCGCCGTGGGTTGCTCAGCGGCGGCGAAGCCAGCGCAGCGGGGCGGCCGCGGTGTAGAACGCCGAGCGAACCGAGACGTCATAGCGGATGTTGCCGACGCGCCGCCACTGTCGTTTCCCGTCGACACACACGATCTGCGTCTCGGGCTCCGCGTCGGCCCCCATGCGCTTCGCGAGGGCCCTCAGGGTGTGCTCCCAGAAGGCGTTCTCCTGGCGGTGCCCACCCAGGGTCAGGGCGATCTCGGTCAGCGGGTTCTGGGCCCGCATCAGGATCTGCGCCTGCGCCACGACACCCTCGCCGGCCGCGCCCGACGCGAATGCGCTGAAGGTGACCCAGCCGGCGAAGGTGTGACCCTGCGGCGTCATGAAGGTGAACGACTCCTCATCGGCGTAGATGATCACGACGCCGGTCGACAGCTTGAGGCCGCCGGGCAGGCCGATGGCCAGCAGCGCCACCTCGCCCGGCTCGATGCCCGTCAGCGGTGCGTGGAAGGTGTTGCCCTTCGGCCAGAAGCTGGGGAACTCGGCCTTCCAGGTAGCGATCACCTGCTGGGGCGTGAGCTGCGCATCGGTCAGGCGGACGCGGAAGGTCTTCTGCCAGAGCTTGCCGAAGCCTTGGATGACACCCATCGTCTGCCGGCCGCGGACGGTGTCGAGGCCGCCCGATGCCGTCGTCCGCAGCCGGTCGACCGGCTGGGCCCAATGGGCCGTGTCGCTGCGTCGGGGAGCGGGTGGTGGGGTGGATTCGATGGACATCGATCAGTACTCCTCAGGCCGCCGCGGCGGCCAATGCATCGGCCTCGGTCTCGAGGATGCCGATGGCCTCGTCCAGGCGGGTCAGCGCAAAAATCTGGCGGTAGTGGTCGTTCAGGCCGAAGGCCAGGAGCTTCTGCCGTTGCCGATTGGCGCGCACCAGCAGCGTCACCAACAGGCCGATACCGGTGCTGTTCATGTACTCCAGGCCGCTGAAATTGAGCACCACGGCTTTGATGCCGGCTCCGCTTGCCGCCTGGAAGCTGTCGTTCAGCTCGTCCTCCGAGGCGCCGGTCAGCTCGCCCGAGATGTCGACGATGCTCACCTGCTCGCCGGCGTGTCGAATGTCCATGTCTTCGGGTTCTCCTAGGCCGATGCCGTCTCGGCGACGGCGGTCGCCTCGTCGGGGTGGATGGTGACGAAGTCGGAGAGCCGCGTGATCTCGAAGATCTGGCGGTAGTGCTCCGAGAGGCCACAGGCATGGATGGCCCGATGCTCGGCGCGTGCCCGCGCCAGGAGGTCGACGACCAGCGCGATGCCGGTGCTGTTCATGTACTCGATGGGCGCGAAGTTCAGGAGCACGCGATCGGTTCCTTCGGCAGCCTTCCCATAGGCCGAGCCGAGCCGATCGGCGGCGCCGCCGTCGAGCTCCCCGCTGAGATCGATGACACCCACGCTGCCCATGCGCCGGACGGTCGCTTCGAATCGGTCACTCATTGTCGTTTGCCCTCCGGGCGGTGGACCGACAGCTCGACCGTGTGGCGGCCGTCGTGGGTGGTCACCCGCATGGCGTCAACCATGTTCTGGATGAGGAAGAGGCCCCAGCCTCGCGGCTTCTGTTCTCCCCGCAGCTTCGCCTCGATGTCGGGCGTCTCGCTGATGGCGATGGGGCGCTCGCCCCCTTCGTCGGAGATTTGGACCGTCAGCTCGTCGTCCCTGGCGATGATGCGGACCGTGACAGGCAGCACCGGGTCGTTGTGGTTGCCGTGCTCGATGGCGTTCATCGTCGCCTCCGCGACCGCGGTCTTGAGCCCCTCGAGCTTCTCGGCACGGATGCCGAAGGTTGCGGCCACTTCGCCGGCTCGGCGCAACGCCGTGCGCTCGTTCCCGGGCTCGGACGGAAGGACGAACTCGTCGAGCACCTCCTCGGGAGCCCAGGAAAAGGCCAGGAGGGTGATGTCGTCCTCCTGCTCCCAGCCCGGTTCGGTGAACCGCTCGAGCTCGGCAAGAACGCTGGCAATCAGTCCGCCGCGTCGTTCCTGCGGCGCCGCAACCACGTCGTGCAGGCGCGGGATGCCGAACATGCCGCGGTGCGGATCGTGGGCCTCGGCAATCCCGTCGCTGTGCAGCAGCAGCTGCTCACCCGGCGAGAGGCGCCCTTCGGTCTCCTCGTACGTCATGCTGGGCATCAGGCCCAGCGGCATGCCGCGGGCATCCAGCTCGTGCGCCTCGCCATCGGTCCGCACGAAGGGAAGGTTGTGACCGGCATTCGCGAAGCGAACGGCACCGGTGGACGGATCCAGGACCCCGTACAGGCAGGTCACGAACATGCGCGATGGGATGTCGCCGTGCAGCAGGTCGTTGACCTGCGCCAGGACCTCGCCCGGGCCCTGGCCCTCGAGCCCGGCGGCGCGCAGCAGTGATCGGGTGGCCGCCATCACCATGGCCGCCGGCACGCCCTTGTCGGTCACGTCACCGACCGTGAAGGCGATCGTGCCGTCCGGCCGTTCGATGACGTCGTAGAAGTCGCCACCGACGGCGCGGGCCGGTCGGTAGTAGGCCTCGATGCTCCACCCGCGCGGCTGCGGCAGGGTGGTCGGCAGGAAGTGCTGCTGGATCAGCTGCGCGACCTGCATCTCCTGCTCGATGCGCTGCCGCTCTCGGGCCTGTGCCTCCTGCTGCCGCACCAGCTGGGCGACGCGCAGGGCCGGTGCCGCCTGGCCGGCGAGGCTGTCGAGCAGGCGACGATCGTCGCTCGAGTAGTCCTGCTCGCTGAGCCGCGGCCCCAGGTTCAGCGAGCCGATCAGCTCACCCTGGCTGACGAGCGGCACGACGAGCTGCACCCCCGCGGCGCGCAGGCGGTGGACGGCAGGGGAGTCGAGCTGGAGAGTGTCGAGGTCAACCGGGCCGGACGCGGTCTGAAGGTAGGCCAGGATCGGGTCGTTCTCGCCAATCTCGACCGCCGGCTGCGGCTCCGGCAGCTGCGCCGTCGACGCTTCTGTCGTGCCTGATTCGACGCGCTCGCCGCGGCGGATCACCCGCCGAAATGTCCTGCTTAGGGTCGTCATGTCGGTACCTGTATACGCCGGCGCCGTCCCCAAATCGTTACGGCCGGATTAATCATGTCGGGCGATCGATGCGCAGCCAGACGTCCGCGGAGACCGGACGCAGCGCGGTGACCGCGGTCGCCGTCAGCTCACCGCGCACGGCCTCGAGGTCGACACGATCGCGCAGTCGAGCGGAGAACCCGGCGACGACCTGGGAGGCGTCGTATCGGCTGCGGTCGAAGCGACGCTCCACCCAGTCCTGGATGCGCCGTCGTGCGGGTTGGAAGATGGCGGCGACGGCGAGCGTGCTGAGGGCGATCGCCAGCGTCTGGGTCTGGTCACCGATGACGATCGTCAGCAACTCCCCGAGGACGAGGATGCCCGCGACCTCGAGCCCGATGAGCAGCACCGAGAGCACCGCATAGCTGATGGTGCGCTTGATCACCAGGTCGATGTCGAAGAGCCGATGGCGCAGGATGGCGATGCCGATGGCGATTGGCATGGCCGCCACGCTGACCAGCGCCGCTGTCCATGCCACGTCGCCCAGGGGACCCACGCCGCCGACCGACGACGTCCCGATGCCCACGATCGCGACCGTCGCCGGGTAGGCGAACCAGCGCAGCTGAAGACGCTCAAGCTGACTTCCGTGCCGGTATCGCGCGACGAGCGCGACGGCGGTCAGCGAGAAGACGAGCACGCCGCTCATCGCATCGATCGCACCCACGATCTCGAGGAGAGGGTGTGGAAGCAGCAGGCCGACCGGATTGTCGACGTTCACCCTCTCGAGCGGACCCGGAACCATGGCCGAGCCGATCGTGGTGAAGACGATGCCGAGCAGCGCGAAGACCGCAACCGGGCGCCAGCGGGGCGACGGCAGGCGGCCGGTGGGGAACAGCAGCGGCACGAAGATCACCAGCACGATCAGGTTCGGGATCACGATCCAGCTGTTGAGCCAGGCGGCGAAGACGGTTCCAGGCAATGCCAGCCCGTATCGGTCGACGCTGAGCGAGAGGTAGTTGAAGGAAGCGGTTGACAGCGCGATTCCCAGGGAGCTGCCGAGGAACAGCCAACCGACGGCATTGCCGTGCTGCCGCGCGACGATCAACGAGCCGATGGCGCTCAGCCCGACGACCATGGCCCCGAAGATCACGATGAAGATCCATTGTCCGTCGCCCGTGCCATCCGTGACCCCGAGCACCAGCGCGACCGCCAGCAGCAGCAGATCCAGGGCCATCACCACACGTGCGACGATCGCCCCGCGTCTCATCGGCTCGACCTCATCTGCATGGCGATGTCATGATCCGCCGCCTGCGTCCCGGAATCGTTACGACCGTGAGCGCTGCACGTTTCACGCGTTGCGTTCGCGCCACTCCCATTCTGCCGGCCGCGTGGCGGCAACCGTTTCCCAGCGCGCGCTGGACCGCGCTTGGTCGCGTTGGACCAGGCGGCGGGCGGCGAGGCCGAGGATGGCGGCGTAGGTCGGGTACGCGAGCTCCAGCTCCGCCACCTGCTCGACGCGCATGGATGCGGCCATGGCCGAGGCGACCACCTGTGCGACCTCGACGGCCTGCTCGCCGACGACGGACGCTCCGGCGATCAGGCCGTCCGGCGTGACCACCAGCTTGGCGAAGCCCTCGGTTCGCCCGTCGATCACCGCGCGGTCGAGCTCGTCGTAGCCGACCACGACCGTCACGCCGAGCGTCGAGCCGACGCTGGCATACTCCGGGTCGGTGAAGCCGCCGTGCGGCACGATCCGGTGGTCGACTCGCCGTCCACCGCCGCGTACGGCGTTCTCGGCCGCGAGGCGTGCCTCGGATGTGGCGGTCTGCACCAGCATCAGCCCACCCGTCACGTCGCCGGCGGCCCAGACATGATCGGCGCTGGTGCGAAGGTCGGGGCCGACGCGCACGTAATCGCGCTCCGTGGCCACACCAGCCATCTCAAGTCCGAGCGCGGCGGTGTTTCCCTGCCAGCCCACCGCCATGATTGCGGCATCGACGGCGACGCGCCGCTCCTCGCCCGCGACCGCGTAGTCG
The DNA here is from genome assembly GCA_038248695.1 of Candidatus Limnocylindria bacterium. Taxonomy (GTDB): domain Bacteria; phylum Chloroflexota; class Limnocylindria; order QHBO01; family QHBO01; genus JAICUY01. Next base: position 1,886 of record JBBRXE010000050.1, on the reverse strand, counting down.
AGGCGCAGCGAGGGACCATCGCGAACGAGCCGGCGGATACCATCGATGCCCGTCGCGACCTCGATGCCGCGATTGGCGAAGGCATGACCCATGGTCGACGAGACGAGCACATCCTCGGCAGGCAGGATTCGCGGCGCCAGATCGAGCAGCGTGACCTGCGACCCGAATGCAGCGAAGATAGAGGCGAGCTGCGATCCGGTGGCCGCGCTTCCCACGATCGCCAGCCGCGCAGGTAGCGAGGTCAGCCGCCAGACATCGCTGTGGGTCAGCGCCAGCTCGCTGCCCGGAATGTCGAGGCGGCGCGCGTGCCCGCCGACAGAGATGACGAAGCGCTCCGCGCGCACGGTTCCTCCGCTGCCCAGCGCGACCGTGTGCGGGTCCACGAAGTGCGCCGCGCCGGCCAGCTCCATGACGCGGACGCCGGTCGACGTGAGATGCGCGGCCAGCTGCTTCTTCTCGTGGATGCGATAGACGGTCACCTGTGTCTGTGCGATGAGCCGTGCGAAGTCGAGGGTTGGCCTGGCGGCGCTCAGCCCGTAGTCGGGATACTGCGCCGCCTCACGAACGAGGCGTGCGGCGTGCGCCAGGACGCGCGTCGGGGTGCAACCGTCATCGGTGCATACGCCACCCAGCCGATCAGCTTCGATCAGCGCCACCGATGCGCCGAGCTCCGCTGCGTGGAGGGCTGCGGTCACTCCCGCCGGGCCTCCGCCGAGCACCGCGACGTCGAAGGCGGCAGACGCCGTCAACGGCGCTTCTCGCGTGTCATGAGCGGACGACCTCGCGGAGCCAGACCGATGCCGTCGAGGGGTGCATGGTCTCGATGACCGTCCCCAGCATCTCGTCACCGATGGCCTGGAGGTCGAGCCCGTCGCGCAACCGGTTGCTGAACTCGGCCACGGTGCGCGCGGCGTCATACCTCGCCCGGTCGAACCGTCGATCCACGGCTCGCTGGATACGGCGCCGCGCGGGCCCGAAGACTGCGGCCACGGCGAGCGTCGAGCCCGCGACCGCGAGCTCGGCCTGTCGGGTGAACGGCTCGAGCACCAGTTGCAGAAGCAGCACGCCGGCACCGTAGACCGCCAGCAGCACCAGGCTCAGCGCGGCATAGGCCACGGTCCGCTTGATGATGAGATCGATGTCGAACAGCCGATGTCGCAGGATCGCGATGCCGGTCGCGACCGGCAGGATCGGGAAGGCCGTGAAGGCCGCGGCCCAGAACACGTCTGAGATCCAGCCCAGCGGCTGGGTGATCGCGGCCAGCACGAGCAGCGAGCCGACGATGGCTGCTGACAGGACGAACCACTTGAGCTGCTGGCGCTCGACACCTCGGCTGCGCCTGATGCGGACCACCATCTGTGCCATGGCGCCGAGCACCGCGCCAGCGACGAGCACCGAGCCTGCCGCTGAGATGATCTCGAGTGCGCCGCTCCAGGTTGGCTGCGCGATCGGGCTGTGGATCTGCGGCACGTCACCGATGACCACCGGTGTGAAGGCCTGGTCGATGAGCAGGGCCACCGCTCCCAGGACCACCAGCGCGGGTAGCCAGCGCCAGCGCGCAGAGATCAGCCGTCCGGTCGGGAAGTAGAGGAGAAGCAGAGCGAACGCGGCAAATCCGCCATTCGAGAAGACGGTTGTCGCCCACACCGCCCAGCTGACGGCGGCGCTCGGTTCAAGGTGCCGTGCCAATCCATCGCCAAAGAACCCGGTGACGATCAGGCCCGAGAACGCGATGAACAGCCAGCCGATGACATTCCGGGGTTGTGCCCGGACGATCAGCAGCCCGGTCAGCGGCGAAACGACGACGAAGCCGGCGTCGGCCACCGCCTGGATCAAGGTCACGTCCGCGGCGGCGGCACCGGGACGCGTCGGCACCAGGAGCAGTA
>JBBRXE010000049.1:0-10950 GCA_038248695.1 Candidatus Limnocylindria bacterium | reverse complement strand
CGGCGATGAGCAGCGCAAGCATGTCGTCGATCCCGGTGTCGACGTCCAGGATGACCGGCCGCGCGTTCGTCGCTGCGCTCATCGCGTCATGCTATCCCGTCGGGCCAGCCACCGGCGCGGCCCACCTTCGAGCCCAGCGGCTGCCCGAGCGCTTCGCTGATGAACCGTGCCGCGCGCAACACGCCGGCGAGGTCGACGCCATGGCGGATCCCCTGGCGGTCGAGCATGTAGACGAGATCCTCGGTCGCCAGGTTGCCCGCGGCGCCGGGCGCGTAGGGCGAGCCACCGGTCCCGCCGGTTGAGGCATCGAAGCAGCGGACGCCCAGGTCGAGCGCTGCCGTGACGTTGGCCAGCGCCGTGCCGCGCGTGTCGTGGAAGTGGCAGGCGAGGCGTTCCACGCCGATGCCAGAGGCCAGCAAGGCACCGATCACGCGGCGCACATCCGCCGGTCCCGCCGCGCCGACGGTGTCGCTGACCGCCAGCTCGTCCACGCCCAGCTTCGACAGCCGCTGCGCGACGTCGACCACCGCGCGTTCGTCGACTTCGCCCTCGTACGGGCAGCCGAACGCCGTACTGACGTACGCCCGCATCCACGTGCCGCGTCTGCGGGCCGTCGCAGCGATCGGCTCAAATGTCGCCAGCGAGGCGGCGATGCTCATGTTGATGTTGTGCTGCGCGTAGCTCTCGGTCGCCGCCGTGAACAGGCAGATGTCCCCCGCGCCGACAGCCTGCGCGCGGGCCATGCCGCGCTCGTTGGGCACCAGCACCGGATACCGCACGTCGGGGCGCCGATCCAGGCGTCGCATGAGCTCGTCGGCGTCGGCAAGCTGGGGGATGGCCCGCGGCGAGACGAATGAGGTTGCCTCGATTTCGCGCAGCCCGGCGTCCGCCAGCAGCCCGATGAAGCGCAGCTTCGCCTCGGTTGGCACGATCGTCGCCTCGGCCTGCAGCCCGTCTCGCGGCCCGACCTCGTAGATGCGGACCTCCTCAGCGGTCATGGTCCGGCCCTGCTGCGGTCACTTCGGCGAGGATATCCCCGCGCCGCACCTGCGCCCCCTCGCTCGCCTCCAGGCGGGTCACCATCCCGGCCAGGGGCGAGACAACGGCGTGCTCCATCTTCATCGCTTCGATCACGATCACCGGCTCGTGCTCGGAGACAGATGCGCCTTCGGCGACGCGCACGCTGATGATTCGTCCCGGCATAGGGGCCGTGAGCACCGCGCTGCCGTGGCCGGACACCGATGCGCGGCGCGCCGCTTCGTCGACGCTCGGTGCCGCAGCGATGCTGAACTCGACCGACTGTCCGTCGACGTCGACGAATGCCTCGCTCGTCTGCGGGTCGCTGACGAAGCGACGGTGGGCCGTCCAAGCGTCGCTCGGCAGCGCGAGCGCCCGCGTCTCCTCGCCGTGCCGAAGGCTGATCTGCGCAGCGGCGTTGAGGCGCCAGGCTCCGCCCCATGGGCCGTCCGGCAACGTGCCGCGGAGCGCGGCGGCGGCTGCCTGCCAGGCGTCGTCGGGGAGCGGGCCATCCTGCGGCAGCTCGATGGTCGACAGCGTGTCGGTGCGCATCTCGCCATCGACCATCGCCGGTTGGTCGAGGAGCCAGCGCAGGAATCGCAGGTTGGTGCGAACCCCGAGGACCGTCGTGGCCTCGAGCGCCACACGCAGACGATGGAGCGCCTCGGCGCGTGTCGAACCATGGGCGATGATCTTGGCGAGCATTGGATCGAAGCGGTCGCTCACCGCGTCGCCCTGCCGCACGCCGGTGTCCACGCGGACTCCCTCCGGCCATTGCACGGCGAGCAGTTGCCCGGTCGCCGGCAGGAACCCCGCGTCGGGATCCTCGGCGTAGAGGCGAGCCTCGATGGCGTGCCCCGCAAGTCGCAAGTACGCCGCGGCTGCATCCAGCTCCTGGCCCTGCGCGATGGCGAGCTGGTCGGCCACCAGGTCGCGCCCGGTGACGGCCTCGGTGACCGCGTGCTCCACCTGGAGTCGCGTGTTCATCTCCAGGAAGTAGAAACTGCCGTCGTCGGCAAGGAGGAACTCGACCGTGCCCGCGTTGACGTAGCCCACCCCTGCCGCGATGGCCAGGGCGGCTCGTCCCATGCGCTCACGAAGCTCGGGAGTGACCGATGGCGCCGGCGACTCCTCGACGATCTTCTGCTGGCGGCGCTGCGTGCTGCAGTCGCGCTCGCCGAGGTGCACCCCGTGGCCGTGTGCGTCGAACAGAACCTGGATCTCGACGTGCCGCGGCCCGCGGACGTAGCGTTCGAGGATGAGTCGTTCATCGCCGAATGCCCGCCGCGCCTCGCGTCGCGCAGCGCTCAGCGCCTCTGCCAGATCTGCGGGTGACTCCACCACGCGCATACCTTTTCCGCCGCCGCCCGCGGTTGGCTTGATGAGGATGGGAAATCCAATGCGCTGCGCCTCATCCCGCAGCGTGTCGTCGTCCTGCCCCTCGCCATCGAAGCCGGGGACCACGGGCACGCCGTGCTGCGCCGCCCGGTGGCGTGCGGCGGCCTTGTCACCCATCATCGCCATGACGTCGGCTGGCGGACCGATCCACAGCATTCCGCTGGCCTCGACGGCTCGCGCGAAGTCGGCGTTCTCGGACAGGAAGCCGTAGCCGGGATGCACGGCATCGGCGCCGAACGCACGGCCAGCGGCGATCAATGACGCGCTGTCGAGGTAGTTCTCGACGAGGGCCACCTCGTCCATGCCCTCCGGCGCGCGATCGTCGCCGGTATGGACACCGATCGCCCTGATGCCGAGGGGCCGCGCCGTGCGGGCGACGCGCACCGCGATCTCGCCGCGGTTGGCGATCAGCAGGCGGCGAATCCTGTGCGACGGCGTACGTGTCGAGGTGGATCGGGGCGCTGCTGCCACCACGCCGAGCGACGAACGCGACACACGCACGCGACCACCGACGCGCCTGGCGGGCAGCCGACCATCCCTGATCCAGCGCTGAACCGTTCGCACCGTGACACCCAGCAGATCGGCGACCTCGCGCGGCCGCAGCTCATCGTCAGGCATGTCGCGATTGTCGCATGACGCGGCCGGGTCCGGCCGCGTCCAGCCACGTTCAGCCGCGCCAGGGCGGAGGGCGCTTATCGAGGAATGCCACCAGGCCCGCCTGGCCCTCGGCCGAGGTTCGCTGCCGGGCGATGCGCTCGACGGTGAGCGTGCGTGCCTCGTCGGCCGAACGAGTTCGCAGTGCGCGGATCATGGCCTTGGCCGCCCGTGTCGCCATCGGCCCCGAGGAATCAATCTCATCGACCACAGCCGCTACACGCTCGTCGAGTGCGGCCTCGTCGGCGACGACCTCGTGGACCAGCCCGATCTCACGAGCGCGATCCGCCGAGAAGCGCTCACCGGTCGCAAAGAAGCGGCGTGCCGCCGACTCGCCGATCTTGGCCAGCACGTATGGTGCGATGACGGCCGGCAGGATACCGAGCTTCGCCTCGGTGAAGCCGAAGAGGCAGTCCTTCATGGCGACGACCACGTCCGCGACCGCACACAGCCCCATCCCCCCGCCGAGCGCCGCGCCCTGGACGCGTGCGATGACCGGCACTGGGCAGGCGTCGATCGCCGTGAACATGTCGGCCATGCGGCCGGCGTCCGCCTCGTTCTCGGCGAGCGACAGGCTGACTGCGGCGCGCATCCACTCGATGTCGGCACCGGCGCAGAACGAGCGGCCGGCGCCCGCCAGCACGACGCACCGCAGCTCCGCCGGTTCCTCGCCGGCGAGTGCGCTGAAGATCGCGTGCAGCTCGGCGATGAGCTCGGCGTTGAACGCGTTGCGCACCTCGGGTCGGTCGAGCGTCACCCGGGCAACGCCCTCGGAGCGCTCGACGCGGACGCCGCTCATCGGCGGAAGAACGGTTCGACGACGGAGCGCACTGAACCGAGCAGCGGCTCCTCGAGCCAGACGACATCGGTCCCGTCGGGGACGTCGACAGTGACCGATGCGCCTTCGTCGCCCCGCAGGCCGAGGAGCAGGTGCTGCCCCGCATTGGCCTCGGAGACGACCAGGTATGCCTCCACCACGCCCGATGGCTGCAGCGCGGCAGCGAGCGACCGCTCCAATGGCAGCATCTCCGGACCCGGCAGTCGCAGCCGAATGGAGTTGCGAGACGACGGCTGGAAAAGCAGCTCGTCGGTACCCGGCAGGAGTCCCGCCGCGAGCGCGGCGACCTCGAACGGTTCGAAGCGGTACGGAATAGGCCCCGCCGGATCCATGATCGCCGGCAGTCCTGATGAGACGAGATTGGCGAACACAATGCGTGCCGGCAGCGGCAGATTGCCGGTTCCGCCCGGCGCCCACGCCGAGAGGGCCGCGAACGAGCCGAAGAGGACGCTGGTCGGCTGGCCGTCAGGGTCACGGGCGAGCATCACGCTGATCTCGACCTCGGCGTCGTCGTTGACGGCGCTCGCCAGTGCCGCTTTCGCATCCTCGCCGTGATCCGGCGGCACCGGCAGCAGCAGGGTCGACTGCATCAGGGTCCGATAGAACTCGTGCAGTGGCCCCGTCTCGCGCCCCTCGCCGTCGCGCGCGGCGATCATCGCCTCGAAGAGCGCCGCGGCACTGACCTCGAGCGAGCCGGTCGGCGTGCCGCGGTCATGCGACCCCGGCGCGGGCGCGGTCTCGGGGCTGTGAGTCGGTCGGGAGGTCACCACCGCAGCCTACCCGATGCGGGCCGGTGCTAGCATCGAGCCATGCTGCACGGCATCGACCACATCGCCATCGCCGTGCCCGACCCGGACGCCGCCGCGGCCGACCTCGAACGGCAGCTGGGCCTCGTAGCGCAGGGCGGTGGCAGGCATGAAGGCTTCGGCACCTACAACCGCCTCATCTGGCTTGCCGATGCGTCCTATCTCGAGCTGATCGGTGTCGACGACGAGGCGCAGGCCGGCGGCTGGGCGATGGGCGCCGCCGCCGTCACGGCGTTGCAGCGCGGTGGTGGCTTCGCCGCCTATGCGCTCGACGATCGGCCAGTGGAGCCCGATGTCCGCGCGCTGCGCGGGTACGGCAGCGAGATCGGCGACCCGGTCCACGGTTCGCGCCGCCGGCCCGACGGCGAGGTGGTGGAGTGGTGGACGGCCATGCCGCCGCGCATCGGTCCCGACGGACTGCCGATCCTCATCGAGCACGCCATGGTCGGTGCCGAATGGGGCGCCGAGATCCTCGACGAGCGCGCTGCCTTCCGTCATCCGCTCGGCTCGCGCGTCCGCCTCGCGCGCCTCGAGCTGGCGGTGGCGGACCCGGTCGCCAGCGCGGCCGAGTACTCCAAGCAGCTGGGTATGACCTTCTCCCTGGTCGGCAGTGCGGCGGTGTGCAGCATCGGGCAGCACGTCGTGCGCCTGGTGCGAGGGGCCGAAGCCAGCGCCCCCGTGGTCATCACCCTCGCGGCCGAAGCGCCAGCACGTTCCGCGGAGCTGTTCGGGGTGCGGTTCGTCCTTGAGCAGGCTGACCTGCAACTCCGGCGGTAGTGCTGCATGGTCCAGCCCTGTTCATGCGGAGCTGGTATGCGTAGAGTCCGCGAACCGATAGTGCGCAACAACGCGGTCAGCGGAGGCGGACGATCATCGACATCGGTGGCGGCCCGCCGAAGACGATGCCATAGGCGCCGCCGGGTATCCAGAACGCGGTGGCATTGGCCCAGTCCGGCCCGCCAATCCTGGTTCCCGATGCCAGGTCGACGAATGCGGTCGAGGGCGGACCGACGAGCGCCTGCCGAAGGTCCGGGCTGAGCGCGAGGATGGCCGCAGGGTCGACCCCGTCGGGCAAGGCCACGGGTTCCAGGTTGACCGTCCCGGGACGCCAGCGCCACACACCCTGTGCGTTGGCGGCGGCAACCGAACTGCTGCCGTACTTGAAGAGGATGTCGTAGGTCCCGCCGGTGGTCAAAGCCATCACTGGGCTGTAGTACGGCTGGTTGTTCCAGGAGAATACTGCGGCCGATACCGCACCCGGCGGCGTATCGGCCATGAAGGTGTACGGGACCCGGCGCTGACGGCGGAGCTGGTCACGACAGGCGTTGACCACGATTCGGTTGAACCAACATCGCGATAGGACGGCAGAATCTCACACCGCCTCGCCAGAGTCGGATCGCACCGCGGCGGCGGCCCATTATCGTCTACCGCGGAGAAGGGGCCGCGGACATGGCGTCTTCCGTCACCTGCCTGTTGTGAGGTCGTTAGACAGTCGAATTGGGGCTGTGATGGCGGTGCCAGCTTACGGCCGAGCGTGAACTCAGGCTGCCGTGGCCACCGCACGGTGCCAGGCGTCGCCCACCGCCCTCAGGACAGGCAGATGACAAGATCTCGTGGCACGGCGTAAGGACCGCTGATTCCTGCCGCCTCTGCCTGAGCCCAACCTTCCGCACCGGAGTGTGTTGTCCACCAATTGCTCAGCATCGGTGCGTGGTCATCCACCACTCGATCGACGCGATAGGCCAGTCACATGCGGAAGACGCCGAACCTCGTCTCGGGAATCGGGGCGTTGAGCGCTGCGCTGATGCCCAGCGCCAGCACGCGTCGCGTATCGAGCGGATCGATGACCCCGTCGTCCCACAGCCGCGCGGTGGAGTAGTACGGCGATCCCTGCCGCTCGTACTCGGCCAGGATCGGCGCCTCGAAGGCGTCACGATCGGCATCGGTCTCAAATCCGCCGCGAACGGTGGACAGCACCCGCGCCGCCTGGGCACCGCCCATCACCGAGATGCGGGCGTTGGGCCACATCCACAGCTGGCGCGGCCCGTAGGCGCGGCCGGCCATGCCGTAGTTGCCGGCGCCGAACGACCCGCCGACGATCACCGTGAACTTCGGCACGGACGTGGTGGCCACCGCGGTGACCAACTTGGCCCCGTCCTTGGCAATGCCGCCGGCCTCGTACTCGCGGCCAACCATGAAGCCGGTGATGTTCTGCAGGAAGACGAGCGGGATGCGTCGCTGCGAGGCGAGCTCGATGAAATGTGCGCCCTTCAGCGATGACGAGCTGAAGAGGATCCCGTTGTTGGCCAGGATCCCAACTGGATGGCCCTCGAGGTGCGCGAAGCCGCAGACCAGCGTCTCGCCGTAGCGCGCCTTGAACTCGTGGAATTCACTGCCATCGACCAGCCGGGCGATGACCTCGCGCACGTCGTACGACTGCCGCGCATCGGACGGGATGACACCGTACAGGCTGTCGGGATCGACCGATGGCTCCCGCACCGGCGACATCGGCCAGGGCGGCGCGGGCTTGCTCCAGGCCAAATTGCGCACGATCGCGCGCCCGATGGCCAGGGCGTGCTCGTCATCGAGCGCGTAGTGGTCCGCCACGCCCGACTGCACGGTGTGCACCTCGGCACCGCCGAGCTCCTCGGCGGTGACCTCCTCGCCGGTTGCCGCCTTCACCAGCGGCGGGCCGCCAAGGAAGATCGTGCCTGTTCCCTTGACGATGACCGTCTCGTCGGACATCGCCGGCACATACGCGCCGCCGGCCGTGCAGGAGCCCATCACCAGCGCGATCTGCGGCACCCCGCGCGCCGAGAGCTGTGCCTGGTTGTAGAAGATCCGGCCGAAGTCGTCGACATCGGGGAAAACCTCATCCTGCAGCGGCAGGAAGGCACCGCCCGAATCGACCAGGTAGAGGCACGGCAGACGGTTCTCGAGCGCGATCTCCTGCGCGCGCAGGTGCTTGCGCACGGTCATCGGGTAGTAGGTGCCGCCCTTGACGGTGGCGTCGTTGGCCACCACGACGCAGTCGACGCCCTCGACCGGGCCGATGCCGGTCACGATCCCCGCACCCGGCGCATCATCGTCATACAGGCCGTTTGCCGCCAGGGCGGAGAGCTCCAGGAAGGCGCTGCCCGGATCGATGAGCCGGTTCACGCGCTCACGCACCGGCAGCTTGCCGCGGCCGCGATGCCGCTCGATCGATCGCGGCTCACCGCCGGCGCCGCCTGCGGTGAGCGCAGCGGTGCGCGTCCGCAGCTCGTCGACATCGAGGCGCATTGCCTCGACATTAGCGCGGGTAGTCGCCGAGGCGGGATCGATCGAGGTGCGCAGCTGGGCCATGCGGCGATTATCGCCCGCCCGGCACCGAGCCTGCCGCCCCAGTCCCGACGCACCGCCGCCCCAGCTCCTCGGCATCTGCCGCGAGGCAGATTGCTAGGCGAGCGTGACCAGCGGCGTCAGGCTGGTGACGTGTGCGGTGTTCACGATCACCACCGAGACGACGTGCTCGAACGGCGGCTCGCCGTTGTGCAGGATGTAGGCATCGGTCAGCGGCAGGAAGCGCTGCGTGCGCGTGAGCAGGTGATGGCCGATTTCGGTGCCCGGATGCAGGTGCAGGTTGCCGGTGACGCTGAACGGCCCCGCGCTGAGCGCCACGCGGCGGAGCCGCTTATGGAGGCGGAGCTGTCGGCTGGCGCGCCATTCTGGCGGCATCGCCAGGATCATCGTCTCGGTCACGATCGTCTGCCATTCGGCGTCGGCGACTTCGCCGGGCTGGGGCAGCGCCTTTGGCTCGCCGTCGAGCGGGCCGGGCAGCGGCCGCCATAGACGCAGCTCATCGTTGTCATTGAGGAGGTCGGTGACGCGCTGGCCGTTCGCGGCGATCCAGCCGACCACGCGCGAGTCAGCGGTGTACAGCTCGATGGGCGCGAGCTCCGGCGCGAGGGCGATGGCAGCACTGCCCGCCGTTGCGCCGCCGGATGCTCCGCGGCGCCAGTTCCAGAAGGTCAACCATCCCTCCTTGGGAATCCCCGCGGTTTGCCGTGGGTTCGTTGGGTTGCACGGTAGCTGTGCCCGGATTGATGCCCAACCAGACGAGAGTACTAGGGGGTCCGTTGTCGGCGGGCACCGAAATCGGCCCGCTCGGCTAGCGCGCCACGCTATCGGGCGTTACGATTCTTGGCATGAACAGGGCTGCCCGCACCACGATCGCCGCTGTCGCCCTGCTCCTGCTGATCGCCGGCACGGCGTTCGCCGTCCAGAATCCGGTCGCGCTGGATCATCGCTCGGCGGTCGCCGCATCGCACGATCCGCAGGCGTCTGCCTCGGAGGATGCCGATCAGCCCGCCGCCGATCCAAATGACGAGGCCGACGACGTGACCCATGGCCCGCCCGCGGCCGACCTTGTGGCGAAAGTGCTGCAGCGACTGTCCGATGCCGGCATCGACACCGACGCGGATACGCTGTCCGGCCTGATCGACGCGTATGGCGTCGGCGGCGCGGTGCGGCTGCTCTCGTGGTCGGATGCCACCGGCGGCAGGGCGCTCGCCGACCTCCGAGCGCTGCGCGACGCGGGCGCAGGCTGGGGCCAGATCGCCAAGCAGCTCAACGACGCCGATGGCTCGGTCCCCGTCTCCCCCGGCATCGGCTGGATCATGAGCGGCGGCCACGGGCAGGGCCACGACCAGGCGGCTGATGCGACCGACGCGGCCAGCGACGGCAAGGTCAACGGCCGCGACACCGCGCCCGGGCAGAACAAGCACTAATCCTCGACGCCGCCGGCCCACCCGCCGCTCGTTGGAGCCGGGCGCCTTCTTGAAGCTGCGCGCCAGCTGCGCCATACTCCGACCAGAACGGTCGGGATTCGGCCGCCTCCAACTCTCCGCCCGCGCGGCAAGAGCCCGCGCGCCCGTCGATCAAGACTCGTAAGGAGTCTCGACCCACCCATGACAGCTGTGAACACAGCTCGCTCATCATCGCTGCCCGCAGCGCTCGTCGACATCGAGTGGACCCGGCAGCATCTCTCCGATCCCAACGTGCGATTCGTCGAAGTCGACGTCAACACGCGTTCCTACGACGAAGGTCACCTGCCGGGCGCCGTCGGCTTCAATTGGACGACGCAGCTGACCGATACCATCCGCCGCGACCTCGTGACTCGCGAGGATCTCCAGGCGCTGCTGCGCTCCGCAGGCATCGGCGAAGAGACGCTGATCGTGCTGTACGGCGACAATCACAACTGGTTCGCGGCCTGGGCGTACTGGCAGTTGCGCTACCACGGCATCGACAACGTGCGCCTGATCGACGGGGGACGAGCCAGGATCGAGGCCGACGGCCTGCCGTTGACGACCAATACGCCGCAGCACGCCAGAGGCGGTTTCACCGTCCCGCAGGAGACCCGCGAGGAGCTGCGCGCCTATCGCGACCAGGTGCTTGCCGGCATCGGTGAGGCGACAAGCGGCCTGGTCGACGTGCGATCGCCCGCAGAATACGCGGGCGAGCTTTCGGCGCCCGAAGGCCTTCCGCAGGAGGGGGCACAGCGCAAGGGCCACATTCCGAGCGCCATCAACGTGCCATGGTCGACGGTTGTTGCCGAGGACGGCACGTTCAAGCCGCTCGACGAGCTGCGGGAGCTGTACGCCTCCAAGGGGATCAGCGAGGAGAAGGAGATCGTGGCCTACTGTCGTATCGGCGAGCGGTCGAGCCACACCTGGTTCGTCCTCTCCGAGCTGCTCGGCTACCCGAACGTGCGCAACTACGACGGGTCGTGGACCGAGTACGGATCGCTCGTCGGCGTTCCGATCGAGACCGGCGACGGCACCAACAATTGACCGATACGGCCCAGCCGCCGATGACGGGGCCCGCTCCCGAGGGGATGCCGGACCCAACGCTCGCGCCGCCGCAGGTCGCGCGCGCGGGCGACCCGTTCGCGCAGCTGCGGATGGTCCACTTCCTGTCGCGGTTGCGCCGTAATACGACCCACCAGCTGCGCGACGTGGTGGTCGCGGTCAACGCGGCGTTCCTGGACTGGGCGTTCAGCGAGAAGGTGCTGCTCGCCGAGATCGTCCAGCTGCAGTCGAACTGGGCGATCAGCTACCACGGCGAGGACCGCATCGTGCTCGATCGCAACGACCGCGGCCACACCCTTCTGATCGTCGACTCGACGAAGATGGGCTCGTTCTTCGTCGTCGAGGCCAGTCGCGTGGTCGCCGCGTGCGAGGACGAGCTGCGCTCCTT